>JBBITL010000096.1:0-9298 GCA_037440765.1 Solibacteraceae bacterium
AATGTGTTCTTGACGGTCAGAGGTGGGAACTGCCCCCATTAATGACCAAGAGCCCAAGAGCCGTAAAATGGTCGGGGCGACTGGATTTGAACCAGCGACCCCCTGCGCCCAAGGCAGGTGCGCTACCAGGCTGCGCTACGCCCCGACTCAACCACCATCATAGCCGACGCCGCGGCCGCCGGCCCGGATCACGAGCGGTCTTGCCGCGATCCGCTCCGGAAGTGCGCGGCTATGTAAATTGTCCTCTTACACTTGCACCGAAGCGGCGGATCGCTGTGCACGGCCGCTCCGCCGGCGGAGCCCGACTCCGCTGCTAGCATGAGAGCGGCATGAGGAAACAGGACCTGGCCGCGCGCCTGGCGCGCAAGGCGCGGCTCTCCCGGGCCGCCGCCGCCGACCGGCTGGACCGGATAATCCACGACATACTGGCCGAACTCAAACGAGGGAAACCCGTGCCCCTGCCCGGCCTGGGCACCTTCACCCCGGGAGAAAGGCCTGGCTTCGAGTTCGACAAGCAGAAGGCCAAGGAGACCGCCCGCAGTGCCAGGAAACGGTGAGCAGCTTGTCCGGCTGCTGCGGCAGTGCCTGGAAGAGGCTGACTCGGTCGAGATCGACGGCCTGGGGGTTTTCTTGCGGCGCGCCGGAGGCTACGACTTCATCCCCGCCGGCGGCCCCAAGGTCTTCATCGCCTACGTGATCGAGGACCTGGAACCCGCCGAGCGGCTCTACGACGATCTGCGACGGCACGGCTTCGACCCCTGGCTGGACCGCAAGAAGCTGCTGCCCGGCCAGAACTGGCCCCGCGCCATCCAGCAGGCCATCGAAGTCAGCGATTTCTTCGTCGCCTGCCTCTCGCAGAAAGCGGTCCGCAAGAAGAGCCAGTTCCAGGCCGAACTGCGGTACGCGCTTGACTGCGCCGCCCGTGTGCCGCTGGACCGAAGCTTCCTCCTGCCCGTGCGATTGGAGGATTGTCCGGTTCCCGCGCGCATCAGCCGCGAGATTCAGTATGTCAACCTGTACCCGGACTGGCAGGAGGGCGTGCGGCGGCTGGCGGCGGCCATCCGCGGCCCAAATCAAGCCAAAATACGATTACCGCTTGCTGGTTAGTAACCTGCGGATGCGAGCAGCTTCCTTGTCCTCGGGCGCCAGCGCGAGGAACCTCTCGTAGGCCGGGCGGTAGCAGGCCTCGTCCTTCAGTCTCTGGCAAGCCTCGCCCAGGCGCAGGTAGGCTTCGGCGAAGTTCTCATTCCATTTCGCCGCCTCCCGGAAGCGGGCGGCGGCTGCGCGGTGATTGCCCTTCCTGAAATAGAAGTTGCCGACCTTAAGTTCAGCCTGAGCCTGGACGGGATTGAAGGCGTACTCCTTCTCTGTGAGGGACTCGTCTTCCTCCGGCGGCTCCGCCGGCTTGACCTCCTGAGCCAGGAGGGCCACGGCCGCCAGGGCCGAGACGACCAGGAGCCGTATTCCGTCCGGTGGCACAATACAAGTATACTGCCCGATGTATCTCCGCGAGAAAGCCTCGGAGCTGCCTTCCGCGCCCGGCGTGTACCTCTACAAGGACGAGCACGGGACCGTTCTCTACGTCGGGAAAGCAAAGAACCTGCGCGCCCGCGTGCGGAGTTACTTCTCCGAGGAGCGCCTGGCGGACGCCAAAACGGGCAGTCTGATCGCCGAGGCGCGAAGCCTGGACTTCATCCTGGTAGACACCGAGAAGGAAGCCCTCGCCCTGGAGAACAACCTCATCAAGGAATACCAGCCGCGCTTCAACGTGCTGCTGCGGGACGACAAGTCTTTTCCATGCATCAAGCTGACCAATGAGAAGTACCCCCGGATCTACGTCACCCGGCGCATCCGCAAGGACGGCGCTTCCTATTTTGGGCCGTATCTGCCGGCCAGCCTCGCCTACCGGCTGGTGCACTTCATCCACCGCTGCTTTCTGGTTCCTTCCTGCGTGGTGGACCTGACCCGCAACCATGCGCAGCCCTGCCTCCAGTACCACATACACCGGTGCCTCGGCCCGTGCGTGAGGGGCCTCACCACGGACGAGGACTACTCCCGGGCGGTGAAGGACGTGAGGCTGTTCCTGGACGGCCGGCTCAAGGACCTGGCAGCGGGGCTCTACGAACGGATGCAGGAAGCATCCCTGGCCATGCGCTTTGAGGAGGCGGCCGGGTTGCGGGACCTGATTGCGACGGTGGAGGAGGTTGAGGAGAAGCAGAAGATGGCCGCCGTGGAGGCCGAGGATGCCGACATCTTCGGCTACCACGCCGAACCGCCGCTGGTGGCGGTGGACGTCTTCCATTACCGCAACGGCCGCGTCGTCGACCGGCGGCAGTACTTCTGGGAAGACCAGGATGAGTTCGAGCCGGGCGAGTTCTTCTCCTCGCTTCTCAAGCAGTTCTATCTGAACCAGCCTCACATCCCGCGCCGCATCGATGTGCCCGTCGAGTTCGAAGACAGCGGGCTGCTTGAGCAACTGCTCACCGAGACGCGCGGGCGCAAGACCGAAATCCACACGCCGCGGCGCGGGCCGAAGAAGGCCATGCTGGCACTGGCCGGGACCAACGCGCGGCACAGCTTCGAGCAGCGTTTCCGGGTCCGCAAGCCCGCGCTCAAGGCCATCCAGGCGGCCTTGCAGGAGACGCTGGGATTGCCGGAGCCTCCCGCGCGCGTCGAGTGTTTCGATATCTCCCATATACAGGGCTCGGACACCGTGGCCAGCATGGTGGTTTGGGAGGCCGGGAGGATGAAGAAGGCGGACTACCGCAAGTTCATTATTCGCGGCGTGGAGGGCGTGGACGACTTCGCCTCGATGCGCGAGGTGATCACGCGCCGCTACAGCCGGGTACAGCGCGAAGGAGCGGCGATGCCCGGCCTGGTGCTGGTGGACGGGGGCGTGGGGCAGTTGCACGCGGCGGCCGAGGCGCTGGAGTCGCTCGGCGTCATCAACCAGCCGCTGGCCGCCATCGCCAAGCGCGAGGAATGGATCTACGTGCTGGGCCAGGAGGAGGAACCGGTCAAGCTGGACCGCTTCTCGCCCATCCTGCACCTGATCCAGACCATCCGCGACGAAGCCCACCGCTTCGCCGTCGCCTTCCACCGCGACCGTCGCGCCAAGCGCTTCATCGAGAAGAAGCCCGGGCGAAAGAGGCGCTCAGTCGTCCGCGAGGACGGCGCGCAGGGTGAACAGAACGGCTAAGCCGGCCAGGGCGACGGCGGCGAGCGCGACCGTAGCCGCGGGCAGCGCCAGGCCGAACACCGTCCACTGCCCCTGGGGCACGGGAATCCAATGCGCGGCGGATGTCCAGTAGGAAAGTCCGGCCGCCAGGACGCTTGCCGCCACGCCAACCGCCGCGAACCGCCGGTACCGCTGCACAGGCCGGATGGCCGCCTCAGCCTGCTTCGAGCGAAGCCAGCCGGCGCGCCACCAGATCTGCCTGGCGCCCGGCAGGGCCTCCAGGGCAGGAGCGTCCTCACGGAGCGCCGCCAGGCCCTGCGTGACGGCAACCACCTCGCGGCAGATCCCGCAACCGGCCGCGTGCTCGCGCAGCCCCGGCCCCCACTGGCCGGTGCGCGCGCCGCGCCACACGGCGCCCTCGCGCTCGCAGCCCATGAGTCTCATGTGGCCGCCTCCTTTCGCAGAAGACGTGCCAGCTTGCGCCGGGCCCTGAACAGCAGCACGCGGACGCTCAGCGGACTCAGTCCGAGCGCGTCCGCGACCTCGGCGTGGGTTGCGCCCTCCGCGTATGCCAGCCAGACCAGCGCCCGCTCGCGCGGGCTCATCCTGCCGAGCGCCCGGTCCACGTCGAGCCGTCCGGAGGGATCCGCGGCCGCTGCAACGGCCGGCCCCTCAAGTCGCGTGAACCGCTCCGCCGTGCGCTTGCGGCGCCACTGGTCGTAGATGATGGTGGTCGCAGCCCGGTACACGTAACCGCGCATCTGGGCCTCGCTCATGCCCTCGCGCCGGCCGTGCAGGAACCGGCAGAAAGCCTCTTGCAGGACGTCTTCCACGGCGGCGGCCTCCCCGGCCACGCGGCGGATGTAGCCGGCGAGCGCGGGCGCCGTCGAGGCGTAGAACGCCTCGAAGGCCGCCCTGTCCAGGCGAGCCGCCGCCTTCCCCACGGCCACGGAGCAGTCCACTACGATCCCGCGTTGCACCTTCCCTCAGTGTCCAGCATGCCCCACTTCTTCGACAACCAGTAAGAGATCCCGGCAGAGACCAGGAAACCAACGCCCAAGCTCAGCACGAGGCTGCCGATGATGATTCCGGGGTTGGCCCCACCGTCGCGCTCCGGGTAGGCTACCCCGAGGCTCACGATCGCGACGCCGAACGTGGTTATCACGACGCCCACCTGCATGGCACGGAGAATGCCGCGGCCGGCGTGCCGGGCATCCGTCGTCAGGCCCCGCAGGAACCTGTCGCCGCCTTCGGTCTGCAGGAATTGAGCCACCTCCTGCGGCGAGCCGAACTTCTCGAGCAGCCGGTTCTGCAACTCCGAGCGGGCCTGCACCAGCGCCTGCCGCCGCCTGGCATCCAGCCAGAAGAACCAGGCCGCCAGGGCGAAGAGACTCAGGAAGATGAGCGCAACGACGCTTTGCTCGTTCATATCTCCGTAACGCGCGGAGGACCGCAGAGGTTAACATTACAGTTACGACGCATGTCTGCAAACCGTGCCAAGGAATTCCGTGACCAGTTGAGCCGGGGCGCCCTGGTAGCCGACGGCGCCATGGGCACCATGCTCTACGGCCGCGGCGTCTTCATTAACCGCTGCTTCGACGAGCTGAACCTCTCCTCGCCCGGCCTGGTGAAGGAGATCCACGAAGAGTACGTCAAGGCGGGAGCGGAGGTGCTGGAGACGAACACCTTCGGAGCCAACCGCGCGCGCCTGGCGGCGTTCGGGTTCGCCGAGAAACTCCGGGCCATCAACCAGGCCGGGGTGCGGCTGGCGCGCGAAGCGGCCGGGGAGGCCGCCTTCGTGGCCGGATCGGCCGGCCCGCTGGGCATCCGCATCGAGCCTCTGGGCCCCACGTCCTACGAAGAAGCTCGCGCAATGTTCCGCGAACAGTTCGAGGCGCTGGTGGAAGCCGGAGTGGATCTGCTGATCCTGGAAACCTTCTCCGTGCTCAGCGAACTCCGGGAAGCGCTGGCGGCGGCGCGCGCCGCTGCCGGCGATGAGATGGTGATAGTGGCCCAGGTCACCATCGATGACTACGGCAACCTGCCCGACGGGACCCCCACCGAGCTTTTCGCGCGGATGCTGGACGAACTGCCGGCCGACGTGGTGGGCCTTAACTGCTCGGCCGGCCCCAAGGTGATGCTGGAGACCGTCGAGAGGATGGTCCTGTACACAGGCAAGCCGCTCAGCGTCATGCCCAATGCCGGACACCCAGCCACGGTGGAGGGGCGGAAGCTCTACCTCTGCTCGCCGGAGTACATGGCGCAGTACGGGCGCCGGCTGCTGTCGGCCGGTGTGCGCCTGATCGGCGGCTGCTGCGGCACAACGCCGGAGCACATCAGACTGCTGCGCGCCGAAGCCCGCTCGCTCCAGCCGGGCCGGCAGAGGCTGGCGGTGGCGGTGGAGGCGCCGGACGCCAAGGCGAAGGCCCTCCCTGCCGTGCCGGCGGCCGGCAAATCCGGACTCGGGGCCAAGCTGGCCGAGGGCAGGTTCGTCACCTTGGTGGAGATCCTGCCGCCCCGGGGCGTGGACGCCTCCAGGGAGATCGCCGGCGCCCGCATGTGCGCCGAGCGCGGCATCGACTGCATCAACGTCCCCGACGGGCCGCGCGCCAGCGCGCGCATGAGCGCCCAGGTCACCTGCCAGCTCATACAGCAGCATGCCGGGATCGAGGCCGCGATGCACTTCTGCTGCCGGGACCGCAACATCCTGGGCATACAGAGCGAACTGCTGGGGGCGCACGCGGCCGGTGTCCGCAACCTGATCTGCATCACCGGCGACCCGCCGCGCATGGGCGCCTACCCCTCGGCCACGGCTGTCTTCGACGTGGACTCGATCGGCCTGGTGAACATAGTGAGCAACCTCAACCGCGGGCTCGACATCGGCGGCAACCCGACAGGCTCGCAGACCGCCCTGCTGATCGGGGTCGGCGCCAACCCCGGAGCGCTGAACCTGGATGAGGAGATCCGCCGTTTCGAGTGGAAGGTCCGGGCCGGCGCCGAATACGTGGTCAGCCAGCCGGTCTTCGACATCCAGCTTCTGGTGCGCTTCCTCAAGCGGACTGAAGCCTTCCGGATTCCCGTGATCGCGGGAGTCTGGCCCCTTACCAGCCATCGCAACGCCGAGTTCATGGTCAATGAGCTCAACGTCCCGGTGCCGGCCGAGTTCATGGCGCGCATGCAGAGGGCGGATACCGCCGAGAAGGCCCGCCGGGAGGGTGTAGCCATCGCGCAGGAGATGGCCGTGCAGCTGAAACCCCTGCTGGCTGGAGTCCAGTTGAGCGCCCCGTTCGGCCGCTACGAGATGGCGGTGCAGGTTGCCGAGGCGCTTGGGCCGAGATAGAGTAAACCCAATCGGCCGTGGCCACGGATCTGATAGAGATCGACCAGGAGTCGCCCAGTCCCGGCGCCATAGACCGGGCCGCCCAGGCTATCCGGCGAGGGCGTGTGGTGGCGATTCCCACCGAGGCGCTCTACGCGCTGGTGGCGGACCCGTTCAGCCTCCACGCGGTCGGGCTGGTTTTCGTGGCCAAAGGACGCGAGGTACACCGCTCCCTGCCCGTGCTGGTGAGCGACCTGCTGATGGCCGAAGATCTGGCCAGGGACCTCTCCCGACGGTTCTATCTGCTGGCCCGGATGTTCTGGCCCGGGCCCCTGACGCTGATTGTGCCCGCCGGTGTGAAGGTTCCGCTCAAGGTGACGGGAAACACCGGGCGGCTGGCGCTGCGGCAGAGCCGCTCAAAAGTCGCGGCCGCGCTGCTGGAGACGCTTCAGCAGCCGCTGGTGGCCACCAGCGCCAATATCTCCGGCCAGCCCACCTGCCGCAGCGGCATCGAGGTTTTCGGCACCATGGACGGGAGGATCGACCTGGTGCTGGACGGCGGACTGTGCGCCGGCCCGGGCAGCACGACCGTGGACATCACCGAGCCGGCCTGGAAGCTCATCAGGACCGGCGCGGTAGACCTCAAGGCCGTCGCCGACGCGCTTAATCATTGACGATGGTGGCGGACCGGCTACTTCCTCAGGCGGTAGTCGCCGACGGAGGGCATGCGGAGGACGCGGCACATCTCGAACAGACGGGAGCGGGCGCGGACTCCGATGCGGTCGCCGAGCGAAACCCGGTAGTCTATCTTGCCCGGCAGGGCGGAACTGCTCTCCACCATCCGGTCGCCGGCGTCGGGGTCCGGCAGGTTCGTGGTGGCTATCAGAGCCTTGCGATTGTTGCAGCGCGAGGTCACAATCGAGGTGACGATGTCCTCCACCCACTCGGTCACGCGGTGGGCGCCCAGGTCGTCAAGCAGCAGGACCTCCGAATCGAGCGCCGAGCGGTAGGCCTCGCGGTCGCTGGCGCCGGAACTCTGGTCGTAGCTGGCGCGGATTCGGTCCAGCAGGTTCTGGTAGTCGCAGAAGATCCCTTCGCGGCCCTTGTCGATGATCTGCCACAAGGCGGCGACCGCCAGGTGCGTCTTGCCGGTGCCCGGCTCCCCGATCAGCAGGAGTCCCAGCTTGTCGCCGGTGTAGGGGAAGTCCCTGGCATAACGCATGACGTCGGCTTTGACCCTCTGGAGAGCCGGATCCCCGCGGTCCTGGAAGCCGTCGAAAGTCACCGACTTGTACAAAGGCGGGATGCCTGCGTCCTCCACAAGGCGCCGGGCGCGGTCCTCGCGGGTGCAATCGCAGCGCTGGGCGCCGGAGACGCCCTCCCGCTCGACCACGATCCAGCCGCTCCCACCGCAATTGACGCACGCCCCGGCCCGCATCTCTCTCATGATAGACCGCCGCACCGGAATTCGGGGGTGACCTCCCTCCGTCATGCGGGATGCTACGCTTGAGTGTAAGTGGCGTCCAAGAGCATAACGGGCTCGCTCCAGGAGCGCGGCATCCGCCTCACGCGCCAGCGCCAGGTGCTGCTCGAGCTGATCGACAAGACGGGCCTGCACCTGGACGCCGACCAGCTCTACGTCCTGGCCAAGCAGAGGGACCCCAAGATCAACCGGGTGACCGTCTACCGCACCATCAGCATGTTGAAGGAGGTTGGCCTGGTGGACGAGCTCGACCTTATGCATTGGTCGGGCGGGCAGCACTACTATGAGACGCGCCTGAAGCAGGAACACGGCCATGTGATCTGCCTGCGGTGCGGCAAAGTGGAGGAATTCTTCGGCCATCCCCTCCAGAGGATCCGCCGCCAGGTTGAATCGCATTTCGGGTTCCAGGTCCTGATCGCCCGCACCGAGGTCGGCGGGTATTGTCCGCAGTGCCGCCGGCTGGGCGCCCAGGATCTGCCGGCGGCGACCGATAAGTCCGGGGCTGAAACCGCGACCCGCTCGCGGAGGAAGTAGTGGGTCCGCCGCCCGCCTGGCTGCTCGTTTCCGCGCCTGGCGGCGGGCACAGCCGGGCGCGCATTGAACCTCTGCCCTTTCTGATCGGCCGGCAGCCGGGCAACCAGCTTGTGCTGCGCGACACCCGCATCTCCCGCGCGCACGCCCGCATCGTCGCGGACGGGGACGGCTACCTCATCGAGGATCTCGAGAGCCTCAACGGGGTGTTCGTCAACGACGAGCGGGTGAGACGCCGCAGGTTGCGGGCCTCGGACCGCATCACCTTCGGCGCCGCCGATTCCTACCGGCTGGAGTTCACGTGCGACGAGCGGGCGCTGGAGCGCTTCGCGGAGCGAATCGCGGCGCCCGGCGGGCCTTGCGATAGCCTGCGGCGGCTGTGCGCCGTGGTGGAACTGGCCCGGGCGCTGGAAACCTCCCTGTCGACGACGGACCTGCTGGCATCGCTCGTGGATGCGGCGCTCTCCATCACGGGGGCCGAGCGCGGCTTTCTGCTGCTGCGGCAGGGCGAGCAGCTCACGATTCGCGTGGCGCGCGACCGGCGCGGTGGAGCGCTGCTGGCCGAGGACCTGCGGGTTCCGGCGGCGGTGATCCAGCAGGCCCTGAGCCGGCGCAGGGAACTGCTCTCCATGCGTTTCGACCCGCATTCACTGGAGGACGCCGCGCCCGCCGGAACCATCGCCGAACTGGAACTGCGCAGCGTGGTGTGCGTGCCTCTGGTCAAGATCCGCTCGGGCTCGGGCGACGTCGCCGGGCAAACCGCCGGCGTCCTCTACATGGACACACG
>JBBITL010000096.1:9308-14307 GCA_037440765.1 Solibacteraceae bacterium
CTCCCGCGGCCGAACGCACCAGGGCTCTGGCCGCCGCCGCGGACCTGGCCGGCGGCAACCGGGAACTGCTTCAGACGCTGGCCCTGGAAGCATCCACGATCCTGGAGAACGCCCGTCTTCTGGAGGGCGAGCGCGCCAGGGAGCGGCTGGAGGAGGAACTGAGGATCGCCCGCGACAGCCAGAACAGTCTCCTGCCGCGCCGGCTGCCCGAGAGCGGGTGGGTGCGCGCGGCCGGCCGCAGCATACCCAGCAACCAGGTGGGCGGGGACTACTTTGATTTGCGGCAGATCAGTCCGTCGGCCTGGGCCGTGGTGAACGCCGATGTCTCGGGCAAGGGGGTCAGCTCGGCGCTGTTCGCATCGCTATTGCAGGGCCTCTTCATTGCGGC
Source organism: Solibacteraceae bacterium (assembly GCA_037440765.1). Classification (GTDB taxonomy): domain Bacteria; phylum Acidobacteriota; class Terriglobia; order Bryobacterales; family Bryobacteraceae; genus DTKY01. The sequence goes on from JBBITL010000096.1 coordinate 9,697, forward strand.
GCCGCATGCCGGGGCCTCCCCGGAGGAGCCGCTGACCCGGCTGAACTCGTTCCTGCTCGAGAGAACCGGCGGAGAGAAATTCGCCACCGTGTTCTTCGGCATCCTGCACCGGGACGGCCTGCTGCGCTACGTCAACGCGGGCCACGGGGCGGGTCTGCTGGTGCGCTCCGCAGGGAGGCTGGAGCGCCTGCCGGCCACCAGCCTGCCGGTCGGACTGCTGGAGGAGGCGGACTACGCCTCCGGCGAAGTCACGCTCTCGGACCGGGACAAGCTCGTGCTGTTCACCGACGGACTCTCCGAGGCGGAGAACCAGGACGGGGATATGCTGGGCGAGGCCGGCGTCAGCAGGGTCGCACTGGCGAACGCGCAAGCCTCCGCGCGGGAGTTGTTTGAGGCGCTGGATTCCGCCCTCGCGCAGCATACCGGGGGCGCCATCCAGAAGGACGATATCGCGTTCCTCGTTGTGGAGTACCGCGGGGAAGAGACCTGAATGCTGCTTTACACGGTTGCCATTTTCCTGGGAGCGTTTCTCCTGTTTCAGGTTCAGCCGATCATGGCCAAGGTTGCCATGCCGTGGTTCGGCGGCTCGGCTTCGGTCTGGGCGGCCTGCATGCTTTTCTTCCAGACGTTCCTGCTGCTGGGATACGCCTATGCGCACCTGTCGGTGCGCTATCTCCGGCCCAGGGTCCAGGCCGTGGTGCATGGCGCGCTGCTGGGCGTGAGCCTGCTGCTGCTCCGGATCATCCCCGACGCGGGATGGAAGCCCGCCGGCACCGACGACCCCGTATTGAAGATCCTCGGTCTGCTGGCGGTCAGCGTGGGGCTGCCCTACTTCCTTTTGGCGACCACCGGCCCGCTGATACAGGCGTGGTATGCGCGCACATACCGGGCGGCGTACCCTTACTGGCTGTTCGCGGTCTCCAACTTCGGGAGTCTGCTGGCGCTGGTCACCTACCCTGTCCTGGTGGAGCCGAATTTGGCGACCAGCCGCCAGGCGCTGGTCTGGGGGACCGGCTACGCGGCCTTCTGCCTGGCGTCGGGCATCTGCGTTTGGCGGAGCCTGAAGCCCGCTCCCGCTCCGGCTCCGGAGGTCCCGGCCGTCGTGGAAGGAGAGCAGGCGCCGCCTCCGGGTGGCGATTCGCCGCGCGCGCCAGCCTGGAATGACTACATACTTTGGACGCTGCTGGCCGCGTGCGCCTCGACGCTGCTGCTGGCGGTGACCAACTACACCTGCCAGAACATCGCGCCGGTGCCGTTCCTGTGGATCCTCCCGCTGAGCCTCTACCTGATAACGTTCATCCTGGCCTTCGGGAGTCCGATGGTGTACCGGCCGGGCGTCTTCCTTGGGCTCCTGGCGCTGGCGCTCAGCGGGATGACCTACGGCCTGGCCAAGTTCGACGGAAGCACGGAGCTGATCCGCGTGGTGCCCCTGTTCACGGCAGCCATGTTCATCTGCTGCATGGTCTGTCATGGCGAGCTGGCCCGGCGGAAGCCCCATGCGCGCCATCTTACGGCTTTCTACCTGACCGTGGCGCTCGGCGGCGCGCTGGGGGGCGTCTTTGTAGGGGGGCTGGCCCCGTACATCTTCAGGGGCTTTCTCGAGATGCCGGTGGCGGTGCTCTTCTGCGCCCTGCTTGGCCTTTGGATCTACCGGCAGGCCCACCTGGGGACCTACTCCGGGTGGGCCTTCCTGACAATCGTGCTGGCTCTGACCTTGTTCGCACACGAGCGCGAACTGGCGCGCGCCGCACGGTTCATGGGGCGCGATTTCTATGGCGCCCTCCGGGTGACGCAGGACGGCGATCTGAAGGACCCCTTCGCCACGCGCACACTGGTTCACGGCACCATCACCCACGGCCTGCAATACCTGTCCGAGCAGAGGCGGAGGCTGCCCACCACGTACTACGGACCCAAGAGCGGGGTGGGGCTGGCGATCGACGCCACCCGCGGCCCGGCGCAGAGGGTGGGGGTGATCGGCCTGGGGACCGGCACTCTCGCCACCTACGGGAGAGCCGGGGACTATTACCGCTTCTACGACATCAGCAGCCTGGTCCTGGAGGTCGCCCGCCGCGAATTCACCTACCTGATGGATTGTGAGGCTGAACTCGACGTGGTGATCGGCGACGCCCGCCTCTCGCTTGAGCGCGAACCGGATCAGCAGTTCGATGTGCTGGCGGTGGATGCCTTTTCGAGCGACGCGATTCCGGTCCACCTGCTGACGATCGAGGCCTTCCAGGTCTACTTCCGGCACCTGAAGCCGGGCGGCATCCTGGCGGTGCATGTCAGCAACCGGCACCTGGAGCTGGAGCCCGTGGTCCAGCTTGCCGCGGACGCCTTGGGCAAGACCGCGCGCCTGGTCGACACGGGCGACGATGAGGACCTGGTTTATGGCGCGACCTGGGTGCTGCTAGCCTCGGGCCCGGCGCCGTTTGACCGGCCGGCCTTTGAGACCTTCCAGAGGAAGATCCGCATACCCGCCAGATTGCGGCTGTGGACCGACGACTACAGCAACCTCTGGCAGATCCTCCATTTGCGGCCATGAACCCACGCTCAACCGCCGCTCGTACCGTGGTCGCCGCCCTGATCGAGCGCGGTGGCCGCGTGCTGATCTGCCAGAGACGCAGTGATGACACCCACCCGCTCAAGTGGGAGTTCCCTGGCGGGAAGGTGGAGCCGGGCGAATCGCCGCGAGCCGCGCTCGCACGCGAACTGGAGGAGGAACTGGCCATCCGGGCCCGCATCGGCGGGCTGGTCGAGCGCCTGACCCACAGCTACCCGGGCCGGCCGCCCTTCAGCCTGCTGGTTTACCGGGTGACCCGGTTCAGCGGCGAACCCGTCAACGGCGCATTCGAGCGGATCCTGTGGGAAGAGCCGGCGCGCCTGCCCCAGTACGATTTTCTCGAAGCCGACGCCGGATTCGTGCGCCGGCTTGCGCTAGGATGGCCCTATGGCCAAAGGTAGAGCCGCTCTGTTCGAGGTTCAGTGCCCCTGCTGCCAGGCGGCCCTGAAGATCGATCCCGCGACCCGTGCGGTGATCAGCCACAAGGCGGCCGAGAGGCCGCGCACGGTCGAGGACATGGACGCCGCCATGGACCTGTATCGCGGAGAGGCGGCCCGCCGCGAGGAAGCCTTCCGCAAGTCGGTCGAAGCGCACAGGAAATCGAAGGACGTGCTGGCCGCCAAGTTCGACGAACTGCTCAAGCAGGCCAAGGAAAGCCCCGACACTCCTCCACCGCAGCGGGACATAGACCTGGACTGACCGCGTCTACTTCTGCGAGGCCTCCAGGCCCTGATCCAGGTCCCAGAGAATGTCGTCGATGTCCTCCAGGCCGATCGACACCCGGACCATGTCGGGCTCCACTCCCGCAGCCGCCTGTTCGGACTCGCTCAACTGCTGGTGCGTGGTCGAGGACGGGTGGATGATCAGGCTGCGCGCGTCGCCGATGTTGGCCAGGTGGCTGAACAGCTTCACGCTGTCGATGAGCTTCCTGCCCGCCTGGTAACCGCCCTTGATGCCGAATGAGAACACCGCGCCGGCGCCCTTGGGCAGGTACTTGCCGGCCAGCGCGCGGTACGGGCTCGATTCGAGCGAAGGATACTTCACCCAGCTCACCAGCTTGTGGCTTTCCAGGAACCTTGCCGCCGCCAGCGCGTTCGACACATGGCGGTCCATCCGCAGCCCCAGCGTTTCAATGCCCTGTAGAAACAGGAATGCGTTGAACGGGCTCATGCAGGGGCCCATGTCGCGCAGGCCCTCGACCCGGGCCTTGATGATGAAAGCCAGGTTGCCGAACGTCTCGGTGAACTTCAGCCCGTGGTAGGAACGGGCGGGCTGGTTGAGCTGCGGGAAGGCGCCCTCGGCCCAGGGGAACCTGCCGCTGTCGACGATGATGCCTCCGATGCTGGTGCCGTGGCCGCCCATGAACTTGGTCAGAGAGTGCACCACGATGTCGGCGCCGTGGTCTATGGGCCGGCACAGGTACGGCGTGGCGAAGGTGTTGTCGATCATGAGCGGAATGTTGTGCTCGTGGGCGATCCGGGCCACGGCCTCGATGTCCAGTACGTTGCCCCTCGGGTTGCTGATCGTCTCTCCGTACAGGCACTTGGTCTTGCCCGTGATCGCCTTGCGGAAGTTCGCCGGGTCGTCCGGGTCCACGAACTTCACGTCGAGCCCCAGTTTGCGGAAGCTCACGTCGAACTGCGTGTATGTGCCCCCGTAGAGCGTGCTCGCGGCCACCATCTCGTCGCCCGCCTCCATCAGGCTGCTGGCGGCGATGAACTGCGCCGCCTGGCCGCTCGACAGGGCCAGCGCGGCCGCTCCGTTTTCGAGCGACGCCACCCTCTCTTCCAGCGCTCCGGTGGTCGGATTCATTATCCGGGTGTAGATGTTGCCGGACTGCTGCAGCGCGAACAGCGCCGCGGCGTGCTCGGAATCCTGGAAGACGTAGGACGTCGTCTGATATATCGGTACTGCGCGGGCGCCCGTGGCCGGGTCCGGTTGATAACCGGCGTGCAGGGAGCGGGTGTTGAACCCGAGCGTGCGATCCGGAGTCTGCTTCTCAGCCATGTCTTTCACCTCTATAGTGCCGCCCACGTGCGTCGGGACGGCCG
>JBBITL010000097.1:0-14091 GCA_037440765.1 Solibacteraceae bacterium
ACTGACCCCCGCCGCTTGAGCCCAGCAACACCCGGGCCAGACCCAGTTCGGCCAGCAGAGCGCGGGGGAGCACCTCGCTCAGCAGGCTCACCCACCGGGAGCGGCCGGCCATCAGCCTCTCGCCTCCGGGATCCGTCACAGCGGCGAGCCCCGACGGCGGGGCCAGCAGGAACTCTTGTAGCCCGACGATCTTACCGTGCAGGAATATTTGAACAGACATTCAGCAAGAATTATCCCGGAAGCCGCCAGTCTATCACAGCGTGCGGGCCGGGGGTCCCCGCGGCCCCCGGGCCGGCGCCTAGGAGGCCGGGCGCGGGCGATAGCCCGGGCGCGCCCGGACGCGGTACCGCTTGCCGGCATCCGAGGTGATTTCAACCGTGATGCGGCGGAAACCCTCGTTCGGATTCGGCGCCGGGTAGTAAGTCACCGTGTAGGCATTGCCCAGATCTTCCCGGATGTTCTCAAAGGCCTCCACCTGGCGCTGCCAGGTCCTGGCGAAGTAGGCCTTGCCTCCCGTACGGTTGGTTACGCGCTGGAAGACCGCGCTGGACACGGGGTCCCGGTTGACCTCATTGGTGGAGATCACGTAGATCGGTATGCCCTCGTCCTCGGCGACGGCCCTCACGTCATCGGGGGCGATCATGCTGGCGTTGTCCGGTCCGTTTGAGAACACGATCAGGACCTTGCGGCCGGGAATCTTGGCGGCGTCGCGCAGGGTCAGCAGCATGGCGTTGTACAGGGCGGAATCGTCGCCCGCGACGGCCTTGCGCAGCCCGACAATGGCCTCGCCGCGGTCCGTGGTGAGCGGCGCGGTCCGGGAGAGGTTGCGGCTGAAGGTGTAAACGGCGACCGAATCGGCGCGATCCAGGCCGCGCACGAAATCCGCTATGGCGTCGGAGGCGTACACGAAGCCCCGGTACATGTAGTTGCTGGTGTCAAACAGGATAAAGACGTTGGTCCCGACCAGCGCGTCTGCGGCGGCCGGGACGGGTTCCAGGCCGGCCGTTTCCGCCGGCGGCACGATGGGGCGGGTCTGCCCGTCGGGCAGCACCTGCAAGGCGGGCCGGTTGCCCTCGGAGAACGTGGAGATTCTCTGCGGGATCCCATCCTCCAGGATGCGGAATTCGCCGGGCTGGAGGCCGTTGATGTAGCGGCCGCGGCTGTCGGTGACGGTGAAGGTAAGCACCACCATGTCGACCTTGACGCGGAACAGCGGCTGCTGCGCCTCCTGCGCGACCAGCAGCGCCAGCGGCACGGCCGCCAGCGCAACTACGAGCCTTCCAGGTCTGCGAATCCTCACTGTTGCTCCCTCCCCGCAAGTTCGATTGATGCGTTTTGCAACGCTGCCGCCTGCTGGCGCCGCTGGCGGCGCAGGTCATCGCCCACGTACCGCAAGGATTGAAGCACCGCCGGCCAGTCCTCCAGGTGCGAGGCGAAAATGCGCTCGATGGCAAGTTTGGTCCATTCCGGCACGGCCAGGTTCAACTGGCCGGGCGGCAGGTGGAGTTCGTCGGCCAGCGCCGCCCAGTAAAGAGTGCTGGACTCCCAGCTCTCGGCCAGGATCCGGCTCGAGTACCCCATGAGGGCCGGGAATGTCCGCAGATGGAGCAGTTCGGGCTTATAGGATCCGGCCAGGGTAGGCTTGGGCGTGCCGAACGCCCGGGAGATGGCCGGGTAATCGAGCTGTTCCGGCGCCTCGGCCGGCATCAGACGGATGCGGGCCGCCAGCATGTGGCCGGACTCGGCCGCCTGGCCGGCCAGTTGCCTGGCCAGAAAGAAGGACTCCGAGGGCAGGATCGCCTCGGCGGCGCGGAGCGCCTCGCCCCGCTCCAGCAGCCGCGCTATTCGATGCACCCGGGCCGGAGCCGCCTGCCGCGAGAGCGCCTCGAGTACCTGCGCGCGCCGTCCGGCATCCAGCGCCGCTTCGGCAAGCAGCGACGAGGCCAGCCGCAAGTGCAAGCCCACCCAGTGCATCTGGGCGGGAGTCACGCCCCACCAGCGGGGAACCTTGGCCGACTGAATCAACTGCGGCACCAGGTCGCCCCAGATCAGCGCCTGCTCGCGCGTGGGTATAAGGAAGTTCTGCTCGGCCTGTGCCAGGGCGTATGGCAGACCCGCCAGAGAGCCGACCAGGCGGCCACCGGCTCCCGCCGGCCATCCGCTGCTCACGGGAGCGGGTGTTCGCCAGGTTTCCCTGGAGCCCGGCATGCCGATGAAGTCGTGGCTGCGGACGAAAGATGAATTGCTGCGAAGGAGTTGCCCGCCGGGCGGCGCGTAGTAAGCGTAGTTCAGGCCCACCAGCGAATCGCGCAGCATCGGCGCGAGCCCGCCTTGCAGGTCCCGCAGCCGGCCCGGGTCCTGGCCGGCTCGTTCCATCAGAGACCGCACGTTCACCCTGCGCTGGGATTCGATGTGCCGGTCCGGCCAGTACCCGGACTGGAAGGCGTTACGCTCGGCGCTGGTGAGCAGCGACCGCGGCGAGTCGATGTCGGCCAGCCGGGACGCCAGCCGGCCGGCCAGAGCGGTGTCGGGCTTCTCGCCTCGTGCGGCGCGCTCGGCGTGGGCGGCGACGTCAAACAGCAGGTTCAACGGGATGAGCCGCTGGGCTTCGAAGTGACCGCGCAGTTCCGCGGCAGCCTGCTCCTGAAACCCGGAAGGGGCCGCCCGGTCGCCGCCGGACAGCAGCGAGATCAGGCGCTCCTGCGGCTGCGATTCGCCCTTGCCGCCCGCCGCCCTGAGCAGCGCGGCCACGCCCGAGCGTCCCGCGACGAACACGTCCGCGGCCGACCGGGTCTCCTTGAACAGAGACAGGATTCCGGCGAGTGCCGTGTCTGCCTCGGCTGCCGGGATCGTGCCCTGGCGGCAGAGGATCTGCCAGAGCCCCACAAGGGCCTGCATGACGCCCACGGCGTCGGCCTGGACGTCCAGATTCCGGATGGCGCTCAGCCGCTCGGCCGTCTCAAGAAACTGCACCATGGTTCCGTCGCCCAGCGCCGGCGCCTCGGCGAACACCGGAAACTGCGCCCCGTACCGCCGGTAGGCGGTGGCCAGGCGGTCCACCGTCGAGGGCTCCAGAGGCCGCTGGCGATTGCGGTTCAGATCGCTCAGGGCCAGGAAGCTCCTGAGGGGATCGTTATCGACAATCCTTCGGCACAGCGCGAAGAGGGCCTCCACCAGATCATCCGGATCGCGCCAGTTCCTGGCCGATCGCGCCAGCCGCTCGTCCACTCTGCCGGCGCGCTCCTCGGCGAACAGCGCCTTCCACACCTCCAGGCCGCCGGGGATGTGGGGCCTGCCGTCGGGGTCGAGCCGCAGGCGTGTGGTCAGCAGGAGCATGTCGGTGTTGGATTGGAACACGGGCCGCGCCGGCCCCGGGCTGGTGACCCGGCCCCGGATCGCCAGGTAGAACCGTCTCATCCGTTCGGGTTCGGTGAGGTAGTTGAGCACCGCTCCGTCCAAACGGGCCAGCGCGTCGAAATAGCCCGCCATCCAGCCGTCGTCGCGGGAAATCAGGCGGTCGAAGAAACGGACGCCCTCCCTGGGCGGGGCCCCGACCATCTCCTCCCACATGCGCTCGGCGCGCGCTCCCCCTGGCACAACGGCCCTTCCACCGCGGATCTCGAACATGCCTCCGAAGAAATCCAGCACGTGGGCGAATGCGCGCAGGCGCTCGAGCGGGATCGCTCTTCGCAACTCCGCGGCCGTTTCCGGGTCGGGCTTGGATAGCCCCAGATAGAGGCGGCTGAGCGTGGGGTCGGCAAGGAGCGCGTCCAGCAGGTCCACCGGCTGGCGTTCCCGGGGGCCCAGCAGGCTGGCGGGGTCCCAGGCGGCAGGAATGCGCGTGGGCCGGTAGTCCAGAACGAACGGCCGGTTCAGCCGGAGCGCCTGCTCCAGGTCAGCCAGCGGGAAGCCCGAGTCGATGGTGAGAAAGGCCCGCGTGGCGTTGACCGTCTCCAGGACGACCTCAGTGCCGCAGGCGCCGCGCATCCGGTAGCCCAGGGTCCGCAGCAGGTCGCCTGCCTGTATGGACTCGCAGGCCTCTATGCGGATGTGCCTGTCGGGACCGGACAGCTTGGTCAACTCCCGGGCCTGTGACAGGTAGCGGATCAGCAGTTTCAGGTACTCGGTCTGGACCAGGCCCTCCTTGCCCGCTCCGGCCTGATACCCGCTGGTCACCACGTTGCGCGCCAGGGAAGTCAGAACAGTCTCCGGTGAGGCGTCCTCGGAGATGGCCGCCATTCGCCGGAACGACTCGAAGGGCCCGGGGATGTCAATGGTCCATGCGGCGGCCTCCGGCGCGGGCGGCGACAGCGCGGCTTTCGGCCAATCGGTCCCGCCCAGTTCCCGGTAGCGTTGCAGGTAGCGCGAAGCCGCGGCTACATCGCCGGTCTCGAGCGACAGCAGTACCAGCCGGCGAGCCGCAGCGGCGCGTTGCGCGCGGCTGCCCGGCAGACCTTCGGCCGACAGCAGCCGGTCATAGGCGGCCCCGGCTTCCGGGTTTCCGCGCGCGTCAAGAAACTCCGCGTGCGCTGTGAGGGCCTCAAGGCTGGCGCCGGGGGCCGACGCTGCGGCACGCAGCACCCCCTCAGCCCCGGCCGCGTCTCCCGCCGCTTCCAGCCGGCGGGCTTCGCTTGCCGCATCCTGCGCCAGGCCCAGAGTGATCCAAAGCGCGAGCCCCAGAACTACACGCATCAGCCTCATGGTTCCGCTCCGACGGTCTTGGTTATCTACTCTATCACGACTGGCCCGCGGCGCTCGCCTCTACGATGTTGCATTTTGGGGCGTGCGTGGCTCCGGCGGGCGCAGCCTGTTGACCAGGAGCGGATGGCCGGTTTGAGGGCTACTTCTCCAAACGGTAGGCTGTGAGCCCGGAAAGCAGTTTCGGGTAGAAATCCGTGGATTTCTGAGGCATGACTCCCCCCGAGAAGGCGACCCTCGCCACGTCCTGGACCGAGGTCGGCTCCAGAAGGAATGCGAGCTTCGTCTTGCCTGCGCGCACCTCTGCAAGGGCGGCGTCGGCGCCCCGCACGTAGCGTATGCGCTTCTCGTGCCGCACCTCTTCCTCGCCTATCCCGGCCAGGCCGCGCAGGATGCGTTCGTGCAGGAAGGTCACGTCCAGTTGCCCCGGCTCGCGCGCGGCCCTGAGGATGTGGAGTCTTCCTGGCGCAGCCGCCACGCCCAGGCGAAGCTCTCCGGGATGCGGCTCGGCCCAGGCCGCCAGCAGCGCATCCAGGCCGGCAACTTCTTCCAGCCGGAAGCGCGCCGCGGCCGCGCGCAGCAGGCCGCCGGTGTCGGCCTCGTCCACCAGCCGGTGTGTAGCCAGGATGCGGAGTCCGGGCGAGTGCAGGTTGACGAAGGTCATCATGACGTGGCGGGCATCCCTGATCTTCGGGTGCTCGTCGCGGAACGCCAGTGCGGTCTCGTAGCGATGATGGCCGTCGGCGATGATGAGCTTCTTGTCCGCCATGGCGCGCCGGATGGAGGCGACCAGCGCGGGCTCGCCTATTCGCCACAGCCGGTGAAGGGCGCCGTACTCGTCGTGGACCGAGGCAGTGACATGCCCGCCCGCCGCCTGGTCCAGGATCGCGTCAACCTCCCCGGCCGGGTCCGGATACAGCATGAAGATCTGGCCGAAGTGAGCGCGCACGTGGCGCAGAAGTTCCAGGCGGTCCTTCTTGGGGCCCGCCAGAGTCTGCTCGTGGCGGTGCACGATGCCGGCCGTGTAGTCCTCCACCGCGCCCAGCCCGATGAATCCCTTGCGCACCAGCCGTTCTCCGGAGTCCGGCTCCTTGAACTCCTGGAAGTAGGCGTAGAAGGCGGCTTCCGGCTCCTGCTCCAGAATCCCCGCCGAGACCCACTCGTCCAGGAAGCGGGCCGAGCGGGTGTAGACGTTGTCCGCCGGGGAGTCCGAGTCGAAACTCTCCCCCAGGATTATGCGAACCAGGTTGTAGGGACTGAGCGACAGGTAGCGCGCCCGCATCTCCGGCGTGATCTTGTCGTAGGGCTGGGTGGCCAGATCATCCAGGCGCCCCGCCCCGGCGCTGTAGCGCCAGGCCCGGAAGGGAGTCACAACTGCCATGAGTTGCCCAGGATAGCAGAGGCGGGGGGAACCCGGTCACAGGTGGGGGATCGTGGCGGTCCGGCCTGCCCGCCCGCCGGGAGGTGGCATAACATGCAGGTAGGTGATCTCGGTCCTGATCATCGGCGGCGGCGTCAACGGGGCAGGGCTGCTTCGGGAACTGGCTCTTCAGGGCGTGGACGCCCTGCTGGTCGAGAAGTCGGACTTCTGCGCAGGCGCCAGCGCCGCCGGCACGCGCCTGATCCACGGAGGGCTCCGTTATCTGGAGAACGCGGAATTCCGGCTGGTCCGCGAGGCGCTGCGTGAGCGCGGCCGCCTGCTCAGGAACGCGCCGCACTACGTGAAGCCGCTCGCGGTGACGATGCCCCTTTTCGACCGGACCAGCGGCCTCATCCCGGCGGCCCGGAGGCTGCTTGGCCGTCCTGCAACGGCCGGCGGCCGCGGGGCGCTTATCGTCAAGACCGGCCTGCTGGCCTACGACCTGCTCGCCGGCCGCGCCTCCGGCCTGCCCCATCACCGGTTCAGTTCCCGCTCGAAAGCCCTGGCCCTGCGGCCTGCTCTGAATCCCGGCGTCCTTGCAACGGCCACCTTCTGGGACGCCAGGATCAGCAGCCCGGAGCGCCTGTGCCTGGAACTCATCCTGGATGCCGAAGGGATCTCGCCCGAGGTGCGCGCTCTCAACTACGTCCGGGTTCAAGGGGCGTCGGGGGACACGGTCTTCCTTCACGATGAGACGACGGGCGAGACGCGCGAGGTCCGGCCGCGCGTGGTGGTGAATGCCACCGGCGCCTGGATAGATCTCACCAACCGGGCGCTCGGGCGCGAGTCGTGCTTTATCGGGGGCGCCAAGGGCTCCCACCTGGTGCTGGACCACCCGGAGCTCGCCGCCGCCGCTGCCGGCGAGATGATCTACTTCGCCAACAGCGACGGCCGCATCCTCATGCTCTACCCCACCGGCGGCAGGATCCTTGCCGGGACCACGGACATTCCCACTGACGATCCCGACGAGGTCTGCGATGAAACAGAGGCGTCCTATATCCTGGACGCCATCCAGCAGGTGTTCCCCTCGATCCGGGCGGACCACTCCCACGTCGTGTTCCGGTTCTGCGGCGTCCGCCCTCTTCCGCGCAGCGCCGCACGGAGCCCCGGCGAGATCAGCCGGGATCACAGCCGCCCGCTCCTTGCTCCGGCCGGCGGAATCAAGTTCCCGGTCTATTCGCTGGTCGGGGGCAAGTGGACCACCTTTCGCGCCTTTGCCGAGCAGACGGCTGGCGAGATACTGCGCGTGCTGGGCCGGCGCAGGATACGGTCATCGGCGAACCTGGCCATCGGCGGCGGGAAGGGGTATCCGCCCACGGGCGACGCACGGGAGGGCTGGCTCGCCCGCCTTCAGCAGGAAACCGGGTTGCCGGCCGGGCGCCTGGAAGCGCTCCTGGACCGTTATGGCACGCGCGCCGGGCAGGTCGCCGCACACCTCGTGGACGGTCCCGACTGTCCGCTCACGCACGGCCCCGGCTACTCCCGGCGGGAGATTGATTTCCTGGTGCGCAGGGAGCGGGTCGTGCGTCTGGACGACCTGCTCTTACGCAGGACGCTGATCGGCTTCTACGGCGAGAGCACGCAGGCGCTGTTGGAAGAGCTGGCGTCAATCGCGGCGCCGGCGCTCGGCTGGACGCCCGAAACGGCGCAGCAAGAGGTCGCGCGCACAGCCCGGCTTCTCATGACCGTGCACGGGGTGTCCGCCACGCGGCTCGAGCGCCGCTGACCCGGCGCGCCTCATTCCCCGGTCAGCCCCAAGCGCTCCATCAGGGCGCCGGGGTCGGGGTCGCGGCCCATGAAGGCGCGGAACAGGTCGGCGGGTTCCGCGCTGTCGCCCTGCGCCAGGATGGTGTCGCGGAAACGGCGGCCGGTGTCCCGGTCGAACGCGCCGTTCGCCCGGAACAGCGAGAAGGCGTCCGCGTCCAGCACTTCGGCCCACTTGTAGGAGTAGTAGCCCGCGGCGTAGCCCACCGGGTCGGCGAACAGGTGGGAGAAGGCGGTGACCATGGAATGATCCGGCGGCAGCGCCACCGGGCTGAAGTCCTGCATGACCCGGCGGCACTCGGCCACCAGGTCGGCCCCGGCCGCCGGAGGCCGGCCCGCATGCAGTGCGAAGTCAACAAAACCTAAGCCGAGCTGGCGCATCTGCGCGCTAGCGCTGCGGAAAGTCCGGGCGCGCCTCATCTTGGCGTAGAGATCCTCGGGAATCGCCGCGCCTGTTTCATAGTGCAGGGCGAACAGGTCCAGCGCCTCCCGCTCCCAGCACCAGTTCTCCATGATCTGCGAGGGCAGTTCCACGAAGTCCCAGGCAACGTTGGTGCCAGCCAGGCTGCGCGTCTCCACGCGGCTCAGGCATTGGTGCAGCAGGTGCCCGAACTCGTGGAAGACGGTCTCCACTTCGCGGTGAGTCAGCAAGGCCGGCTTCCCATCCACCGGCGGAGTCAGGTTGGCACACATCACCCCGGCGTGCGGCTCAAGCCCGCCGGGCCGCTCGACGCCGGTGATGAGCGCGTCCATCCAGGCGCCGCCGCGCTTGCTCTCCCGCGGATGCCAGTCGGTGTAAAACGAGCCTATGTGCGTGCCCTCCTCGTCGCGCATCGCGTAGCAGCGGGTCTGAGCGTCCCAGACCGGCACGCCTGTTTCGCGGGTGATGCGGACGCCGAACAGGCGTCTGGCTATCTCGAACATCCCCTCCACGACCCGCTCCAGGGGGAAGTAGGGCCGGAGTTCCTCCTCGTCGAAGTCGTGCAGCGACTTGCGCAGTTTCTCCGCCCAGTAGGCCACGTCCCAGGGCTGTAGTCGGCGCTCGCAGCGGCCGCGCGCAAAGGCCTCCAGCTCGGCGGTCTCGCGGCGGAAGAACCGCTCGGTGCGCGACTTCAGGTCCTCCAGGAACGCGGCGGCCTTCTGGCCGGTTCCGGCCATGCGATCCGCGGTGGCGAAGTCGGCGAAGCTGCCGAATCCGACCAGCGCCGCCTTCTCGTACCGCAACTCAACCACGCGCCGCAGAATACTCCGGTTGTCGAACTTGCCCGCCGAGGCCCGCGTGGCGTAGGCGCGCCAGACCTGCTCCCGGATGCCGGCGTCGTCCAGGTGGGTCATCACGGCCGTGTAGCTGGGCTCTTGCAGCGTGAAGCGCCACCCGGCGCGGCCCTTCTCGGCGGCGCACTGGCGGGCGGCGGCGACCGCCGAGGGAGGCAGGCCGGCGAGTTGCGTCTCGTCGGTCACCACCAGGTCGAAGGCATTGGTGGCGTCAAGCACGTTCTCGGCGAAGCGGGTTGTCAGTTGAGCCAGTTCAACCTCGATGGCGGCCAGGCGGGCCTTGCCGGCGGCGTCCAGATCCGCCCCGTGCCGGCGGAAGCTGTCGATGGTCCTGGCGAGGAAGCGGCGGCGGACGCCTGTGAGCGCGCCTGCCTCGGGCGTGGCAGCGTAGCCCCGTATGGCCCGCCAGAGACCTTCGTCGAGCGGAAGGCTCGAGTAGAACTCGGTGGCGGCGGGCTGTACCGCGTTGTAGGCCGCTCTCAGGGCCGGCGTCGTGGCCACTCCCTCAAGGTGCTTCACCACGGCCATTGCGTAGTCCAGCCGGTCGGTAAGGGCGTCAAGCGGCGCCAGCGTGCTGTCGTAGCTCCACTCCGATGCTGCCGCCAGCCGGTCGCGGCGGCGGCGCGCCTCATCGAGAATCCCGGCGATCGCCGGCTCCACGTGGGCCGCTTCTATCCGGTCGAACGGAATCCGGAACAGCATGGAAAGAAGGGGGTTGTCAGTGCCGGCCGGGGCCATATACTACCAGCATAGACGGGCGCGGCGCTCGTGGCGGTCCGGTGGCTGCTTCTGTCGTACACTTGTGTAGGTTCCCTTTGAAGGGAAAGGGATCGTTGAGGAGACAGCCTGATGCCTGAAGAAACATTGACAATCACCGACAATCGCACCAACAAGACCTACACCGTGCCGCTCTTCAAGGGGTGCATTCGCACCATGGATCTGCGGCAGATCAAGGTGAGCGATGATGATTTCGGAGTGATGGGCTACGACCCCGCGTTCATGAACACGGCGTCCTGCCAGAGCAGCATCACCTATATAGACGGTGACAAAGGAATCCTGCGCTACCGCGGCTATCCCATCGAGCAACTGGCCGAACAGTGTACATTCCTGGAGGTCGCCTACCTTATCCTCTACGGCGATCTCCCCACCCAGAGCCAGCTCGGCGACTGGGTGAAAGAAGTCACCAGCCACACCATGGTGCACGAGAACATCAAGAAGTTGATGGACGGCTTCCACTACGACGCTCACCCCATGGGCATGTTGATGAGCAGCGTCGCCGCGTTGGCCACCTATTACCCGGACGCGCGCAAGAGCCTGGACGCCGAAGGCCGGAAGTTGCAGATTCTGAGACTGATAGCCAAGATGCCGACCCTGGCCGCCTATGCCTACCGGCACAGCCTGGGGCTGCCCTACGTCGATCCGGACAACAGCCTCAGCTACAGCGAGAATTTCATGAGCATGCTGTGGAAGATGCCGTCCGAGCCGAAGTGCCAGCCCAACAAAGTGCTGGCCAGGGCGCTGGACGTGCTGTTCATCCTGCATGCGGACCACGAGCAGAATTGCAGCACCAACGCCATGCGGAGCGTGGGCAGCTCGCAGGCCGACCCGTTCGCCAGCACCGCCGCCGCCATCGGCGCCCTGTGGGGTCCGCTCCACGGGGGAGCCAACGAGCAGGTATTGGTCATGCTCGACGAGATAGGCAAAATGGAGAACATCCCGGCCTTCATCGCCGAGGTCAAGGCGGGCAAGGGCAAGCTGATGGGCTTCGGCCACCGCGTCTACAAGAACTACGATCCGCGGGCCAGGATCATCAAGCGGACCGCCGAGGAAGTGTTCGAAGTCACCGGGCGCAATCCGAAGCTGGACATCGCCATCGAGCTCGAGAAGATCGCCCTCAGCGACGAGTATTTCATCAAGCGGAAGCTCTATCCCAATGTCGACTTCTACAGCGGGATCATTTACCAGGCTCTGGGCTTCAAGCCTGACATCTTCACCGTGCTGTTCGCCATCGGCAGGACAGCGGGCTGGCTGGCGCAGTGGCAGGAACTGCTGGCTGACAAGGAACAGAAGATCGCGCGGCCCCGCCAGATCTTCACCGGGCATGACCAGCGGGACGTTGTGCCGATGAACAAGCGCTGATTCCAGCCGCGCGGCTATGAGGCGGCCTCGCTCCCCCGGGGCAGGGGGAACGAGGCCGTCCCGTACTCGAACCCCTTCAGGAAGGCCTTCACGTTCAGCTCGCGGTAGGCAGGGGGCACGGAATCCTCCACCGCCGCCCGCAGGGCCTGCCCGTCGAGCAGCCCCGTCACTGAGGCAAAGAAGCCCACCATCACAATGTTGAGCACCATGCGCCTGCCCAGTTCCTCGGCCAGTCGCGTGGCCGGGATGCCGTGCACGCGCGCGCTCTCGGGCACCTTGTCCAGGCGCACCAGGTCCTGCTCGACCAGCAGGAGGCCGCCCGGCTTCAACTCCGGAGCGAACTTCGTGTACGCCTCCTGGGACATGGCGACCAGCACGTCCGGCCGCGTGACGTAGGGGTACAGAATCGGCTCGCCCGCCAGCAGCACCTGCGCGCTGCACGCACCCCCGCGCGACTCGGGTCCGAAGCTCTGCGTCATGGTGGCGTGCGCGTTCTGGAAGGTGGAGGCCGCCTTGCCGATGACCATGGCGGCCATGATCACGCCCTGGCCGCCGAAGCCCGCGATTCGAATCTCGGTTAACCGCATGTGCAAGCCGGCGCCTCCACGTAGCCTTCTCCCAGTTGTGTGATCATCTGGTGGCGAAGAAGCTCGCTGTAGTCGGGGCGCTCCCGGTCCACGAACCTGCCCACGATGATCTCGTCCCGCATCCCCAGGGCCACCTCACTGGTGGCCATGCCGTTGCGTACCTTGCTTTTCTCCTTGTAGTGGCGCATCGTGTCAAGTCCCTCGCCCAGCTTGTTGCGCCTCTCGTACAGCGTCGGGCAGGGGGAAAGGACCTCGACAAAGCAGAACCCTTTCTTCTTGAAGATCTCGCCCATGCACCGGGTCAGCTGCCGCACGTGGAAGGTGGTCCAGCGGGCTACGTAGACCGCGCCGGCTGCGTCGGCCAGCTGCGGCAGGTTGAAAGCGGGCTCGTAGGCTCCATAGGGCGAGGTGGAGGTGGTGGCCGTCAGAGGCGTGGTAGGGCCGCTCTGCCCTCCCGTCATGGCGTAGATGAAGTTGTTGACGCAGATGACCTTTATGTCGATGTTACGCCGCGCGGCGTGGATCAGGTGATTGCCGCCAATGGCCGAAAGGTCGCCGTCCCCGGAGTAGACCACCACGTTGAGCGACGGGTTGGCCAGCTTCAGGCCGGTGGCGAAGGGTACGGCGCGGCCGTGGGTGGTGTGGAAGGAATCCAGCTGGACGTAACCGGCCACGCGGCCCGAGCAGCCGATTCCGGAAACCACCGAAACCTTGTCCAGCGGCACCTGGCTCTCCAGCAGGGCCCGCGCGAAGCAGTTCACCGTGGTCCCGATGCCGCAGCCCGGGCACCAGATATGCGGAATCCGGTCCATGCGGAGAAACGGCTCGACCGGATTGCAGGCCTCCTGCGGGAGAATCTCAACCGTACTCATCGCGCAGCCTCCTCGATCGCGCCCAGAATCACCTCGGGACGGTGGACCGTGCCGCCGGCGTGCGGCACGCCATAGGTGCGGGCGGCGCCCGCCGCGGCGCGCTCCACCTCTCCCACTATCTGTCCCATGTTGAGCTCCGGCACCACGAAAGCCTTGATGCCCCGGGCCAGCGCGCGCAGCCTGGCCGCCGGAAAGGGCCAGACCGTCAACAGGCGCAGCTTGCCGACCTTCAGGCCCTTATGGCGGGCCAGTTCCACGGCCCGCTGCGCCACACGCGAGGTGATGCCGTAGGAGACGACGATGACGTCGGCCCCCTCGACGCCGTCCTCCTCCACATGCACCAACTCGTCCGCCGCCCGCCGAATCTTGTTCATCAGACGCTTGACCAGGCGGTCCTGAGCCTCCGGGTTCATGGCCGGGTAGCCCCGTTCGTCGTGTGTCAGGCCGGTCATGTGGAACCGGTAGCCCTCGCCGGCGTGGGCCATGGCGGGCACCAGGTCCTCGCCCGGCTCGAAGGTCTTGAACTCGCCGGGGCGCCGTGTGGTGCGCCGGCGCGGGTAGACCTGGATCTGATCGGCCGGGGGGATGACGACCTTCTCGGTCATGTGGCCTACACACTCATCCAGCATCAGCATGACCGGCGTGCGGAAACGCTCGGAGAGGTTGAAGGCTTGGATGGCGAGAGTGAAGCACTCCTGCGGCGAGTTGGGGCATAGGGCGATCATCTCGTAGTCGCCGTGCGATCCCCAGCGGGCCTGCATCATGTCGCCCTGCGCCGGCATGGTGGGCAGTCCGGTGGAGGGCCCGCCGCGCTGCACGTCCACGAATACGCAGGGAGTCTCGGTCATGGCGGCGTAACCGATATGCTCCATCATCAGAGAGAAGCCCGGGCCGGAGGTAACGGTGAAGGCCTTGGCCCCGCCCCACACGGCGCCCACGATGGCTATGGAGGCCGCCAGTTCATCCTCCATCTGTATGAAAGCGCCTCCCACCTTCGGTATCCTGGCGGCGAATCGCTCCACCACCTCCGTGGAGGGAGTGATCGGATACCCTGCGGCGAATCGCGCGCCAGCCGCCAATGCCCCTTCACAGCAGGCGTGGTCTCCGTCCATGAAATGAGTCCCGGTCAGCACGCCGGCCGGGTCAGCGCGCCGCATCAGCCGGTTCGGGTCGTCCATCGGTCTCTTTCCATCCGTAAATCGCGAAGTCCGGGCAGTACATGCCGCATAAGTCGCATCCGCTGCATTTGTCGAGGGCTATGACCTCTGGTGGATGATACCCTTTTGAGTTGTAGGCGGAAGAGAGCGCCAGCACCTTGGTAGGACAGAACTCAATG
>JBBITL010000098.1:0-14078 GCA_037440765.1 Solibacteraceae bacterium
GCTGAAGAAGGCCTCTTCGCCCGCGAAAGACAGGCGAGGACGCCTGTCCCACACCCTAGATTCAGCGACTTGCGGTCCACGTAGGATAGGCCTCTCGGCCTGTCGGGGCCTTCTTCAGCAGCCTGCTGGCGGCTTCGCCTGGCGCGCCGCTATGATGTAGGCAAATGCCCGAGAAGCTGCCGCGGCTGAGAATGAACCTGGATTTCCAGCCGTCGCCGGCGGCCGGCAGGCCAGGCCTGCTGATCCGCGACGCGATGGGCTACTCGGACATGAACCTCATCATCCCGCCCCCGCTGATCGGCTGCCTGCGACTGTTGGACGGGGAGGGGACGGACCTGGATCTGAGGCAGGAACTGGTACGGCTCACCGGCGATCTGGAGGTCGGCGAGCTTGGCAGGCAGTTGCTGCAATCGCTGAGTGAGGCCGGTTTTCTCGAGGACGCGGTCTACATGAACCTGAAGGAGACCAAGCACCGCGCCTTCGCCGAGTCGCCGGTCAGGCCGTCCGCCCTGGCGGGCGCCGCATACCCGGCAGATGCGGACGCCCTCAGAACCGCCCTGGCGGGCGTTCTGGACCACGCGGGCAACTCGCCAGCGCGGCCGGGCCTGGCCGGTATCGCCGCGCCGCACGTGAGCCTCCAGGGCGGTCGCGGCTGTTATCAGGCGGCCTACGGCGTGTTGGGGCCGGAACTGAAAGACCGCACGTTCGTCATCCTGGGCACGTCGCATCACGGGCAGCCTGAGAAGTTCGGGCTCACGCGCAAACGCTTCGCCACCCCGCTGGGCGAGGCGGCGACGGCCACCGAGTTGGTGGATGAGCTGAGCCGGGACGCGGCCGCCGCCGTGGAACTGGAGGACTACTGCCACGCCATCGAACACTCCATCGAGTTCCAGGTACTGTGCCTGCAGCACTTGTATGGCGCCGAGGTGCGCATATTGCCGGTCCTGTGTGGCGCGTGCATCCGCAGCCTGATGGGGCAGGGGCGGCCCGAGGACGATGCGGGCGTGCATGCCTTTCTGGACGCTCTCGGCGGGATGGCGGCGCGGAGGGCGGACGAGTTGTTCTGGGTTCTGGGGATCGACCTGGCCCACCTGGGGCCGCGCTACGGCGATTCCTTTTCCGCGGTGGCGCAGCGCGGACGGATGCTGGAGGTGGCCCGCCAGGACCGGGCCAGGCTGGAGCGCGTGGCGTCTGGCGACGCCGACGGCTTCTGGGAGCTGGTCAGGCGGGATCACGACCCGCTGCGCTGGTGCGGCGCGTCGGTGCTGTACACGTTCCTGCGCGCGCTCCCGCAGGCGCGCGCGGACATACTCCGCTACGAACAGTGGAACATCGACGACCGCAGCGTGGTGAGCTTCACAGCGCTGGCGTTCAGTTGAGGGCTGACTCGGGCACTGCCGCCATCCAGTAGCCGGGGCGGGCGCGTACTCTTACGTCGCGCCGGGCCCTCCCCGTGCGGTCGATCACCTCCACCCGTATGTCGTGCCAGCCGGCTTCCATCTTGTTGTCCGGGGTGTAGGTGAGAAGGTACTGGCTCTGCAACTCCTGGCCGATGTCGATGACAGCCCGCTCCAGGTCCCGCTGGTCCATGAAGGAGTACTCCCGGCCGCCGGTGTACTGAGTGAAAACCTCCGACGGGTTGTCGACGAAGACAGCCTTGGCCTGCCGGAAGACCTCCACCAGCAGTGGAATGAAGGCGGCGGAGTTTGCCGGCCCGGCGCCCGACATGCCGCGCGTTGCCTCCGGCGTGGGGGGGACGCCGGGCGGCAGTGGCCGCGCGCCGGCCGGGTAGGGATCGGGCCGCGGAACCGGCGGCTTCGCTGTCAGACTGGTGACCAGGCGGTTGACGTTCACCGTATACGTGATGATGTTGTTGAACTGCTGCCGCAGCAACGCGTCGCGTTCCCGGTTCTCGCTGCCGCGGTCGCGCGTCTCGCTGATAAGCAGCAGGACGCGGCGGCGGCTGCCCGGCCGGCGGCCCAGCATCCGCGCGCCCTCCATGGCGGCGTCCACCATGCGGCTGGTGCTGCTGCCCTGCTTGAGCTTCTTGAAGGCGGCTGAGATGAGGTCCCCGTCGGTGGTGAAGTCCTGCAACACCTGGATGCGGTGGTCGAACGAGATCACCGCGACCTCCCCCTGCTCGCCGGTCACCATGCCCTGGAACAGCGAGCCGACATTCCGCAGCTTGGGCAGCACGGCCTCCATGTCCCAGTTGGCCTGCACCGCCACCACCAGGGATACGGGGATGTAGGCGACATCAACCTTGATATCCTGGAGCCGCTCATTGTCGTAGAGGCGGAACGCGCTGGGCTGCAAGTCCGTCACGAGCCTGCCGTCGCGGTCCGACACCGTAACCGGCGCCTGCACGACGTTGACTGTGGCCCTGAAGACCTGCCCTGGAAGGTCCTCCTGCTGGGCGGGCAGGCTCGCGGCGGCGAGTCCGACGAGCAGCACTCCGGCGCTTCGCATCATCTTGCTACGGGACGCTTCCCGTTTCCCTTTCGTTTCGGCGTTTCCAATCCCAACATACCACCGGGTCGCTGCCAGCCGGTACTAGAACCCGGTAATGGGGCTTTTGCTTGCTTCAGGTCATGGCCTGATCGCGCCTGGGATGATTAGATGGCAGACATGAACGCCCATGCTGAGCGCCGGCGCTCGAGGCGCTACTCCATCGAGCGCAGCCTGCAATACCGCCTGCACGGCGTGCGGCCTGCGTTGTCAGGCGCTGGTGTGACGGTCAACATGAGCAGCGATGGGGTGCTGTTCCGGGCCCAGGAGGCCCTGCTGGTCGGAAACCCGATCTTGTTGGAGATCAGCTGGCCAGTGCTGCTGAACGAGTCCAGGCCCTTGAAACTGGTGGTGCGCGGGCGCGTGGTTTGGAGCGGCGCCGAGCTCTCCGCCATGAGAATCGAGGGTTGGGATTTCCGCACAAGGGGCGCCGGCCCCGCGTAGGGTCAGCCGGCGTCCTCGTTCCAGCTCAGCGGCTTCTTGTGCTTCGGCTTGTCGCGCCTGGTTCCGGGCTCAAGGGGGCGGGACGGAGGCACCGGGCCGACTCGTTCGCGCGCCAGCCGGCGCACCGACTTGGAGCGGTTGTAAACTCTGCGTTTCCCTGCCATAGACGGCCTCAGCGCTCGAGGCTGGTTCTCATCTCAACACTCATCCTAAACCGGCGGGAGCGGGAACCGGTCCTCACAGCTTACGGATTACGGTGCGGACGGCGCCCTGAATGACCAGGTCCGAGCGCGGGTGCAGCTCAGGATAGGCGGGGTTCTCGGCCTTCAGGTACCACTTGCCTCTCAGCCTGATCAGCCGCTTCAGCGTGCTCTCGCCGTCGATCAGGGCCACCACCACCTGGCCGGCGCGCGGGGCAGGCGTGGGCTCGACAACCACCAGGTCGCCGTCCAGGATGCCTGCGTCCTTCATCGAGTCCCCCCTGACCTTCAGCGCGAAGCAACCGTCCTTGGGGCGGAAGCCGAGGCTGGATTCGTCCAGCGACACGCAGCCGTCAGGGATGGCTGCGGCGAACTGCTCGGGCGGGCCTGCCGGGACGCGGCCGAACAGCGGCAGGTCGAAGCTCATGGACTTCACGGCTTCGAGCGGCCCGGCCAGGTCGATCTGCCGCGAGCCGCGCCTGGCGCGGCGGATGAAGCCCTTGGCCTCCAGCGTCAGCAGGTGTCCGGCCACCCCGTTCGGACTTCGGATTCCGAAGGCTTTCTGGATCTCCGGGATCGAGGGGGAGCAACCCTGCCGGCGGCGGAAGTCCACGATGAAATCCAGGATGCTCTTCTGCCGTGCCGTAAGCATGCTACTATAAATACTTACACATATAGAAGGCCATGTCAACCGGAAACCTGTTTGAACCGCCGGCTTTCGACCGGGCCCGGCTGGCGGGCGCCCTGAAGCGGCTGGCCGCCGAGGGCGCGTACGCCGGCACAAGCTCCTGGAAATACCCGGGCTGGATGGGGCAGATCTACACCCGGGAGCGCTACCTGAGGCGCGGGCGTTTTTCCCGGAAACATTTCGAGTCCAACTGCCTGGCCGAGTACGCCGAGACCTTCCCCGTCGTCTGCGGCGACTTCTCCTTTTACCAGTTCCCCTCGGCGGAGTACTGGCGGCGGCTGTTCCAGTCAGCACCGCCGGAACTGCTGTACGCCTTCAAGGTGCCGGAGGACGTCACGGTGAAGGTCTTTCCGGCGCACGCGCGCTACGGGGCGCGCGGAGGCGGGCAGAACCCTTCGTTCCTGAACGCCGCTCTGTTCGAGGACGCGATGCTGGGGGCGCTGGAGCCCTACCGGCGGCAGGTGGCGGCGCTGATCTTCGAGTTCGGAACTCTCTCCAGGAGCAGCTACGCGAGCGGCGGGGAGTTCGTGGCGGACCTCGACAGGTTTCTGAACGCGCTGCCCGGCGGGTGGCGCTACTCGGTGGAGATTCGGAACCCGGAGTACCTGGGCGACGGCTATTTCGCCTGCCTGAAGGCGCACGGGGTGGCGCACGTGTTTAACGCCTGGTCGCGGATGCCGGAACTGCACCGCCAGGTCGCCATGCCGGGGGCTTTCACGGCGGGGTTCTCGGTGACGCGCGCGCTGCTTCGCCACGGGCGGTCCTATGCGCAGGCGGTGAAGGCGTTTGAGCCTTACGAGAAGGTGGCGGACGAGAACCCGGCGGCGCGCGATGCGATGCGCTCCATCATCGCCAGGGCGCGCGCCGTGCGCGAGCCGGCGTTCATTTTCGTCAACAACCGCCTGGAGGGCAACGCGCCGCTTACCATCCAGGCAGTGGTGGAGGAGTACTGAGCCGGCTGGACTTCAGTGTTCGGCTTTCCTCACATCGCGCGCCCCGCCGTAGAGGTCCGCTCTAACGCGCTCGCGCTCCTGGTCCATCTGCTCGGGCGTCGCGCCCAGGCGGCGGAGCGCGGCGTCGACCATGGCGATGGCCACCTCGGCCTCGCCTGAGAAGACCTCATCCGCGCCGGCGGCCCTCAGCGGGCCTGCGCCCGAGACGAACTCCGCACGGGCCAGGACCTGGATCTTGGGGTTCAGTTCGCGGGCCGCGCGGATGATTTCGGCGCACTCCGGAGCCCCCGGCGGCGACAGCACCAGCGCGATGGCCTTCTCGATTCCGGCCTCGCGCAGCACATCGGTCCTGCATGCGTCCCCGTAGACCGCCCGGACTCCCTCTCCCGTAAGCCGCCTCACAGTGTCAAGATTAAGCTCCACGACGGTGGATTTGACCCCCTCCTGCTCCAGCAGCCTGGCGACCGTCTCGCCTACGGGACCGTATCCCACGACCACTGCCCGCGCTGCTGTGTCCTCCGTCTTGGCGGCCGGGATTCCGCTCGGCCGGCGCGGTGTGAACCAGCGCTTGGGGCGGCCCGCCATGGCCCGCTCGACCCGCGGAAGGGTGCGGTAGAGCAGCGGATTGATCACGATGGTGAGCATCGACACGGCCACCACCGAGCCGGTGAAACCCGCGGGCAGCAACCCGAGCTGCGTGCCGAGTGCGGCAAGGATGAAGGAGAACTCTCCGATCTGCGAGAGCGCCACGGCGACGCGCAGCGCGACTCTGGAGCCGTAGCCCAGCGCCAGGACCGTAAGCGCGCCTGTGAGCGGGCTTCCCAGCAGAACGATGCCCGCCATAGCGGCTATGAGCCAGGGCGCGCGCGCCAGTTCGTTGGGGTCGAAGAGCATGCCCACCGAGACGAAGAACAGCACGGCGAAAGCGTCCCGCATGGGCAGCGCCTCGGAGGCCGCTCGGTAACTGAACTCCGACTTGCCCACCACCACGCCCGCTAGGAAGGCGCCCAGCGCCATCGACACTCCGAACACTTTGGCCGAGCCCACCGCCAGGCCCAGGGCGATTACCAGCACGGTCAGGGTGAACAGCTCCCGCGAGTTGGTTCGCGCCACCGCCCCCAGCAGGCGCGCAATGAGCCGGCCCACGGGCCACAGCGCCAGCCATGTGAGCAGCACCAGTTTCACCGCCGCCGTCCCGATGGCAAGCGCCAGGCCTTCTCCAGTCGCGCCACGGCCGCCGGCCAGGACCGGCAGCACGACCAGCAGGAAGACCGTAATGATGTCCTGCACGATGAGCCACCCGATGGCGATGCGCCCGTTCAGGGTCTGGAGGTCGCGGTTGTCGAACAGGACGCGCGTGAGCACGACCGTGCTCGCCACCGATAGCGTGATGCCGAACATGAGCGACGAGTCCCAGGACCAGCCGAACGAGTGCGCCACCGCGGCGCCCAGCGTCACGGCCGCGGAGATCTGCACCAGGGCGCCGGTGACCGCAACGCGGCGGACCGCCGCGAGATCCTTGATATGGAAGTGCATCCCGACGCCGAACATCAGCAGCACGACGCCGACCTCGGCGAACTGCTCGGCCAGCGCCCGGTCGGCTACAAAGCCCGGCGTGTGGGGGCCGATGAGGACTCCGGCTAACAGGTAACCCACGATCGGCGGCAGCTTCAGACGGAAGGCCAGAAAGCCGAAGATCAGCGCCGCGCCGAGCGCCGCCACCAGGGTCAGGATGAGTCCGGCCTCGTGCATGTGCGGTTCCCCTCCATCTTATCGGCTCACCGGAACTGGAAGCGGCGGGCGGACAGGTATCCGGCAGCGAGGGCGGCCGCGGTGAGAGCGAGGAGGTGGGGCAGTGCGGCCGAGGCGGGATCGCCGAAACTGACGAGCTTGTGAAGGGCGTTCATGGTCCAGCCGGTAGGGAAAACGAGGGCGAGAGACTGCACCCAGCGCGGCGTGATCTCGATGGGCCACCAGCAGCCGCCGAGCGCCGCCATGACGTTGGTGGTGATGACGCCGATGGCGACGGCCTGGCCTTGCGTCCGGGCCAGGCTCCCCAGCAGCACTCCGAGCGAGACGGCCAGCGCGGCGAAGGCCACCAGCACCAGCACGATCATCCAGAGGTTCGGCCCCCAGCGGACCTTGAACAGCAGCCAGCCTGAGAGCATCGCGAAGGCGATTTGAGTTACGGCCAGCGCCATGCGCGCGCCCCACTTGCCGGCCACCACCGAGGCCCGGCTCATGGGACAGGAAGCCAGGCGGCGCAGGATGCCTTGTTCACGCTCGATCACGAGCCAGATGCTGCCGCTGGTGAACATGGCCAGAAGCACGAAGGTAACCATGGTGCCGGGGACAGCCTGCTCGAAGCCGGAAGGCGGGTCCAGGCGCCTGCCGGCCTGGCTGACCTCGACCGTCAGCGTCCTGGGACGCGCCGACATCGCCGCCAGCGACTCCCGGGACGGCTGGCCGCCTGTCCCATCCACGGCGATCAGGTCCGCCAGGACGGAGTACACTGCGCGGGCGACGCGGAACTGGTCGTAACTGGCCGTCAGCCCTCCGCCGGTGCGGGAGAACCTGGCTTGCATGGGTTCGCCGGCCAGGACGTTCTCGGTGAAGCCGTCGGCCAGCGACAGCCGCCGCATGTACCGGGCAGCCTCGGCGTCCGTTGCCACACGCACCACCCGGTAGCCCTGCTTCGCCAGACGTTCCGCTACCAGGTCCGCCATGAAACCGCTGGTGGGCGGGGCGACGAGGGCGATGGAGGGAGCCGTCGGCGGGCGCGAGAAACCTCCGGTGACCGTGCCGATGAAGTAGAAGAAAACGATGGGCATGATGAACGCCCAGACCCAGACGAACCGGCTGCGGAAGAGCTGCCCCGCGTCCTTGCGGGCCAGGTAGAGGGCGTCACTTAGCATTGGCGCCTCTCACTGCACAAAACCCCGGCGAAGGCGTCCGACCGCCAGCCAGGACATCAGAGCCACGAAGGTGATCGCGCCGCCGAAAACCAGCACGACGTCCAACGGCCCAGGCCGGCCCTCCAGCAACACGCCAAGTTGCGTGAGCGACCAGCCGTTGGGGGTCAGCCGGCCGAGGGATGCCATCCAGTCCGGCATGAGCTCAAATGGGAAGAAACTCCCGCCGGTCATGGCTAACGGGAACATCAGCAGGTTGGCCAGGACGGCTGCCGCCCGCTCGGTGGGCGCGAACATCACGGCGACCTGAAACAACATATAGATGCCCACGCCGGAAATCGTCAGGAACAGGAACGCCACCAACAGCCGCGCCGCGGAAACCTGTAGCACCAGGGCGCCGGCCGAGAGGCCGGACACCGCCACGGCCGCCAGGACCAGGGTCATGGCCAGGATTCTCCCGGCGACGAAGCTGCGCACCGGCGCCGGGGTCGAGAGATACCTTACCAGCGCCCCCTGCCGCTTCTCCTTCCAGATTTCCGTGCTGAAGCCCATCCCCAGGAAGAGGATCGCCATAAACAACATACTGCGCAAGAAGGCGGCCGGGAGCCGGCCTGTATCCACACCGCCGGTCTCGACGACCTCGGTTACAAGCTCGATCCGCGGCGGGTCCAGGTAGCCGCCGACGGCTCTGCCCAGCCGGTTGAATGCGACGGCGGATTCGGCGACCTCGAGATCGCTGGGCGCGCCGCCGCGGGTAAACCCCCGCAGCTGGTCGCCCGCCAGCACCTGCGCGTAGAAGGCGGCTTCGGTCAGGATGGACACCGTCTCGGTGACGATTTCGGGGAGGATGCGTTGCGCCGGGTTCGTAACCAGCTTGAGCTGGGTGGGCGTGCCGGCGAGCACCGCCGCGCCGAAACCCTTTGGGATGTGGAGGAGCGCGGAGCCCTGGCCCCGGCCGATGCGCTCGCGCCCCCCGGCGAGGGCCACCCTCTCGACGGTCAGCATGCCGCCGAGCGGCCCCTGGCCGAAAGCGCCGGAGAGCAGGGAACTCACCAGGGACTCGTCCTCGTCGGCCACCAGCAGCAAGCCTTTCGGCGTGACCTCCCCCCGGCCGAAGAGCAGCATCATGAGCAAGGCGACGAATGCCGGGATCCCGATCCACACCAGCAGTTGCGCCGGGTCACGGCGCAGGCGGCGAAGATCCTTGACGGCGCAGACCCAGGCCAGGCGCATGGCTACTCCCTAAGTTCCCGGCCCGTCAGCTTGATGAACAGGCTCTCCAGGCTGGGCTGGATCAGCGAGGTGCCGCGCACCTCCGCGCCGGCCGCCGACAGGGCGGCGAAGACGGCCGGCAGTCGTCGCGACGCTTCCGGCAGGGCCAGTACAAGAAGGGTTTCTGAGATCTCGGCGATTTCGATTCCCTCTTCGGCCCGGAGCGCCTCGTAGACGGCCTCGGCGCTGAAGACCCCCTGGAAGCGCAGGAGATCACGTTCGCCGAGGATAGCGCGCAATTCGGCCAGCGTGCCTTGCGCGATGATGCGGCCGTGGTCGATGATGGCCAGCCGGTCGCAGAGATCCTCCGCCTCCTGGAGGTAATGCGAAGTGTAGAGAACCGAGGCCCCGCCGCGGGCCTCCTGGCGCACCAGGTCAAGCAGGTAGGCCCGGCTCTGCGGGTCCACGCCGGCGGTGGGCTCGTCGAGCAGCAGCACCCGCGGCCGGTGCAAAATTCCGCAGACGAAGTTCAGCCGGCGCTTCATGCCGCCGCTGAAGCGCTTGACCGGTTCGCGGGCCCGTTCCTCAAGCCCCGCGAGCGACAACACCTCGTCGATTCGCGTTCGCAGCTTCGGGTTCCGCATGCCCTGAACGCCGCCCCAGTAATCCAGGTTCTCGCGCGCCGAAAGATCCTCGTAAAGGGCCAACTCCTGCGGGACAACGCCGAGCGAGGAACGCGCCGCGCGGCCGTCGCCGCGGACGTCGTGACCCATCACCCGCACCGAGCCGCCTGAGGGGGCCAAAAGGCCGGAGATGCAGTTGATGGTGGTGGTCTTGCCCGCGCCGTTGGGGCCGAGCAGGCCGAAGATCTCTCCGGGCCGGACATTGAAGGAGGCGTCGTTGACGGCGGCCAGGTCTCCGAATGTCTTGACGAGCTTCCGGACCTCTATCATGGGGCCTCGTCCACGGCGCACTCGTAGCCGTGGTCGGCGATCTCGGTCCAGAGCACTTCGGCCGCGTGGCCGCGCATTTCGAAGATCTGACGCACCAGGTCGCAGACCGTCTCGTAGCCGCGCTGAAAAAAGACCAGCACGGCTGGGCCGGCGCCGCTTAGCGCGCATCCGAGCAGCCCCGGTGCGCGCAGTTGCAGGATCTCCTCCAGCCCCGGAACCAGCTTCAGCCGGTAGGGCTGGTGCATGCGATCCTCCAGCGCAACCGGGAAGGCGTGCACCGATCCGGTGGCCAGCGCCGCGATCAGCAGCGCGGAACGCTGGACGTTGAAGACCGCGTCCTGGCGCGGGTAGCTGTCGGGCAACACGGCCCGCGCCTCGACCGTGGGGAGCATGAAATCCGGCACCACTACGGCGATGCCGAAGGGCTTGGGCAGCTCCAGGCGCACGGCGCGCGCCACGCCGCCCGAGTCGAGCGCGCTGGCCACGATCGAGCCCAGCACGCAGGCGGAGACGTTGTCGGGGTGGCCCTCGATCCGCGCAGCCTCGTCCAGGATGCGCAGCGGCTTCCAGTTCAAGCCGAGCAGGCCGTCGGCCATGACCACGCCCGCCGTCAGGGCGGCTGCGCTCGACCCAAGCCCTTTGCCGATCGGAATGCTGTTATCGATGACCAGTTCGACCGGGGGCAGCGTGCCGCCGGTGTCCCGGGCCACGGCCAGCGCCGTCTGCCAGATGAGGTTGTCAACACCGGTGGAGATCTGCTCCGCGTCCCGGCCCAGGGCCATAATGGACAGCGCGTTACTCCGGCGGAAGCGGCATTGCAGGGGAATGTTCAGCGCCAGGCCCAGGGCGTCGAAGCCGGGGCCGAGGTTGGCGCTGGAGGCCGGAACGCGCAGGGTGGTCCAGGGTCTGGCCACGCTCCTCATTGCCCCAGTGCCACCGCCCGTCCCTCGCGGCAGGACTGGTAGACGCTCAGCACGAGTTCCAGGGCCCGGTAGCCCTCCTCGCCCGAGACCGCCGGCTTACGGCCGGTCCGTATGGCCTCGGCGAAATCGCGGAACTGGCGCTCGAACGGCTCGAGCGGAATGGCCATGGGGTCGGAGGAGCCGGAGAGCAGGCTGGAGACCAGCGGCGGAACCTCGCCCGTGTCGTCCTGCACGTCCCAGGCCGTAAGCTTGTCCCCAGCGATCACCGCCGTGCCCTTGGTGCCGTGCAACTCAACGCGCTCGGTGTATCCGGGCCAGAAGGCGGTGGAGGCCTGGATGACGCCGGTTGTGCCTCCCTCGTACTGGAGCAGCGCCGAGACCACGTCCTCCGACTCGATCTTGTGCCGCGCGCCCAACTGCCACAGGCCCGTCACCCGCCGCACGGGTCCGGCGAACCACAGCAGCAGGTCCACCTGGTGTATGGCCTGGTTGATTAGCGCGCCGCCGCCCTCCACCGCCCAGCTTCCCTTGATGGGGCGCGAGTAGTATTCGGGCGAGCGGTACCACTTCACATAGGCGTCGGCCTGAAGGAGCCTGCCCAGTCTGCCCGCGGCGATGGCGCCGGAAAGGAACAGGCTGGCGTCGTCAAAGCGGTGCTGGCTGACCACGCCGAGCTGGATGCCCGCCGCGCGCGCCGTCTCCATCATGCGGCGGGCGGTCTCCAGATTGACGGCCATGGGCTTCTGCACCTGTATGTGCTTGCCCGCGCGGGCGCACAGCTCGACGGGCTCCAGCCGGAAATCCGGGAAGGTGCACAGGTCAACGTAGTCGACCTTGGGGTGCCGGCAGACGTCCGCGCAGGTGGGGACGAACTCGGCGCCGTGCGCTTCGGCAAACTTCCGGCCCGCCTGTTCGTTGATGTCCGTGACTACGGTGACCTCGAAGCCGATGTTGCTGTAAGCGAGCGCGTGCTTGTAGGAAATCGCGCCCGTGCCGACTATTCCGACTCTCATAAGAACCTTGCAGTATATCGTATAGTACGGGCTACAAGCCGTTTTCGGTTCCGCAGACGAACACTTCCATGCCCATCTCCCGGAAGGCGGCGGCCTTGGCGGCCAGCGCCAGGTTCGCGCCGGCCGCGTCGGGAGCATAGGCGACCTGAATGTGATTGGCCTTGTGCCGGCCCATGAACTGGTCCCGCGTGATTCCGCAGGTGACAGCGTGCATCATGGGCCACTGCGGCGTGGTGGCGCTCGAGCGGCGGCGGCTCTCCTCGGCCGGCAAATCGACGGCCCTGGCGCGTCCGATGTCGGCCTTCAAAGCGCCGGCTTCGACGAAGACGCGGCTCCAGACGACCTCGCCGGGCTTGCTGACGCCTGCCAGCGTGCCGCCCCCCGAGGGGAAGTACATGGGTGGCTGCCGGTAACTCACCGCCCCGGCGAAGCCGCCCGTGAAGTGCTGCGGAGGAGCGGCGCCGGAGATCTCGAACACCCAGACGAACTCCTCCCTGCCGTTCACCATGCAGTTCTCGCCGTAGCGCACGTCGTGCAGCGTGGTCTCGGGGTCGAAGCCGAGCCTTCGCCAGACGCGGTTGGTCACCAGCGCGTCCACGCCCGCGCACTCGTCCACCTCGTTGAAGTGCGGCAGGGCGCGGTTCTCGAACAGCACCCGTCCGGTGGCCGGGTCGGTCACCGGCGGCCGGTCCACGTTATTTAGCAGCCCCTCCGCCAGGTCCGAGGCGGGCGCGAGGTCCTTCAGCCCCTGCTGGTACTGTATGCCGATGGCGTCGCAGCCGAACTCATCGGCTATGCGGAGCGCCGCAATGTACATCCTGCACTGCCCGAGTATCTGGTCTTCGGTCAGATCCTGGTCCGGGTCGCTGCCAGTGACGAACCGCATGCCTTTCAGCTTCAGCCAGGAGTACACCGCCGCGGCCTCTCTGTCCGGAACGCGCAGCATCCCGGCATACAGCGCCGACTGGCTCAGCCGCTCCTTGAAGATGCCCATGTCGTGCAGCAGTTCGTCGGGGATGATGGCGTTATACATCCCCATGCAGCCCTCATCGAAGATGCCCAGGATAGCCTTTTCGCGGCGGAGTTCCCCGGCCAGTTCGGCGCCGATCTCCTCGGCGCGCTCCGGCAGGCGCAGGCCTTTGAGCGGGCGGACATGGCTTGCATCATGCACCACCGGCGCGTCATGCAGCCAGCGCCGCAGGCCCGTCAGGAAATAGTCGTCACTGAACGCCTTGCTCCACAGGGTGCTGTAGGGGATGCCGGCCTTGGTCAGGCAGCCGTTGAGATTCAGCATTCCGACCAGGCCGGGCCACTGGCCGCTCCAGTTGGCAACCGTCAGGATGGGGCCGCTGTGCGTCCACAGGCCGGGCAGCACGTGGTGGCTGTACTGCCAGACAGCCTCGACCACCATCAGCGGCGACTGCGGCGAAATCTGCCGGAAGACCTCTATGCCGTACTTCTGCGAATCGATGAAACCGTGCCCTTTGCCGGCGAGATACCGGTGGCCGCGCCGCACGTCGCCGCCCTCACGGCGGATGGCGGCGGTGACGGCCTCTTCCACTTTCTGCTGCGCGGCCCAGCATTCGCGATTGGCCGAAGCCCGCAGATCTCCGCTGGCGACGAGAATGACCGGCTCGAACATGGAGATTATTCTGACACAGGCCTGGCCTTCGAGCCTGGCGCGTTTACTCCAGTTCCAGGGGCAGGTTGCAGTCGGCCACCGCACAGCCCTCGCGGGCGGAGGAGACCACCAGGCCAAGCTCGCGCGGGTCATCGGGAGCGGGCGGGGAAGCCTTGTCCGGTGTGAACTCGATCTCTGCCTTCCAGCGCTCCCGGCGGCGCCGGCTGACGATAGCGGCAGCCGCCGGGCTTGTTGAACGCCTGGGGCGGGAGCTCGCTTCCTTTGATCCTGGCCGGCAACGTCACCGGTCCCAGCCGGTGAGCAACTCTTCCAACACGGTGAACGTGTCGAGCGAATCGTACGGGCGCCAGCGCAACCGGCTGACGCCGAGGCGGCTTTTGAGACGGTCCGGTCTCTGGCGAAACTCGCCGGCGTGAAGGCGCAGGTCGCGCGCGTCGAATCGCCAGCTCGGATATTTGTTCATGGGTGCTTCACAGACTCATATCCGCTGGGTGCGGCGGAGGCGTGTGCTATTCTCGAGGTGTCCTCCGTTGTTTGGCCCGCGGGGCCGGTAGCTCAGACGGTAGAGCATCTGCCTTTTAAGCAGAGGGTCGCGGGTTCGAGTCCCGCCCGGCTCACCAGATTCCCGGG
>JBBITL010000099.1:0-3730 GCA_037440765.1 Solibacteraceae bacterium
CGGCAGTGCCGCCGTTTCCGTCGACCTCGAAACCGCGGCAGACGGACACTTTCGCACGGCTGTTCTTTCGGAGGGTAACTACAGGATCGACGTCTCCAGAGACAACTACGTGCCAGCCACTCTTACTGTCCGGTTGCCGGCGCCTCCTTTGCTGGTACGCCTGATGCGGAAGGCGACAGTAGGAGGTCAGATCACGGACGGGGAGGGACGCCCCGTGCCCGCAACGGCGGTATTCCCGATCCCTGTCGATTCGACTGGGCTCGCCCAACGGGACCTATTCCTTGGAGCTGTCAAGACGGATACCGGGGGGCGGTACCGGCTCCACAGCTTGCCTCCCGGGCGGTACGCTCTGGCGGTCTCATGGGCTGACCTGGGCCCACACTCACTTTCGGGAGCGTACCTGTACCCCAGCAACTCTGCCCCTCAACTGATCACCCTGTCGGGCGGCGACGAGCGCCTCGGTATCGACTTCTCCCGGCCCGTTGGCCCTTCCTATCGCATCAGCGGAGAAGTCGTGGCTCTCCCTCCAGGCATGAAGGCTTCCGTGACGCTTGTGTCAGCCGATCAACCATCCCTGGCTGTCGCGATGCAGCCGGCAGCTCTGGACGGGACATTTCGCTTGGAGGGAATTCCCCCCGGCTCCTATGAGCTGCGCGCCGTGGCGCCGGTGATCGGCTTCGGGGCAAGGAGTGTGCTCCTGGGCCCAGGACCGCTCTTCGGCAGGCTTCCCGTCGAGGTTACGGCAGCGGATGTCGGCGATGTTTCGGTCTCCCTTGAGCCGGGCCTGACAATCACCGTCGTGCTTGGCATGGCAACTCCTGAGGCGGCGAAAGCATGCCCGGCGGAGGGAACGCTGACACTGTCTTCGTTGGACGAGTGGGGGGCCGCGTTGAGCCAAAGCGTCGGTCTCGCTGCAAACAGCGCCAGCGTGGTTGAAGGACTTGCGCCCGGCCGGTACCGCTTGACGGCTACGAATCTCGGTCAGGGCTGCTTCGGTGCGACCGATTCGATCGTAGACACCCGCTCAAACCCAGATCCCGTGACTGTGCTCGTAACGGTTGCGGGCCAACTCCGCGGCCGGGTGAGCACAGGCTCGACGCAGCACGGAGGAGTCGTTATCGTGTTGATGAACCGCGACCACGGCAGCGCCGAGGGGCCGATGTATGTTGCCTTTGCTGACGCAAGGTCAGAGTTTGTCTTTCCGAGCTTACGCCCGGGCAGGTACCGCATTGCAGCACGGCCCGTGGCGGGCGATGTTGGCACGCCGTGGGTCCCGGATCTTGGAGGCATGTTCGAAATCGAGGTGAACGGAGGCGGGCTCCTGGAGTTGGACCTGCCTGTGTCCCCTGGAGGATTTGTTCCATGAGCTTCAGTGTGCTTGTTCTATTTTGCGCGCTCTTCGCCGCGGCGCAAGCCCCGTCGATGGGAGATGCACAAACGACGCCCCCAGCCGCCTCGATCCGCGGCCGTGTAACCGACGCGGCCACAGGCTCACCACTGGCGCGACTGCCCGTTCGGGCCAGCGCCACCCTCACGACGAGCACCGACAGCCAGGGGCACTACGCACTCCAGGACGTCCCACCGGGACGGCATGCTGTCATTGCCGGATCCCCGGCCTCGGGGGCAAGCTTAGTCAGGGTAGTCACCGTGGCCCCGGGGCAACAGTTCCACTCCTTTGACTTCGAGTTACAGCCCGACGGGACAATCTCGGGAATAGTGCGCGACGAGGACAGCCAGCCCCTGCCCGGGCTCGACGTCGTACTGATTGGGAGGGAGTACTTCGCCGGCGCCCTCCGCTACTACCGCCGCAGGGCCACTGTCACCGATGACCGTGGCCGGTACCGTCTGTCAGGCGTTCCGGCCGGCAGAGGATTCCTGCTCCTGGCGACTCAGCGGAATACCAACATTGACCCTGTATCCGACGTTCCTGCCGACCCGAAATCCAGAAGGCCGTCGCTGATTCCGAGCTATTACCCCAACTCACCACAGCCCGAAAGCGCGGAACACCTTGTGTTGCGCCCGGGTGAGAATCGCGACAACGTCGATATCCAGATGCAGAGATCGCGGTCCTATTGCATCGAGGGGGTGCTCGCCGCGATGGGTCTTGCCGAGGGGATGGGTTTCTGGATACACCCGGGCGAGATGTCTTTCGGGTTGGGCCCCAGCGGCGGAGTATCGGGGATTCCGCCGGGAGGCAAGTCCAGATCGGACGGCAAGTTCCGCATCTGTGGCCTCTACCCCAGCGACTATAGACTGACCGCCTACTCGGGCGATCTCAACAGCCCGGACTTCTTCGGTACCACCGTTGTCAACGTGGCCGACGATGACGTGCGGGGGGTTCAAGTCCCTGCACTCGCCCGGCTGCCGCTATCGGGCCAGGTGGTGTGGGCCAGCTTGCCTCCCAGCAAGCCCGTGGACTCCCGCGTTTCCGTGCGGCTCTCCCCGTTGCACCGGACCGCGGGGGGCCTGGGGGAATTCGGTGGGTCTGCCATTCCCGGCGAGTTTTCAGTCAAAACAGCGCGTGGGCAGGACCTACTGATGGACGACTACTCCGTCACGGTAGTGGGACTGCCAGCGGGTCTCTATGTCAAGGACGTAACCTATGGAAACACGACTGTCCTCGCCCACCCGCTGCAGTTGGGAAGTGCTCCGCGCGGCGCTGAACTTCGCGTCATCGTTGCGCACGATGGGGCTACGCTCAACGCCAAGGTGGCCGACAAGGATGGCAAGCCCATTCCCGACGCGATCGTCGTCCTTATCCCCAAGCATGTTGGTACCGAGACCGACTTGGCGGCGCTTCGTACCGTCGGGCAGTGTGACCAATATGGAAACTACTCCTCCCCCGCGTTTGCCCCCGGCCCGTACTATGTGTTGGCGACTCCTTCCCCAGTCACGGACTGGAGTCCCGAGAGTATCGGAGCCCTATGGAGAGCCCGTCTCAAGGCCAGGGAGATAGACCTTGGTCCCAACAGCGCCGTACAAGTGACGCTCGAACCCATGGCCCTCCACTGACCACATCCTTCGTGGCGTTCAGTAGGGTCAGCTCTCCGGAGGTCCAGGGTGGTACCGCCTTCAGAGGATGAGTCACTTCGCTGTGCGCCTGTTCTGCGCTTCCCGATGGGAAGCTACGCGGAGTTAGTCTACTTCCCACTCACACGCGCCGCACGGCCAGCCTGCCGAAGTGGATTGGGTCGCCATTCCCACATGTGATCGCCCCCAGGAAGCCTTGCGGGCGCTCCGAAGCTGCCTCTCCAACGCTCGGCGATTTGGACGCCGGTTCCGTTGGCTTGTCGCCGATGACTCGCGCTCCGCCGAACAGCGTGACGCCAGCCGGCAGATGCTGTCCGAGCTGGCCGCGGGCTCGGGAGTCGAGGTCTTCTACGCCGGCGCCGAGGAGAAGTTGCGCTATGCAGAGGCCCTGACGGGGGGAGACGGAATCCCGCCGGACGTGGCTCGGTTCGCCCTGTTCGGCCCCCGTCACGCCGTCGCCCCTACCATGGGTGCGAACCGCAACGCCATCCTACTCCAGACGCGCGGCTCTCTGCTGCTCAGCGCGGATGACGACACGGTGTGCCGCCTGGGGCGGGCGCAGGGGACCTCCACTTCCGACGTTCTGCGGGTGGGGAGTCACGGATTGCCTGCGGAGACCTGGTTCTTCGAGACCAGAGCGGCTGCAAGGTAGGCATCACCTATTGCGGCACGGCCGGCGATAGCGGCTTCCATTCCCACC
>JBBITL010000099.1:3830-13626 GCA_037440765.1 Solibacteraceae bacterium
AAGGTAGGCATCACCTATTGCGGCACGGCCGGCGATAGCGGCTTCCATTCCCACCTTGCGCACGCTACCGCCAGTGACCCAGCGACCATAGCCCGCATGGCCTGTACCCAGGAGGCATATCGGACCGCCTCGACCTCGCGGGAACTGGTTCGCCATGTCGCCTCGTACACCCCAGGCCACCCCGAACCCTGCGTGACGATGTGCGCCGGGATGGACAACCGCGACCTGTTGCCGCCTTTCTTCCCCATCTGCCGGAATGAGGATGGCATCTTCGGCTACATGCTGGGACGCTGCGTCGATGAGACCTATGCGGGCCACCTGCCCTGGGCGATCGAGCATTCACCAGTGGGTCAGCGCACCTGCAACGCCGAGGCTGCGTCCGGCATCCGGCGGTTCAAGGGATCACCCTCGTACTGGGCCGCAGACATCCAGGGCCACATCGACGCAACCTGCCGGCTCGCAGTCGATCCTGATTTCCCTCTTCCGTGCGACCTGCCCACCCGGAGTGACTCACCCAACCGGCTCATCCATCAGCTTGTCAGCGACTTCGGCCGCCTATTGCGTTGGTGGCCGGCCATCGTCGAGCGATCCGCGCTTCTCTCCTCTCACGGAGTGGGACTGGGTCGGCGGATTTCCTGACGCTACCTCACCGTAGGCCAATTCACAAGATCTCCAGCGCCGCCAGCACCTCGGCGGCGTGGCCTTTGGGCTTCACCTTCGAGAAGATGCGCTTGATCCTGCCGTCCTTGCCGATGAGGAAGGTCGTGCGCTCGATCCCCATCACCTTCTTCCCGTACATGTTCTTCTCTTTCCAGACGCCATAGGCCTGTGCCGCGGTCCGGTCCACGTCACAAAGGAGCGTGAACGGCAGATCGTGGTTCGCTTTGAACGTCGCCTGCGCGCCGGGCTTGTCCGGAGAGACGCCCGGAATCACGGTATCCCGCTTCAAGAAGGCAGGGCTCGTGTCCCCGAACTCGCAGGCTTCCACGGTGCAGCCGGGCGTGCTGGCCCTTGGGTAGAAGTACAGGACGACGTTTCGGCCCTTCAGATCGGAGAGCTTGAAGTCCTCACCGGTGTCGGTTCGGAGCCTGAGGTCCGGAGCAGGATCGCCCTACTGGAGCGCAGCGAGTCCTGGTTCAGCCATAACTGGTGCCGCGACCGGCGGAATAGGTGCGTGTTGTGGCCCCTCCCTGACGGTCGGGGTTTCGGTGCTTGCACGGAACCGCGAGCGTGAGCGAGCGGCTAGCTTTCCCGGTACTTGTCGCGGCAGGCGGGAGAACAGAAGTGCAGCAACTCCCCGCGGACCGTCTTGCTGACGCTGGCCGAGGGAGCGACGAACGTCCCGCACACAGGGTCGCGCTTCAACTCTCCGCCGGCGCCGCCGGCGCTCGATGCCCGGCTGTCGGCGCCGGGAGAGGCCGGGCGGGCCAGGTCGCTGAACGCCTTGCCGATGATCCCGATTACGAAGCGCAGGAAAGTTATCAGAAAAATCGAGATCAGAAGGTAGATGACTGTTCTGATCATGGGATGGGGCGCCCGGCAGGGCGCCCCGGAACCCCAAAGAGCTACTTCTTCTTTGGCGCCGGCCGCTTCTTGGCGTCCGGGCTGCTGTACTGAGTTTCTATCGCCACGTCGAGGGAGCCCAGAATCTGCTTGGATTGCTCCGCGCTGGGGCCGTTGGGCTCCAGCTTCAGATACTCCATGAAAGCTTCACGGGTGCCGTCGGGGGGCTGGATCTTTCCGTCAGGGGCGATTTGCGCCTTGCCGAGCAGGAACAGGCCGTACTGGAACCAGGCGGCCGCGTAGTTGGGCGTCAGCGAGATGGCCTTCTTGAAGGCGTCGCCCGCCGCATCCATCTGCCCCGTGTTCATCATCACCGCGCCCAGGTTGTAGTAATACTTGCCGGCGTTGGCCGGATCGAGCTGGGCCGCCCTCTCAAGCGACGCCTGCGCCTCCGGGAGTCTCTTGGCGCGCACCAGAACCAGCGCATAGTTGTTGTGGTATGCGGCGTCGTCGGGTTTCAGCTCCATGGCCCTCTGAAAAGACTCGACGGACTTGTTCAGCAGGTCCTGCTGCTCGGCCCCGGTCCTCTGTTGCGCCAGGCTGGAGTAGGCTTCTGCCAGTTGGCCCCACACGGCGTTCTGCTTCGGGTCCACCTGCGAGGCCTTGACGAAGGCATCCACCGCCGCCTGCAACTGGTTCGCCTTCATGGCTTCCATGCCCGCGTTGAAGGCATCGCTCAGCTCCTTGTTCCTCGCGAGCTGGGTGGCGCGTTCCTTCATGACCCTTTCAAGCTCGTCGCGCTGCGCGTCGGTGAGGCCGCGGGTCTGTGCGTCGGTCAGCTGGCCTGCGGCCAGCGCCGCGTCCTGCTTCTTCTTCTCCGCCAGGTCGAAATTGACCGGAATCGTATCGCTCAGCGGCACCGAAATGTTCGGCCGGCTGTCGACGTCTTTTCCGCCGATGGCCAGAGTGACCGTGTAGTTGGTGACACGGCCCGCGGGCAGGCCGGCGTGGAAGTACTCGCCCCGCTGATTCGTCTTGGTCTGATAGTTGCCCTTGATGTCGTTACGGACAATCTTGACGACCGCGTTGGCGACGGGCTTGCCGTCCTCCCCCACCACCTTGCCCGAGATGGACCCCATTTGGGCGAAAGCGCCATGGCCAAAAAGAATCAGCAGGCAGGCTGCGGCGAAAACAGGCTTGACTGCAAGTCTGAACATATAAGGAGGTCTCCACTGCCAGAATACTACAATCGAAGGCCAGTGGAAAACCGCGCCGCGCCGCGGCGGGCGCGCCGGACGCCGTCAGACGTGCGCGTCCAGCATCTTCTGGAGTTCGCTCTTGCCGACGGCGCCCACCCGCTGCTCGACTACCTTGCCGCCCTTGAACAGCAGCAGGGTCGGAATGCCGCGCACGCCGTAGCGCATGGCGGCTCCGCCGTTCTCATCAACGTTGAGCTTGCCCACCTTCACTCTGCCGGCGTAGTCGTCCGCAATGGCGCCGACCGTGGGCTCCATCATGCGGCACGGGCCGCACCACTCGGCCCAGAAGTCCACCAGCACGGGGATTTCGGATTTGAGCACGTCATTATCGAACGACGCATCGTTGAAAGTCAGGGTATTAGCGCCAGCCATTCGTATTCTCCACTCAAGTAGATGATGCAGGCTCTCCCCGGGATTCAGAAGCCAGCCGCCGGTAGAGACCGGCGTATTCGCCAGCAGACGCTCCCCAGGAGTAGTCCTTGGCCATACCGTTCAGCATCAACCGCCGCCATCGCTCCGGGTTCCGGAAGGCGCCGAGCGCGTCGCGAAGCGCTCCGGCCATGGCCGCGGCCGAGTAGCCCTCGAACTTGAAGCCCGTGCTGCTGTCGATCGTATCATCCAGACCGCCGGTGGCGCGAACCACGGGGACCGTGCCGTAGCGCAGGCTATAGATCTGGTTGAGGCCGCAAGGCTCGTAGCGGCTTGGCATCAGGAAGATATCGCTGCCCGCCTCGATCCAGTGCGCCATGTCCTCGTCGTATGCGATCCTGACGGCGAACCGGTCCGGGTATCGCGCCGCCAGGTCCCTGAACAGCGCCTCGTAGCGCGCTTCTCCGGCGCCCAGCGCCACCAGCGACAGGTCCGCGGAAACGAGGTCCCCGGCGGCCTGCTCCAGCAGGTCAAACCCCTTCTGGCTTGCAAACCGCGAAACGATGCCCACCAGGGGACGCTCCAGGGCGCTCGCCGGCAGGCCGGCGCTCCTCAGCAGTTCGGCCTTGCAGGCGCGCTTGCCGGACAGGTCCGCGGCGGAGTAGTTGAAGGGGATGCGTGGGTCCGTCTCGGGATTCCACACCGAGTAGTCCACGCCGTTGAGTATCCCGTGCAGCACGCCCGACCTTCCTCTCAGCAGGCCGTCAAGCCGGAAGCCGTAGTCGGGAGTCTGAATCTCCCTGGCATACCCCTTGCTTACGGTGCTGATGGCGTCGCTCGAGACGATGCCGCCCTTGAGCAGGTTCACGTCCCCGTAGAACTCCAGGCAGCCGGGGTGGAACAGGTCGCCGTTCAGCCCGGTCTGGCCGAGTTGCCAGCTCGCGAACACGCCCTGGTAGCCGAGGTTGTGTATGGTCAGCAGCGTCCTTGCGCCGAGGAAAGTGGGGTCCTGCGCGAACGCGGTGCGCAGCAGCAGCGGCACCAGCGCCGCCTGCCAGTCGTGGCAATGGAAGATGTGCGGGCGGAACAGCCTGCGCGCCACGATCAGCGCCGCGCGCGCCAGCACCGCGAAGCGGACGTGGTTATCGGGGAACTCGCCGTCCGGGCCGGCGTACAGGCCGTTCCTGTCGTACAGCTCCGGGCATTCCACCAGGTAGAAGGGCACGCCGCGCGCTTCCGAAACGTGCAGCCGCACCAGGCAGGCCCTGGGCCCCAGCCACACCGGCGCGTGCTCGATCACGCAGCGGCTCCGGCCGGCCTTCGCCTCCCGGTACCATGGCAGCACGACCGCCACCTCCAGCCCCAGGGCCTTCAGTTCAGGAGGCAGGGAGCCCACAACGTCGGCCAGCCCGCCGGTCTTGACAAAGGGCGTGGCCTCGGAGGCTACCATCAGGATCCTGAGAGCGCCGGACATCCTACCGGTATTTTCGCAGGACGGCCAGCACCTTGCCCTGAATCTGTAGATCCTCGAGCGGCACCCGGATGGGAGGCATGGCGGCATTGGCCGGTTGCAGCCGCGCCGTGGAGCCGGACTCCCGGTAGAACCGCTTGAGCGTGGCCTCCGCGCCCCCCACCAGCGCCACCACGATGTCGCCGTCGGCGACGCGCGCCGAGCGCTCCACCAGCACCAGGTCGCCGTCGCAGATGTGGTCCTCAATCATGGAGTCACCGCGGACCTCGAGCGCGTAGAGATTGTCATCCGCCAGGAACTCGCCCAGGTTCAGCGTGTCGCGCCCGGGGATCGCCTCCACCGGCGCTCCGGCGGCGATGCGGCCTGCCAGCGGCACATCCGCCGCGCTCCGGCGGCGGCGCTCCTCCTGGAAATACTTTGGCGCAAGGTCGATGGACCGGCTCTGGTTGAAGCCGCGCCGCAGGTAGTGCTTGGCCTCCAGGGCCTGGATGTGCTTGTGCACGGTCGCCAGCGATGCCAGCTTCAGTTCGTCCGCGATCTCCTGGTAGCTGGGGCTGTAGCCGTGCTCCTCGATGAAGCGCGCGATCACGTCCAGCATCGCTTTCTGTTTCCGCGTCAGGGCCATGGCCCCATTGTGGGCGAATAAAAAGGGAAAGTCAACCGGCCTCCCTCCCGCGCCCCTGTTGTATACTTGAACCTGCTTGGGAGGAGTCCACTATGAAACACTCGCTCATACTGCCGAAGAGCCGCCGCGCTTTCATGAAGGCCGCCGCGGGCCTCACGGCGGGCAGTTTCTGGGCCGACCAGACGCTGGACGCCGCCGTGCAGAACACACAACGGAACTCCGCGCCTTCGCAACTGAAGATCACCGACCTGCGCGTGGCAACCCTGGCCAAGGCGCCGTTCACCTGCCCCGTCATCCGCATTGACACCAACCAGGGCATCTCGGGTTACGGCGAGGTGCGCGACGGCGCCAGCAAGACCTACGCGCTGATGCTCAAGAGCCGCATTCTCGGCCAGAACCCCTGCAACGTCGAGCAGATATTCCGCCGGCTGCGCCAGTTCGGCGGGCATGGACGCATGGCGGGCGGCGTGGTCGCCATCGAAGAAGCCTGCTGGGACCTGGCCGGCAAGGCCTATAACGTGCCCGTCTACCAGATGCTGGGCGGCAAGTACCGCGACCGCTGCCGCTGCTACTGCGACACGCCGGATTCGCCCGACCCCAAGGTCTTCGGCGAGCGCATGAAGAAGCGCATGGAGATGGGCTTCACCTACTTCAAGATGGACATCGGCATCGGCCGCCTGAAGGGGATACCGGGCACCGTCTCGGGCATG
This sequence comes from Solibacteraceae bacterium, assembly GCA_037440765.1. Lineage (GTDB taxonomy): Bacteria > Acidobacteriota > Terriglobia > Bryobacterales > Bryobacteraceae > DTKY01. Next base: position 9,768 of record JBBITL010000099.1, read on the forward strand.
TCGCAGGAACGCTGGCGTGAGCACACTCTCACCGGCGTCGAGATCACCGATAAAGGCGCCGAACTGATGGCCGACTACATCATGCAGGTGCGCGAGGTGGTGGGCTGGGAGGTCCCCATCGCCACGGACCATTTCGGCAGCATGGGTCTGAACTCCATCATCAGGCTCGGCAAGGCCTTCCAGAAGTGCAACCTGGCCTGGATGGAGGACTGCATTCCGTGGTACCACACCGGCCTGCTCAAGAAGATCACCGACGCGCTGGACGTGCCCATCTGCACCGGTGAGGATATCTACCTGCTGGAGCCTTTCGAGGTCCTTTGCCGGGAGCAGGCGGTGGACATCATCCACCCGGACCTGTCCACCTCGGGTGGCATCCTGGAAACCAAGAGAATCGGCGACATGGCCCAGAAGTACGGCGTGCCCATGGCCATGCACATGGCCGGCTCGCCTGTCTGCTGCATGGCCAACGTGCACTGCGCGGCGGCCACCGAGGGCTTCCTGGTCATGGAGAACCACTCGGTGGACATCCCCTGGTGGGACGACCTCGTCGACGGCGTCGAGAAGCCCATCCTCAACAAGGGCTACGTGAGGGTGCCCGAAGGGCCGGGCCTGGGCTTCACGCTCAACGAAGAGGCGATGAAGAAGCACCTGATCGACAAGAACTACTTCGACCCCACGCCGGAGTGGAACAACGAACGTTCCGCCGACAACCTGTACTCCTGACGGCCTCCGGTCCCGAACCGCGAGCGTGAGCCAGCGGACCTAGCTCCAGCGGAACAGCTTCAGCGCCACGACAAAGCTGGCGATCAGCCAAGCTGCCAGCACGCCCGCCTCGGGTACAAGTTGCGCCACGCCGGCCCCCTCCAGCATGTTCGCCCTGAGGGCGTCGATCACCGCGGTCAATGGCAGCGCCCGAATCAGCGGCTGGACCGCGTCCGGGAAACGGCTCGCGGAGAAAAACACGCCGGATAGGATCCACATCGGCAGCAAGACCAGGTTCGCCAGCCCCGATACCGCCTCGATGGTCCTGACGCGGCAGGCGATCAGCAGCCCCATCGCGGTGAAGGCGAGCGAGCCGAGCAGGCAGAACACCGCCAGCACCGCGAGCGAGCCTCGCAAGGGAACGCCGAACATGAGGACGCCGAAGGCCAGGATCGCCCCCACCTCGATGACCAGCACCGAAAGCCGCGAGATCAGGAATGACATCAGGTAGGACTGCCGCAGCATGGGCGTCGCGATCAGCCGCTTCATGAGCTTCTTGCGGCGCGAGTCGACGATGGCGAAAGCGATGCTCCAGACGCCGCTCCCCAACAGGTTCATTCCGACCAGGCCGGGGAGCAGGAAGTCGATGTAGCGGCTTCCAGGCTCCTTCATCAGTTGGTCGGCCGCCGCCACCGGGTCCACCCGCCCCGCGGCCCGCTGGATGGCCCGGTCGGCCAGCATGCGCGCCGTGCGCCCGTCGGGATTCGCGTCGTCGTAGCGAAAGACCACCCCGCCGCCGGGCGCGGGCTCGGCCACCAGAGCCAGCTTGCCGGTCCTCAGAGCCTCCTCGGCGGCCGGCACGGGCAAGGCTTGCACGTTGAGCTGCTTCTCCTGCCTGAGGGACTGCACCAGTTCGGGCGTGGTGGCGGCGATCTTCAGGACGTCCGCGGGCCGGTCGCGGAACGCCAGACCCAGGCCCGCCGCCAGCAGAATCGGAAAGACAAAAACCCAGAACACGGCCTCCGGCTCGCGGATGAACTCCCGGAAGCGGACCAGCGTCAACTGGGCCAGGGCGCTCTTCTCCAGGGTCCTAGTCATCGCGCAGGTGCCGCCCCGTCAGCGCGACGAAGACGTCCTCCAGGTTTCCGGTGGTGGGCTGCGGGCGGGGCGTCACGCCGACCGTTGCGACCAGCTCGGCGGGCGAGCCGAGCGCGATTACCTTGCCGAGATCCATGATGGCGACGCGCTCGCACAGCCGCTCGGCCTCCTCCATGTAGTGCGTCGTGAGCAGGATCGTCTTCCCCGACTGTTTGAACCGCTCGATGAGATCCCAGAGCATCCGGCGGGCCTGCGGGTCGAGCCCCGTCGTCGGCTCGTCCAGAAACAAGAACTCGGGGTCCCCGGCCAGGGCGCAGGCCAGCGCCAGCCGCTGCTTCTGCCCGCCGGACAGCGTCCCCACGCGCGATTTCGCCTTGTCCTCGAGCTGCACCAATTCGATGACCTCGGCAGCCTCCGGACCACGCCGGAAGAAACTGCGAAACAGGCGCACGGTCTCGATAACGGTGAGCTTCTCCGAGAGTTGCGTCTCCTGGAGCTGGATGCCGAGCCTCTGCCGCAGCTCGGACTGGTGCGAGTTCCAGTGCATGCCGAGCAGTTCCACCTCGCCCGAATCGGGCTTCGTGAGGCCCTCGCAGATCTCGACCGTGGTGGTCTTGCCCGCGCCGTTGGGGCCGAGCAGGCCGAAGCACTCCCCTGGCATCACGTCGAGGTCAACGCCGTTAACGGCGACGACGTCCTTGTATGTCTTCCTGAGATCGCGGACCCGCAACGCGGCCCCCGCAGCAGGCGCTGCCATAAGATTCAGTATGGCATTGCATTCCCGGGCGTATCTTTTGGCCCTGGTTGCGGTAAATGTGATTGAGGGCGTCGAGCCAACATGACGGAGCCGGAATTCCTAGCCGCCTTTCAGGAACACAAGGACGCCGTTTACCGTTTCGCCTGGCGCATGACGAGCTCCCCCGCAGCGGCGGAGGACGTGGCACAGGACGTGTTTCTCTCATCGCTTCGCCAGCCCGAACGGCTTCGACCGCGGCCGCGGCCAGCTTCGGTCGTTCCTGTTCGGCGTAGCGCGCAACCTTGCGCTCGAGCGATGCCGCGAGGAGAACCGTTGGGAGCCGCTGGAAGAGGAGCGGTTCGTGGCCGAGCCTGTGGACGCCGGCGCGGGCGAGTCCGCCGATATCGTCGGGGCGGCTGTGCGCGCGCTGCCGCCGCTGCAACGTGAGGCTTTGGTGCTCGCCGAGTACGAGGGTCTCTCGCTCGATGAGATTGCGCGTGCCGTCGAGTCGGAGGTAGGCGCCGTGAAGGCCAGACTGCATCGGGCGCGCGAGAATCTGCGGCGAATGCTTGCGCCGCTGAGGGAATCTCATGGAACCGTTGGATGGCAGGGAACTAGGCGAGCTCTTGAAGGAATGGCAGGCGCCAGCCGCGCCGCCCGGTTTGGAGCAGAGGCTCTTTCCGGGAGTTCGCCGCCTGCCTTGGTGGCGGTGGCTTTTCGGCGGGAGTATCCGGGTCCCGGTGCCAGTTTGTATCGTCGCAGTGGTCATTCTCCTGGTGTCCGTCTTCGCCACGAGGCGCACCTATCAGGCGCCTGAACCCGTGATCCGGGAGGTCATGTTTGCTGATTTTCAGCCGGTGAAGCAACTCCAACCGCGAATCATCCGAGGTGGATATGAAAGCAACCGAGTTGGTGCTGGCAATTGCTGTCTGCCTGCCCGCGTGGGCGCAAACCGGCATCATCATGAGCGGCAGTGGGGGCAGCGGGAGCATGCTGTTCTCCTTCGAAACGCGGCATGAGCCGCCTTCGCCGGTCATCAAGGGCCTCGGGAGAGGCGGCGTCATGGTCGGACAGGGCGGGGCGCATCGCTTCATGATGGACCCCTCTACGCGCCGGGTATTTGGCTACGACATAGAGATCGAGCCTCTCAAGGAGACCGATTCCTATAGGATCACCTTCGGCCCGCTCGACCTCATCCCGGACGACCCAGCCGTCACCGTGATTCCCCTGCCGGCGAACCCTGCGCCGCAGACTGTGCGCCGCGGCGACGCCGCGCTGCGACCGGCCTGGCCCTCGCGGCTGAGGATCAGGTCCTCGTAGCGG
>JBBITL010000100.1:0-11445 GCA_037440765.1 Solibacteraceae bacterium
AAGGCCGGATTTCCGGTGCCCTTGGAAGCGTGGCTGCGGGGCGACCTGAGGTCCTGGATGCGCGGCATCCTGCTGGATCGCGAGACCCTGGGGCGGGGTTACTTTCGGCGGAGCTGCATCGAGCGGTTGATTTCGGAGAACGACCGCTCCAGCGGGACGTTCTCCAAGGAACTGCTGTCGCTTGCGACGCTGGAGCTCTGGCACCGGGTGTGTCTGCAACAACCCGCGATGGCCGCTGCCTGAGCATATGGCCGGGAGTCCTCCGCTTTAAACGCGGAACTGACCGCAATGAACCAGCCGAATGACCGCGTTCGAGTGCTGTACAGCTTCCCGCACAAGCTGGGCTCAGACCGGATCTGCTACACGGCGTGGCAGCAGGTGAACGGCCTGGCAGCCGCGGGCGCGCAAGTGCTGGCGATGCCGGGCGTGTTGCACCGAACGGCGCACCCCGGCGTGAAGGTCGAGCCGACGCTGGCGCGGGGAAAGGTGCGTATTCCCTACAGGCTCGTGGGCAAGATGCGTGCGTTGGCGCTGCATGACCGCATCGTTGCGCACAGGATCAGGCGGCTGGCGGGGACCATCGACGTTGTGCACACTTGGCCGGCGGCAGCGTTGGAGACGCTGAAGGCCGCCGCCGAGATGCGGATTCCGAGTGTGCTGGAGCGTCCGAACGCACACACGCGGTTCGCCTTCGAGGCCGTCGGGAGGGAGTTCGAGCGGCTGGGGATCCCACTTCCTCCGGGGGACGAGTACTCCTACAAGCCCGGCCTGTTGAAGAAGGAAGAAGAGGAATACCGGCTGGCAGACTACATTCTGTGTCCCTCCGAGTTTGTCGTGCGGACTTTCCTGGACCGGGGCTTCCAGCGCCAGAAGCTGGTGCGGCACATGTACGGATTCGACGAGGGGGTGTACCACCCGGACGGTGACCGTCAGGCCGCAGGCTCCGGGCTCAGGCTGTTGTTCGTCGGGGTCTGCGCAGTGCGCAAAGGCGTACACTTCGCGCTGGAGGCCTGGTTGAAGTCGCCGGCATCCAGGAACGGCACGTTTCAGATCGCAGGGGAGTTCCTGCCGGCCTACGCCGAGAGGCTGCGGCCCATGCTGGCGCATCCCAGCGTGCGCGCGCTGGGGCACCGCCGGGACGTGGCGGACCTGATGCGGCAGAGCGACATCCTGGTGTTGCCGAGCATCGAGGAGGGTTTCGGCCTGGTTGTCGCGGAGGCGATGGGGAGCGGCTGCGTGCCCCTGACCTCGGAGGCATGTACGGACATCTGCCGGCACATGGAGAACGGCCTGGTGCACAAGGTAGGCGACGTCGAGACGCTCGCGCGGCAGATCACGATGCTGGACGAGGACCGCGGATTGCTGGCCAGGCTTCGCGCCGGGGCGCTCGCGACGGCGCCGGAAGTGACGTGGGGCGCGGCCGGCCGCAGGCTTCTTGAGGCGTACCGGGAAGTGCTCGCGGCCGGCACAGCGGAGGAACGATTCGAGGCTCCGGCCGGCAATGCCGCAGACAGGCTTTTCCAATGACGGCAGCGGACATCCTCGCAGCCTACTACCGGTGCCCCGCCGGACCTGGCGGGCTGGTCTCTCCCGCTGACCTGGACGGTCAGTGCGGATACTTCCGCTTCGGGGCGGATACGGTGTGTTACGGGCGGCTGTCGGGGGGCGTCCCGGGCGAGCGTCCCAACGAGGCGTCTGTGGATGCCCTGGAGGCCGTGCGCGCGGACGGGCAGGCAGCCAGACTGCCGTTTGACGCGGGCGAGGTAATTGACAACCTGCGGATGGAACGGTACGCGGGAAGCTGGTCGGCCGGACGACCGGCCCGGCACGAGGCTTTCCGCCGGGCCTACTATTACCTGCGGCCGGCGCTGCCGGTCGCGATTCGCAGGTTTCTGCATAAGCAGTATTTCAGGGGATGGGAGGAACTGGGGTTCCCGGCGTGGCCGGTGGATACGACGGTGGAGCGGCTCCACAGGAGGCTGCTTGCGCTGACGCTCCAGGCGAGCGGCGCCGCCGAGACGCCGTTCATCTGGTTCTGGCCGGAGGGCTTCCAGAGTTGCTGCGTGATGACGCACGATGTTGAAACGCAGGCCGGGTTGGACGCGTGCGAATGGCTGATGGACCTGGACGAGGGGTTTGGAATGCGTAGCGCGCTCGTCCTCATTCCAGAGCGGCGGTACCCACTGCGGCCGGACATGGTAAGAGAGCTGCTCGAGCGAGGCTGTGAGATCAGCATCCATGACTTGAACCATGACGGGAACCTTTTCGCCTGCCGGGAGGAGTTCCTGAGGCGGGTTAAACGAATCAACTACTACGGCAGGCTGTACGGCGCCAAGGGGTTCAGGTCAGGAGCGATGTACCGCAATGCGGAGTGGTATGGAAACCTCGAGTTCGCTTACGACATGTCAATCCCCAACGTGGCGCACCTGGAACCACAGCGCGGGGGCTGTTGCACGGTGATGCCCTACTTTATTGGCGACGTGCTCGAGCTTCCGACAACGATGACGCAGGACTATACGCTGTTCCACGTGCTGGGCGACTACTCGATAGGCCTGTGGAAGCGCCAGCTTGGATTGATGATTGAAGAGAGCGGTCTGGCGAACTTCAACGTTCACCCGGACTACCTGACCTCGGAACGCGCGACTGGCACGTACAAATCGTTGCTGATCTACCTTGCGGAACTAAGGGCGGCGAGGAAGATGTGGTTTGCCCTGCCGGGAGAGGTTGACACGTGGTGGAGGCAGCGGAGCCAGATGCGGCTGGTTGTGAAAGAGGGTGGCTGGCGGGTCGAGGGTGCCGGAAGCGAGCGGGCGCGGATCGCGATCGCGGCGGTTGAGGGCGATACGGTCAGGTACAGCGTGGCATAGGCGCCAGTACACCGGGTTGGGATAGACGGCCGATGTACCTGATAGATCCATGCAGCGACCCGCGATGGCCGGAGTTCCTGGAGCGGCATCCGCTGGCATCCGCCTTTCACACTCCTGGGTGGCTGGAGGCGCTGCGGCGAACTTACGGCTACGAGCCGGTTGTATTTACGACGACGCCTCCGGGCCGCGAGTTCAGCAACGGCTGGGCTTTCTGTAGGATTGCCAGCGCCCTCACCGGCAAGCGGTTGGTTTCACTGCCTTTCTCGGACCACTGCGACCCGCTTGTGACGAACGGCGACGAGCTGGCGGAGCTGGTGTCCGCCTTGAAGCAGGAGGCTGACCGGACCGGGGTCAGGTACGCGGAGATGCGCCCGGTGAAGGTAGCTGTGGGGGCCACATCCGGCCTGGGGCAGGCGGGCGGCTTCTGCTTCCATCGGCTGGATCTCAGCCCAAGCCTTGGCGTGCTGTTCCGCGGCTTTCACCAGGACTGCGTGCAGAGGAAGATCAAGCGCGCCGAACGGGAATCTCTGGCGTACGAGCGGGGCCGCTCAGACACGCTGCTGCGGCGCTTCTACGAGCTGTGGATGGTGAGTCGCCGGAGGCAAGGGCTGCCACCGCAGCCGCTGGCGTGGTTTCGTAATCTGGCGGAGCTCGTGCGAGACAATCTCACGGTTCACCTTGCGCTGAAGAGCAACCAGCCACTGGCGAGCATCCTAACGCTGCGGCACAACCGGACGCTGATGTACAAGTACGGCTGTTCAGACAGGAGCGCCGGCGCCGTGGGCGGCACGCAATTCCTGCTCTGGGAAGCCATCCGTGAGGCAAGAGACGCCGGGCTTCACGAATTGGACATGGGACGGTCGGACTGGGACAATCCAGGCCTGATCGCGTTCAAGGATCGTTGGGGCGCAAGCCGTTCATGCCTCGCGTACCTGCGCTATCCGGCCTGCCGCGAGCGGCCTCGCGCCGAGTGGCCTGTGCGCATTGCCAAGCGGGTGTTCGGGCTGGCCCCAAGCGCTCTGGCGAACGCGGCGGGACGCATCGTGTACAGGCACTTTGGGTGAGGCTTCCCGGACCTGTGCAGCGCAACGAGACAAGTCACGTTGGAAGCGGGCAACTGGTGAAGCCCGCGGATGCCCCTGCGGTCAGTGTGGACGCGATTTGCGGCTCAGCGGCACTGAAAGTCCTCGAGGTCGACTACAAGGCCGATCCCCGGTGGATGGGCTTTCTGGAGTCTCATCCTGATGCCTTGGTCTACCATCACCCTGGATGGCTGGCGGCACTCGAGAGCGAGTATGGCCAGAAATGTACGGCGCTGGCGTGCGTAGACCCTGAGGGCGACTATCAGGGCGTGCTGCCTCTGCTCGAAACGCGGGGGCTGCCGCTACTGCGGTGTCATGGACTTGGTCCGCGACTTTCGTCCTTGCCTCGCACCCCGCTTGCAGGACCCCTGTACAACAGCGTGCCAGCGCTCCGCGCGCTGATCGAGGCTGCGGTGCAACGAACCCAAGCCAGGCCTGGCGTCCAACTGCAATTGAAACTGGGCGCTCGAGGCCTCGAAGACCATGTTGGAGGCCTGGGCTGCCAGCGATGGCGGACCAGCTACGTCTGCGTGCTTCCTCCACGCCAGCCCGGGGGCCCGTACGGGACATCCAGTCCGGCGCCACTTGGCGAGCTCCGGTTCGGAAGCTCTCGCAACCACCTTAGGATCAAGTGCTCTGTCAGCAAGGCCCTGAAACTGGGCGTGAAGGTCCGCGCCGCCACGACAAGCGTCGAGTTGAGAGGCTGGTATCGGTTGTACCTCGAAACCATGCGCAAGAATGCTGTGCCGCCGCGCCCATACCGCTTCTTTCATTCCGCCTGGACGAGTCTTCAGCCCCTAGGTCTGATGCGACTTTGGGTCGCGGAGCATGGTGCCGGACGTGGCCCCAGGATGGTTGCCGGTGTGATCATACTCAAGTATCGCGGGCGAGCCTTCTACGCCTTCGCCGGCTGTTCTTCCGAGGGTTACGCGTTGCAGGCGAACGATGCGCTGCAATGGCACGCGATCAACGACTCGTGGAGAGGAGGCTGCCACTCATACGACTTCGGCGAGGTGCCCGATGATCATGGCCAGTTGGCGGCGTACAAGCGGAAATGGGGCGCGGACGCGGCTCAACTCTACCGTTACTACTACCCGGAGGGGGTGAAATCGGACGGCGGCCACCGCTTCGCAGCCCTCATCAGGCCCGCTCGAGCTCTGTGGCGCCGCCTCCCGCTGGGAATCACCGCCGCTATCTGTGATCGAATATTCAGGTACTTGTGATGCCGCTCGACTTACAGGGACAATTCAGCGGGCAGTCAAGTCAGCCCGCCTCGAAGGCTGCGGGCGACCCATCCGCCCCAGGCCTCAGGATTATCCGGCTCGACGTGTCTGACCCCCGGTGGGACCGGTTTGTAGAATCGCATCCCCAGCGATCGGTCTTCCACCATCCGGCGTGGTCGCGAGCTTTGATGGCAGAAAACGGGCGTGAACCCTTCGCCCTGGCATGCGAAGACGGCGCGGGTAATGTGCTCGGCATGATGCCGTTGCTGTCAACTCGCGGCCTGCCCATCAACCTCGGAGAGCACATCGTACGCCGCCGTCTCTCGTCGCTGCCGCGAACGCCTGTCGCAGGCCCCCTGTCTACCAGTTGTGAAGCCACCAGGGCGCTTGTACAGGCGGCGATCGAACTGGCGCGCGACGCGGGCATGACGTTCCAGATGAAGACGCCCGGAAGCGACCTGGAGGGTTCAGTGGACGGCCTGCAAGGGGCGCCGTGGAAGCCGAAACTCGTAGTCAGCCTCCCACGCGGCGGGACGGGGTTGCGGTTTGGCAACGCCCGTCAACATGGCCGCGTGATGTATGGGGTGAACAAGGCGCGCAAGCTGGGCGTTCGTGTGCGGTGGTCGGATACCGAGGAAGAACTGCGCTCCTGGTACCAACTGTATCTGGACACCATGCGATGGCACGCTTCGCTCTCGCGTCCATACCGGTTTTTCCAGTCGTTATGGCGCAGTCTGCACCCGTGCGGCCTCATGAGGCTGCTGGTTGCCTGCCGGGAAGTGGGTGGCGCCCGCCAGTTGCTGGCCGGATGTGTCTACCTGATCTCGGGTAGGGGCTACTACTGTTGGCTGAACGGTCGCAGGCGGGACCAACTACACTTGTGTCCCAATGACGCTATTCACTGGGAGGGGATTTCGACGGCCTGGAAGGAGGGATTCGAGTGGTACGATTTCGGCGAAGTGGAGGAGGATCAGAAAGGACTGATCGCCTTCAAGTCCAAGTGGGGGGCGGAGCCGACACGGTCCTATCGATACTACTTCCCGGCTCCCAAGGGTTTGCGCGCGCCTGCTCCGGAATCCAACACCTGTTCGCGGCTTCTCCTGAAGCGCCTGTGGCGAAGGGTGCCGCTTCCATTGACTGAACTGGCAGGCGACTGGGCCTGCCGCTACCTCTAGAGCCCCGATTCAGAAGTCCGCAGGCCTGCAAGCCCGCTTCCTCACGGTCGCGGTTCTGTGCAACACCTCGAAAGCACAGAACCGCGCGTCAGCAAGCGGACGCATTTGTTCAGCGGACCTCTGACTCGGGACACCAGCAGGCTGCTGAGACTTCAAGTGCTCAAAAGGCTGTTAAGCAGGGTCGTAAACAAGATCGCCTTCGTGGCGCCGGGGGGGGATAGTGCGCGGCCGTGGCTGCACCGGCTGCGGGGGATGAAGGTCGGAAAGAACGTCTGGATCGGACAGTTCGTCTACATTGACGAGTTGCACCCGGAGGATGTGACGATCGGCGACAACTGCACCATCGGGCTTAGGACATCCATCTTCTCCCACTTCTACTGGGGGGCGAGGCGGCCGGCCAGCAACGGCAAGGTCACGATCGAGAAGGACGTCTTCATCGGTCCCCACTGCGTGATCCTGCCGAACGTGCACATCGGCGAGGGAGCGGTAATCAAGGCCGGGACCGTGGTGAGCAGGAATGTGCCGGCGCACACCTTCTGGGGAAGCCCGTCCGCCCAGGTGCTGGGGGAGGCTGCCGTGCCGTTGACGGCAGGGCATACGTATCAGGAGTTCCTGCGGGGCGTGCGGCCGCGAAGGGCAGGAATGCCTTCGGCCCATTCTGGATCCGACGCTTCAGGGACGGCGGAAGTCTGAGGCATGCCTGCCGGCAGTTAGCCATGTGCGGGATTTGCGGCAGCTTGAATTGGGGCGACGCCGGGCTGGTGCGGAGCATGGTCAACACGCTCCGGCACCGGGGGCCGGATGAAAGCGGAGTGTTCAGCGCAGAAGGGGTGGGTCTCGGGCACGCGCGGATCAGCATCATCGACCTGGCCGGCGGGCGGCAGCCCATGCCGAACGATGACAAGTCCCTGTGGATCACCTTTAACGGCGAGATATTCAACTACGTGGAACTGCGGGACGAGCTGATCCGGAAGGGGCATAGGTTCGCCACGCTGTCCGACACGGAAGTGGTCTTGCACATGTACATGGAGGAGGGAGAGCGGTGCGTCGAGCGGTTTAACGGGCAGTGGGCGTTCGGGATTTGGGATGCGCGGCGGCGCAGACTGTTCCTGTCCCGCGACCGGCTCGGCGTGCGGCCGCTGTTCTACACGCAGCCGCGCGGGGGCTTCCTGTTCGCCTCGGAGATCAAGGCACTGTTTGCCTGCCCCGAGGTAGAGCGTGAGCTGGACTTGCTGGCGCTGGACCAAGTCTTCACGTTCTGGGCCCCGCTGGCTCCGCGGACGGCGTTTCGGAGCGTACAGCAGCTTCCGCCGGGACACTGCCTGGCGGTCGAAAACGGGAGCGTCCGGGTGTGGCCGTACTGGCGGCTGGAATACGCGCCGGAAGACGCGGCCGAAGATCGTGAAGAGAGACTCTCCGAAGAACTACTGGCGCTGCTCGAGGACGCGACGAGAATACGGTTGCGATCTGATGTGCCCGTGGGAGTCTACCTGAGCGGCGGGCTGGACTCGACGCTCATCACTGCGCTCACCGGGAAGCTGGCGGGAGACCGGCCGAGAACCTTCTCGGTGAGCTTCGAGGACGCGGAGTTCGACGAGAGCCGCTACCAGAGAGAAGCGAGCATGTTCCTCGCTACCGAGCACAGCGACGTGCGGTGCTCGAACAACGACATCGCCGGAGTGTTTCCGGACGTGATCCGGCACGCGGAGCAGCCGCTGGTACGCACAGCGCCGGCGCCGCTCTTTCTGCTGTCGAAACTGGTGCGGGACAGCGGCTACAAAGTGGTACTGACCGGCGAGGGCGCGGACGAGGCGATGGGCGGGTACGACATCTTCAAGGAAGCGAAGATCCGGCGGTTCTGGGCACGGCGCCCGGAGTCGGAGATGCGCCCACTGCTTCTGAAGAGGCTTTACCCGTACATGGAGAACCTCCAGCAGCAGCCCGCGGCGTATCTGCGGAAGTCCTTCCACGTTGACGGCGGGAGCCCAGGGCCTTTCTTCTCGCACGAGCCCCGGTGGCAGCTCACTGCCAGGCTCAAGGCGTTCTTCTCGGGTGCGGTCAAGGCGGAGGTCGCGCCCTACGACGGTGTGGCCGAACTGCAAGGGCGGCTTCCGGAGCAATACGCCACCTGGGACACCTTCCTGCGAGCACAATTCCTGGAGACGGCGCACTTTCTGCCGGGCTACATCCTCGCGGCGCAGGGCGACCGGATGGCGATGGCCCACTCGGTGGAAGGCCGCTTCCCGTTTCTGGACTGCCGGGTAGTGGAGTTCGCCGCGAGACTGCCGGTCCGGCTCAAAATGAAGGTGCTCAACGAGAAATACTTGCTGAAGCAGTGCGCCGGCGGACTGATTCCGCCGGCGGTGAGAAACAGGCCGAAGCAGCCATACCGGGCTCCGGACGGCAAGTGCTTCCTGGAGCCGGCGGCGCGCGAGTACCTGGACGAACTACTCTCACCGGAGTGCATCCGGCGGTACGGCGTTTTTGATCCGGCGCCCGTTGCGAGGCTGCTCGCGAAATTCCGCTCGGGCAGGGCAATTGGAGTGAAGGACAACATGGCGTTGACGGGAGTCGTCTCCACGCAGCTTCTTGTGCAGCAGTTCGCCAGTCCGCGGGGCCAATGGCTATCCACCAATGCAAGTTCGTGAACACATACGGGAATTCATCGTCGAGAGCTTCCTCTACGGCCGGGATAACGGGCTGAAGGACGAAGACTCGTTCCTTGACAGCGGAATAATCGATTCCACCGGCGTTCTGGAACTGGTCGCGTTCCTGGAGGAAGAGTTCGGGATCAAGGTGCAGGACGGCGATCTTGTGCCCGAGAACCTCGATTCGATCGCAAAGCTGGCGCGGTACGTGGAGCGTCAGCTCGGCGCGAAGGACGGAAGAAGCTGATGCAGGTCGAATCGTTTCTGGAAACGAGCGCGGACCGTTACCCGCACAAGACGGCGCTGGTTTCGGGCGGCCGGAGGCTGAGATACCAGGCCGTCGAGGAGCAGGCGAACCGGCTGGCGCATTCGCTGGTCTCAGAGGGGATTGAACGCGGGGACCGGGTGGCGGTGTACCTGGACAACTCGGTGGAGGCGGTCGTCTCGATCTTCGCCATCCTGAAAGCCGGCGGCGTGTTCCTGGTGGTGAACCCGACGACGAAGGCGGACAAGCTGGCCTACATCCTGAACAACTGCCGGGCGAAGGGACTGGTGATGCCGGCCAGCAAGGCCGCGATGCTGGCGGGGATGGATACGCCGCACCTCCAGCGCGTGTGGCTGGCCGGGGGCGGTCAAGAGGAGCCGCCTTTGGTGGGGAAGCGAGCCATCACCCTGGCGGATGTTCTGAACGACCCGGCTGTACCGGCCGAGCGGCCCGGCAGGACGTGCATCGACATCGACCTGGCGGCGCTGATCTACACCTCCGGCTCGACGGGAAGGCCGAAAGGCGTGATGCTGACGCACCTCAACATCGTGTCGGCTGCCACGTCGATCACAACCTATCTCGAGAACACCGCGGACGACATCATTCTCAACGTGCTTCCGCTGTCGTTTGACTACGGGCTGTACCAGGTCCTGATGGCGTTCAAGGCAGGGGGCACGATCCTGCTGGAACGGTCGTTCACCTATCCGCACTCGACGCTCCAGACGATGATTTGCGAGAAGGTGACGGGGTTCCCGATTGTGCCGACGATTTCGGCGGTGCTACTGCAAATGGACCTGTCGGCCTACGAGTTCCCTGCACTGCGGTACATCACGAATACGGCCGCGGCCCTCCCCACCGGCCACATACGGCGCCTGCGCGCTCTGTTCCCCAAGGTGAGGATCTACTCGATGTACGGCCTGACGGAATGCAAACGGGTGTCCTACCTGCCTCCGGACCAGATCGACATCCGGCCAAGCTCGGTGGGCCGGGGAATGCCGAATGAGGAAGTGTACATTGTGGACGAAGATGGGCGGCGCGTGGGACCCGGCACGGTGGGCGAGCTCGTGGTGCGGGGGTCGAACGTGATGAAGGGCTACTGGGAGCTGCCCGAGGAAACGGAACAGAGGCTCAAGCCCGGTCCGCTGCCTGGCGAGAAGGTGCTCCACACGGGCGACCTGTTCCAGATGGACGAGGAAGGCTACCTGTACTTCGTCGGGCGGAAGGATGACATCATCAAGACACGAGGCGAGAAGGTCAGCCCGAGGGAAATCGAGGAGGTTCTGCATGCCCTGCCCGGAGTCGCCGAGGCGGCCGTCATCGGAATCCCGGACGCCGTACTGGGACAGGCCATCCAGGCCATCGTCTGCCTTCGCGACGAGGCAGAACTGACCGAGCAGGACATTCAGCGGCATTGCGCCGAGCATCTGGAAGATTTCATGGTCCCGCAGTCGGTGGTCTTCATGAACACTTTGCCAAGGACCGACAGCGGGAAGGTCAGCAAGAAGCTGCTGGCCGCCCGGCCGGGGGTCGGCGCTTGAGGGCGGCAACCGTGTTTGGGCGCTCCGTTCTGGAGATCGACCCTGCCGTAGCCGCCGCTGAGATCGAAGCGGCGATCCGGGATGCCGTGTTCAAGCGGTTCAGGCGCAAGGGCGCCGTGGTGGCGATCTCGGGAGGCGTGGACAGCAGCGTGGTGGCCGCGCTGTGCGCCAGGGCCCTGGGCCAGGACCGCGTTCTTGGCCTGATACTGCCGGAGGCGGAGTCTTCTCCTGACAGCTCGCGACTGGCGGAGATGCTGGCCGAGGCCATTGGGATCCGGACCGAGACCGAGGATATCAGCCCGATCCTTAGAGCGGCTGGATGCTACCGCCGGCGCGACGAGGCGATCCGGAAGGTTATCCCCGCCTACGGGGACGGCTTCAAGTGCAAGATCGCGCTGCCCGTGGCTGGAGACGGAGCCGGGTACGCCATCTTCTCCGTCGTGGTGCAATCGCCCGAGGGCAGTCAGACGAGGGCCAGGCTCACCCGTGATGCCTACCTGGGGATAGTGGCGGCCACCAACTTCAAGCAGCGCACGCGCAAAATGCTGGAGTACTACTACGCCGACCTGAACCATTACGTGGTCGCGGGAACAACGAACCGCCTTGAGTACGACCAGGGATTCTTCGTGAAGAACGGCGACGGGGCG
>JBBITL010000100.1:11455-13447 GCA_037440765.1 Solibacteraceae bacterium
CTATTTCACCATCTTTGGCGACGGCGCCTGCTCCCTCAAGCCGATCGCCCACCTTTACAAGTCCCAGGTGTATCAGTTGGCGCCCTGCCTGGGAGTGCCCGAGGAGATTTGCCTGCGGCCGCCCACTACGGACACGTACCCGCTCGAGCAGTCTCAGGAGGAGTTCTTCTTCACGGCGCCGCTAGCGGCGATGGACCTGTGCCTGTATGGAAAGAACAACGGAGTGCCCTGCGGCGAAGTGGCGGCCGCGCTGGATATGCCCGAGCGGGAAGTAGAGCGGGTGTACGCGGCCATAGAGTCGCGCCGCCGGGCTGCCCGGTACCTGCACGCGGCGCCCGCGCTGGTTGAACCCGGCCTCGCCGAGGTTGCCCCAGAGGAAGGAGGCAGTCATGCCTGAACCTGAAGAAACCAGTTTGATGGAAACGGCCCAACGCCTGTTGGGCATTCTTTTGCGGAGGCGTTGGTGGTTCATGCTCATCGCCTCCACCGTGGCCATCGGCACCGCCGGGGTCCTGATGCAGTTGCCGAACCGCTACACCTCGGAGGCCACGCTGCTCGTGGTACAGCAGCAGGTGCCCGAACGGTACGTCTCGTCCACCACCACGACGGCCGTGAGCGAGGCGCTCCAGGCAATGACGCAAGAGGTTCTATCGCGAGCGCGGTTGCAGGCCATCATCGCCGAGTTCAACCTCTACCCGGACAAGCGGGAGAGGCTCGCACCGGAGCGGATCATCGAGGCCATGCGGAACGACATAGGCATCCAGCCGTTGCAGGGGAATTCGGACCGCCGGAGTGTCAACTCCTTCAAGATCTCCTTCACGACCGGAATCCCCGATGTGGCGCAGCGGGTGACGAGCCGGCTGGCGTCGCTCTTTATCGCGGAGAATCTGAAGACCCGGGCGGACCAGGCCACGAACACGACGGAGTTCCTGAGCGCGCAAGTGGTCGAAGCACAGACGAAGCTCATCAACCAGGAAACCCGGATCAGGGACTTCAAAATGCGCCACCTGGGCGAGCTTCCCGAACAGCAGCAAGGGAATCTGGCCATACTTGCCGGTTTGCAGACACAGCTCCAGAATGCTGCAGCCGCGCTGAGCCGCGCAGAGCAGCAGCGCGTGTATCTGGAGTCCCTGATCCGTGGATTCGAGACGATGGCGGCCCAGAGCGACGCCTCTGTCACGGCCTCCGAGATCAGCCCCGTCCCGGGACCGATCCGGGACGCGCAGGTCGAACTGGCCCGGCTGCTGGCGGAGCGCAGGAGGCTGGCGAGTATCTACACCGCCAGCCACCCCGACTTGATTCAGAACCGCACGGCGGTTGAGAGGGCGGAAGCCAACCTGGCGCGGCTCCAGGCGGAGCAGGCTCCGCCGACTGAGGTGAGACAGCCACGGCAAGCGCCGGCCGACAACCGGCAGGAGGCCACCCTGGCCCAGGTGAGGAGCCAGCTTGAGGCCAACCGGGTTGAGACCGGGAATCTCTCCCGGGATTACCAGAACATACAGGCGGCGATGGAGAAGTACCAGAACCGGCTGAACCAGACCCCTGTCCGGGAGCAGCAACTGGCAACAGTCCTCCGGGACCATGAGCTTCTCAAGAAGGACTACGAGGAGCTTCTCAGGAAGAAACTCGAGGCGGAGCTGGCGACCAATCTGGAAAAGCAGCAGGCGGGCCAGCAGTTCCGGATGGTGGACGCGCCCAGCCTGCCAACCGTCCCAACGAGCCCCAAGCGCGTGAGGCTGAGTCTCTTTGGCATCCTGGGGGGAGTCCTTCTCGGGGTTGTGGCGGCTTTCCTGGTGGACATCAAGGGGCGCCCGTTCTATTCTGAAAAGGCCGTGACTGAGCGGTTCGCAAGGACGCCGGTCATCGGCATTCCTGTGCTGCGGACGCGGGCCGAGCGGCGTGTGCGGATGTGGGGCAGGGCCCTGGAGTGGGCCGGGGGGACGGTGCTCGCGGCGGCGGCTCCTGCGCTCCACAGCGCCACCACGAGGACGA
>JBBITL010000101.1:0-13060 GCA_037440765.1 Solibacteraceae bacterium
GCATGAAATGCTTGTAGCCGCCCTTCTCGGCCATGATGGGGTCCCACAGGATGTGGGTGACCTGGCGCTTCACCTGCCCGCCCTCGAAGTCGCTCAGGCGCACACCCTGAGCCGTTATCACAGCGATGTCTCCATCGGCGAGAAAGAACACGTCCCTGGTGTGACTGAGCAGCGCCGGAACGTCGGAGGCCACGAAGTACTCGCCCTCGCCCAGCCCGATGACGGCCGGAGGCCCCATGCGCGCGGCCACGATCTTGCGCGGGTCCGAGCGCGAGATTGCCGCGATGGCGAACATTCCCCGTAACTGGCGGGCCGCCACCCGCACGGCCTCCTCCAGGTTGCCCTGAAAGTGCTTCTCGATCAGGTGGGCGATTATTTCGGTGTCGGTCTCGGTTTGTATCCGGTGCCCCTCGTCCATGAGCTGCTGTTTCAGCGGGAGAAAGTTCTCGATGATGCCGTTGTGGACTACGACGACATCCCCGTGGCAGTCCCGGTGGGGGTGCGCGTTCTCCTCGGTGGGGCGACCGTGCGTCGCCCAGCGGGTGTGGCCGATGCCGAACGTGCCGCTCGCCGGCTCCATGCGGATGGCCTCTTCCAGATTGCGCAGCTTACCTGAAGTCCGCCGCAGCACCAACTGGTCGCTGCCGTCCAGGACCGCTATTCCCGCCGAGTCGTAACCGCGGTACTCCAGCCGGCGCAGACCGTCCAGGATGATGGGTACTGCCTCCCGGCGGCCGACATAACCCACGATGCCGCACATAGTTAGCTCCAGTTAGTCCAGATACTCGACCCGGTACTCCTCGATCACGGGATTGGCCAGCACATCCTGGGCGATCTGCACGATCTGGCTCCGCACCGCGGACGGATCTGCCTCCGGTTCGATTGAAAGTTCGAAGTACTTGCCCTGCCGGACATCGGAGATGGTCTTGTACCCCAGACCGTTCAGGGCCGCCCGGATGGTCTTGCCCTGGGGGTCGAGAACGGTGGGCTTCAGAGAGACATAGACGCGTGCTCGCATGAGTACTACCATTCTAGTCAATCCCGCCGCCGCGCCGCCGCCAGCTTGTTTCCCCGCGCGCTTTCCTGCTACAAGGGAGTTTCCGGGAGGCGATCATCGTTAAGGTCTGTGTGCTTGCGAGCGGAAGCAGCGGCAACGCCACGCTGGTGGCGGCCGGGGGGACCCGCGTGCTGATCGACGCCGGCCTGAGCTTCCGGGAACTGTCCGGCCGGCTGGCCGCCATCGGGGAGGACCCCGCCGGGCTGGACGCGGTGCTCATAACGCACGAGCACACCGACCACATCTCCGGCCTGCCCGTGCTGCTTCGAAAGCTGGAGTACAGGCTTCCGGTCTACATGACGCGCCTGACCGCCCAGGCGTTCGCCTGGGAGGACCGCGCGCCGCGCGTCGAAGCTTTCCAGGCCGGCTGCCGGTTCGCGGTTGGAGACCTGGAGGTGGACAGCTTCACCATACCCCACGATGCCGTCGACCCGGTGGGCTTCGCCTTCCGCGCCGAGGGCGTGAAGGTGGCCTCGGTCACCGACCTGGGCTACATGCCGGATTCGGTCAAGCACCACCTGCGCGGCTCGCAGTTGCTGATCCTGGAGTCCAACCACGACCTGGAGATGCTCAAGGTCGGGCCGTATCCCTGGCAAGTGAAGCAGCGCGTGATGGGACGCCGGGGACACCTGTCCAACGACGTGGTTTCGGATTTCATCCAGGCGGACATGGACCCGGCGACCGGCACCCTGGTGCTGGGCCACATCAGCGAGAACAACAATCACCCCGAACTGGTCCGGCTGGTGGCCGGCCAGGCTCTGGCGGCCCGCGCGATCGCCACCCGCCTGGTGGTCGCCGAGCCGCGCAAGCAGACCGAGGTTTTCGTACTATGATCAGCCGATACACGCGCCCCGAGATGGGCCGCGTCTGGAGCGACGAGAACCGTTTCCAGGCGTGGCTGGAAGTGGAGCTCGCCGCCAGCGAGGCTCTGGCCGATGTGGGCGAGGTCCCCCGGGAGGCTGCCGCCCTGTTGCGCCGGCACGCCAGTATCCGCGTGGCCCGTATCCACGAGATCGAACGCGAGGTCAGGCACGACGTCATCGCGTTCACCACGGCGGTGGCTGAGAGTATGGCCGCCGCGGGGCACGCCGAGGCGTCGCGCTGGCTGCACTACGGCCTCACTTCCAACGACGTGGTAGATACCGCACAGGGCCTGCTGGTGAAGCAGGCTTCCGGACTGCTGGCCGCGGGGATGCGCAAGCTCATGGATGTGCTCCGCAAGCGCGCCTTCGAGTTCAAGCACACGGTCCAGGTCGGCCGCACTCACGGCGTCCACGCCGAGCCCATCACCTTCGGACTGAAACTGGCCATCTGGTACGACGACGCCCGCAGCGGTCTGGCCCGTCTGGAGGCCGCCGCCGCCGGCATGGCCGTGGGTAAGATGTCCGGAGCGGTGGGAACGTTCGGCCATATCAGCCCCAAGGTCGAGGAGGCGATCTGCGCCCGGCTGGGGCTGGCGGCCGCGCCCATCAGCAGCCAGGTGGTCTCGCGCGAGCGCCACGCGGCTTACGTCTGCGCCCTGGCCCTGGCGGCGGCCACGCTCGAGAAGATCGCGTTGGAGGTCCGCCACCTTCAGCGCACCGAGGTCCGCGAGGCGCAGGAGCCGTTCGCCAGGGGGCAGAAGGGGAGCTCGGCCATGCCCCACAAGCGCAACCCGGTGACCAGCGAGCAGATCTGCGGGCTGGCGCGCGTCATACGGGCAAACGCCCAGGCGGCCTTCGAGAACATCGCCTTGTGGCACGAGCGCGACATCTCTCATTCCTCGGTGGAGCGCGTGATCCTGCCCGATTCGGCCATCCTGCTCGACTATCTGCTCGACCGGACCACCTGGCTGGTCGAACAGATGCCCGTGTTCGCCGGCCGCATGCGCCGGAACCTGGATTTGACCAGGGGCCTCATCTTCTCCGGGCAACTGCTGCTGGATTTGGCGGCTGCGGGGATGCTGCGCGAGGAGGCGTACAAAGTCGTGCAGCAGCACGCCATGAAGGCTTTCGAGGAGGAGGGCGATTTTCGCGCGGCCATCGAGACCGACCCGGCGATCCGCGCCGTCCTCGGCCCCGACGAGATCGCCCGCAGCTTCTCTCTGGACCGCCAGTTGGCGAACGTGGACCGCATCTTCGAGCGCGTATTCGGGGACGGTTAGCAGCGAAAGGCCAGGAGGCCCGTCGCACACAGACTTCACCTGGGGCAGTCCCCTGGCCTGCCGGGGCCGTCCTTAGCCCCCGTTTCTCACACGCTGCCCGGGGGCGGGCCGGACGAACGCATCGGGGCGGCCTGCCAGCGCCCCGAGTCAGAAGCGCGCTGAACAAATGCGCCCGCTTGCCGACGAGTGTGCGTGAAAAGTCGCCGGGGCAGGTTTTCACACGCACTCTGACGGGCGCGGTGTTGTGCTTTCGAGGTGTTGCACAGAGCCGCGACCGTGAGGGAGCGGGCTTGCAGGCCCTCGGACTTCTAGCGGGAGAGCAGGTACGGCACGTACGTTATCACCAGCACCGCCGCCAGCAGCATCAGGCAGTAGGGCACAGTGGCGGCAAAGGCCTCAACCAGCGGCTTCTTGAACCGGAACGACGACAGGAACAGGTTCGCTCCCACCGGCGGCGTCAGATAACCGAGCTCCAGGTTGGCCAGGAAGATGATCCCCAGATGCACCGGGTCGATCCCGTAGGCCAGCCCCATGGGCGTGATCAGCGGCACAATGACCAGGATCGCCGAATAGATGTCCATGGCCATGCCCACCAGGATCAGGAATCCGTTCAGCACCAGCAGGAACAGCAGCGGCGATTCGATGTGCAGCCGGACCCACTGCAACGCCAGAGTCGGGATCTGCGCGTGAATCAGGAAATTGGTGAAGCCCAGGGCCGCTCCCAGGATGATGAGGAAACCACCGGCCAGCGTGGAGCACTCCACCGCGATGCGCGGCAGGTCCCTGCGTATGCTCAGGTCCTTGTAGACGAAGCACTCCACCACGAAGGCGTAGAGCACCGTCAGCGCGGCCGCCTCCACCAGCGTGGCGAACCCGCCGAACAGTCCCGCCAGCACCACGACCGGCAGCAGCAGCTCCCACTTCGCCTCCCACAGCGCCGAGGCCAGTTCCCGCCCCTGGAAGGGCGTCCTTTCCGCTCCCGCCGACCAGCCCGCCCAGGCCCCATAGCCGGCCACCACCGCCACCAGCAGGAGTCCCGGCAGCAGGCCGGAGATGAAGAGCCGGTCGATGGGCGTCTGCGCGTAAATGCCGTACATGATCACCGGCAGGCTCGGCGGGAACAGCAGGCCGATCGAGCCTGAGACCGTCACCAGTCCCAAGGCGGCCTTCTCCGGATACTTGGCCTTGAGCAGAATGGGCAGCAGCAGTCCTCCCATGGACAGGATCGTGACTCCGGAGGCGCCGGTGAACGGGGTGAAGAACGCCAGCACGAGCACGGTGACGATGGCCAGGCCGCCGGGCATCCACCCCACCAGCGCCGTGAAGGTCCGCATGAGGCGCTTGCTCGCCCCGCCCTCTGAGAAAATGTAGCCGCCCAGCGTGAACAGTGGAATGGCCGGCAGCATGGGCGAGGCGCTCAGGCGATAGGTCTCGGCCGGAACGGCCGCCACCGGAACCCCATTCCCCCAGAAGAACAGCAGGGCGGCTCCGCCCAGGGCGGCGAAGATCGGCATGCCCAGCGCCATCGCGCAGAGGATCAGGATGCTGCCGGGCAGGACGGCCGAGGGGATCGCCGCGTCCTTGTACAACGCCAGCAGCGCAGGCAGCAGGAGCCCGGCCGCGCACAGCAGCCGTCCGCGCCAGCTCGCGGACGCCCGCCAGATCATTCGCGCGGCGACCAGCGCGAATCCCGCCGGCATGATGCTGAGAGCCACCCAGTCCGGGATTCCCCAGCCGATGGTTCCCCCGGCCTCGCGCTGCACCGCCACCAGGTCGTAGCTTGCCAGCGCCAGGCACGCGGCCACGCCCGCGCCCAGCGCGTTGGTGATCACCCGGAGGCGCGAACGCCACGGCTCCGGGAGGAAGGTCCCGGTAGAGAGCGCCAGCAGGCGGTCTGAAGAAGCCGCCAGCGCCGCGCCCAGGAACGTGATCCACAGGGTGAGGTGCTGCACGACGGGGATCGAGCCCGGAATCCCGCCGCCCGCCAGCCTGCGGCCCGCGATCTCTATCAGCGGCAGCGCCGCCATCAGCGCCAGCATCCCGACGGAGACCCAGCGCTCGGAGGCCCGCAACGCGCCGCCCAGGCTGAGCGGGCGCATCACCTGGCGCCCGCTCTGCGCCTGGCGACGAACTCCCTGTGCAACTGCATCACCTCGTCAAACAGCTCCTCCGACATGGTGCGTCCCCGCAGCTTCGGATAGGCAGCCTCGGCCTCCTTGCGCCAGAGCGCCATCTCGGCCTCGGTCAGCCTGACCACGTTCAGCTTCCGCTTCTGCATCTCCACGATGGCGTCGTCGCCCATCCTGCGGATGTCAGCCCGGGCGCGCAGGGCAGCCTCGCCGGCGGCCTGGCGGAACGCCGTTCTCAGGTCGGCGGGGATGCGCTGCCACGCCCTGCTGCTGATCACAGTGGCCCCGGCCAGCGGTGCCCACTTGAAGTCGATCATGTTGGGAGCAGCGGCGAAGGACTGGTCGAGCAGGGCGAACAGCGGGGGCACGTCAAAGGCCTGGATGAGGTTGGTCTGCAACGAGGGCAGCAGGTCGGTGACGGCCAGGGGGACCACCTGAAGGCCGAAGTCCCTGTACAGTCTCTCGCCCTCCGGATCGCCCGCCGCGGTGTAGAGCTTCAGCCTCCGGATGTCGTCCGGGGTCCGGGCCGGGGTCTTGGTGAAGAAGTGGACCCAGCCCACGTCGCTCCACTGCAACACCACGAATCCCCGCTTCTCGAGCATGGCCTCCAGCTTGGGCGCGACCCGCTCGCGGATGTAATCGAACTCCTCGTAGGAGTCGATCAGCATGGGGATCTGGAGGCAGGCAACCGCAGGCTCGATGTGAACCATGGCGGCAGCCGAGAGCCCCGCCGCCTGAAGCTGGCCGATGCGTACTTTCAGGATCATGGCGCTCTCGTCGCCCTGCGTGCCGCTCGGGTAGATCCGCATGGTGACCTTGCCGCCGGACAGTCTGGCCCAGTCCTCGCGGGTCTTCTGGAGGATCTGGTGCCACGGGGAGCCCTCCGGGGCGGCCGTGCCCACGTTGATGACCATCTGCTGCGCCCAGCCCGGCAGACACAGGCAGAAGAACAAGGCCGGAAACAGAGCTCTCATTTCGCGTTCTCTTCCATGACTCCGGGAGCCAGTATCAAGTCGTCGATGCGCTCGAGCAGCCACCCGGCGCGGCCGTACGCCACCAGGTTGGGGAGGCGCGACGGCTCATACTCGTAGGGATCCATCGCCAGCGCCTTCTCCAGCATGGAGCGGAACACAACGGGATCCTGCTTCGGCACGGCGACGGCCTCCGCATAGGAGACGAAAAGCCCGGCGTGCTTGCCCTTGGACAATTCCAGGGCGCGCTTGTAGTGCTTCTCGATGGCGGCGTAATCCGGCGTGCCGGGCTTGGCGCCGGCGAAGGTGACGGCGAACTCGTGCAGGCTGCCCTGCTGCCAGGACTCGTCCAGTTCCAGCGCCCGCCCGATCAGGGCCTCGACTTCGGGGAGCCGCGCCAGCATGGAGGCGTCCCCCTTGGAAACCGAAATGGCCAGCCCCAGCGCCGCCGCGTTCCAGTACAACATGGGCACGTCCTTCTTGTTCCTGACCATCGCCAGTGCGCCCTTCGGATCGGTAATCATCTGGCCAGTGATGCCGGCCCGGACAACCTCCAAGCCGCGATAGCCGTAACGATGCCCCCTCAGGAACAGGCGCCGGGCCCGGGTGCGCATCCTGGAGGCGGCGTCGATGTCGGTGTCGGCCAGCCGGTCGGCATCTTCCTTCACGAACAGGTACGAGTATGTGGTGAACCCCTGGCAGGCCGTCAGCAGCAGGCCCTTGTGGCGGGGCGACTCGGCCAGCAGGCTTTCGACCAGCTTCAGGCCGAAGGGCAGGGCGCTGCCCACCAGCTCGACGTCCTCGTCGCTTTCGTAGGAGGATCCGCCTGAAGCCAGAGCGTCCCCCACCCGGTTCACGGCGAACCGGCGCACGCTGCAGCCGGCCGTCAGCAGAGCAGCCAGCAGGACTGGAAGGGCCCGATTGAGGATAGCCACGTCTGTACCGCTCGAACCTGACAGTATAGTGGATCGTACGCGGCAGGCGGTTGGGCTATACTCTGTGGCAGGCGCCGCTGGTGGCGCGCGGATCTCAGCACGCAGGAGGCAAGGAGGGGTTATGCACAGCAATAATCTCAGCCGTCGGCGACTGATATGCGGAGCCGCCTGCCTGGCGGCGGGCCGCGCCTTCGCCGCCGATCCGCCGTCGTCGCCCGTGGCGGTCGCCCGGTGCGAGTCCTACGGCAAGGAGATGTTCGAAGCCATGGGGCGGGTCCTGGACCAGATCGGCGGGCTGGGGCGCCTGGTCAAGGGCAAGACCGTAGCAGTCAAGCTCAACCTGACGGGCAATCCGGACCGTTACCCGGAGCGTCCGGACATGCCCTACCGCAACCACCCGGCCACGGTGCTGGCGCTCGCGCAGCTGCTCTCCAACGCCGGCGCGCAGCGTGTCAGGATCATCGAGAGCTTCTTCCCGGCCTCGCAGGAACTCTCGCTGTGGGCGCGTTACGGACTGGACGTCCAGGCCATCAGCAACGTGGGCTGCAAGGTGGAGTGGGAGAACGTTCAGAACCTGGGGCGGGCCAGGGAGTACAAGCGCCTGAAGGTGCCCTGGGGCGGGTTCGTCTTCCCGGCCTTCGACCTGAACCACTCGTTCACCGATTGCGACGTCTACGTGTCGCTGTCGAAGCTCAAGCACCATGCCATCGCCGGCGTGACCATGGGCATGAAGAACAACTTCGGCAACACGCCCTGCTCGCTGTATGGCGGAGACGCCGGGGAGAGCGGCAACGAGGATCCGAAAATGGAGCGGCAGGCCATCTGCCACAGCGGGACCAGGACGCCGCCCAAGGGGGTGCCGCAGGAGCTCGACCCCACGACTCCGCGCCAGGGCGGCTACCGCGTGCCCCGCGTCGTGGTCGACCTGGTGGGGGCCAGGCCCATCGACCTCTCGATCGTCGACGGAATCGAATCGATCAAGGGTGGAGAGGGCGCCTGGAACCGCGGCGTGGCCTACGTCAAGCCCAACCTGCTGCTGGCGGGCGCGAACTGCGTGTGCGTGGATGCCGTTTCCACCGCCCTGATGGGCGGAGAACCGCTGGCCGTACGCGGGCAGAGCTTCTTTGAAGGCTGCGACAACATGATCCGCCTGGCCCAGGAGGCTGGAATCGGAACCGGCGACCTGGGGAGGATCGAACTCCCCGGGCTGAAGATCAAGGAAGCGATGTTCGACTTCGGCCCCCGGCCGCGAGGCTGATCGGCAGCCTCGCACTGAGCCGCGACCGTCAGCGAGCGTGCGGTTTCTTCCGGCGATTACACTGAGAGAAGCATGAAAGTAAGGGCGCTTTTCCTGCTTCCGTGGTTTGCGGCCGCCGCGGCCGGGCAGACCGTGTGCGCGCCCACGCCGGCTTACTCCCCCTGCGAGATCGTCTTCGAGATGACCGCGGAGGATATCCGGGCTCACCCCAATCCTTACGCCACGGTTACGGTGGATGTGGAATTCCGCTCCCCGCGGTTTCGCACCGATCTGCTGCCGGCTTACTGGGACGGGGGCGGCCGCATCGTGGCCCGTTTCTCGCCCACCGATGCCGGAACGTGGGAATTCCGCGTGTCCAGCAATCTCCCGGATCTTGACGGCAGGCGCGGCAAGTTTCACGCGACCGCGTCTTCGTCGCCCGGCTTCGTCAGCCCACGCAACGTCCACCACTGGGGCTACACCGGCGGTGACCAGCCACACCTGTGGATGGGCGATACCAATCTGCGTTTCGCGGTGATGGACCAGGGTTCCTTCGACCGGCTGGTCGAGACCCGCGCGCGCCAGAAGTTCAACCACCTGCGCGGACTTGTGCTCGGCGGGCCGCAGGACGCCGCCTCCGCCTTTCCCGACGCCAGCCGGCCGGACGTCGCGTATTTCCGCCGGCTGGATGAGCGAATCAAGGCGCTGAACAAAGCCGGCCTTGTCGCGGACCTGATTCTGGCCGGGGAAGAGAACCAGTTGACCCGGCTGTTTCCCAGCCGCCTGGACCGCGAGCGGTACGTGCGGTACATTGTGGCCAGGTACGCGGCCTTTCACGTCACATGGCAGGGCATCTGGCAATACGAGAAGTACGAAGGCGGCCGCGAGCTGCTGCGGGAGATCGGCGCGCTGCTCAAGCGGCTCGACCCCTACAACCACCCGCGCTCCACTGACGCGGATGTGACCTCAGCCGCACTCGCCGGGGACGGCTGGATGACGTTCATCATCCAGCGCACGGCGGATGTCGCGCTCGGCGCCATCGAGCACCAGCTCCATGCCATGCCGTTTGTCAACACCGGCGCGGCGGTTGAGGCCGACGGTCCGGACCTCATGAGAAAAAGGCTGTGGCTCGCCAGCATGAACGGCCACTATCCGACCTTCGTGCCGGCGGAATCCGGCGCTCCGGATCAGCCCGCCGCGGGTCAGATGACGGTCTGGTTCGATTTCTTTTCGCGAACCCGCTACTGGGAACTGGAGCCCTTCTTCGACGTCGACGGCGGGCGCGCGCTGGCGCTGGAGGTTCCCCGCTCCGAAGATGATCCGCCGGAGGGCATCGAGTACGTAATCTATCTTGAGAAGCCCGGCGCTGTCGAGGCCGCCCTTCAGAGGCAGAACTACGACGTTGCGTGGCTGAACCCGATGACCGGCGAGAGGCTGAAGCAGAGCCGTTTCCGGGGAGACAGGCTCAGGATGCAGTCTCCCGGCGCCTCCCAGGACTGGGTGCTGCACGTCTCGCGCGAGGAGAAGAAGCGAGGCATGCTCAGGTCCTACAAGTTTGAGAGCCGCGCCATCCGCTTGCAGGAAGTGGAGCAGAATGCCCAGCACGTGCCGTTTGAAATCGTGGAACCTTCCGCGCCGGTGATTCGTCCGGGACAACCGGCGCGGTTCGCGGCCAGGGTGACGCGCGACACCCGCGCGACCAGGTCCATGCTGTGGCTGTGGACCGGCGAGGTCAGCGCGGACGGCGCGGGCTACCGCGTCCTGGGCAGCGGGCTGGAGGGCGAAATGCGCGTTCCCGAGAGCATCGCGTCGCGCTACCCGGCGGTTCTGAACGTCCGGCTGGCCGGCATGAACGCGCTCGGCAAGGTCTACTTCCTCGACAAGGTCTTCCGGCTGGAACGCTGATGTTCCGAATCCTGTCGCTGGATACGACTTCCGAACACGGCAGCCTGGCGCTGGTCGCGGGCGGGCAGGTGATAGAGGAAGTGAGCCTGCACTCAACGGAGGGGTTCGGGCGCCTGCTCTTCGCGGAGGTGAGCGCGCTGCTGGCCCGCAACGGGTGGGAGCCGGCCGGCGTGGACTGTTTCGCCGCGGCTGCCGGTCCCGGTTCGTTCACCGGCATACGCACCGGACTGGCGGCGGTCAAGGGCCTGGCGGCCGCGCTCGGCAAGCAGTCCGCCGCCGTCTCGAACCTCCAGGCCATGGCCTGGCACGGCGCCGCGCCTCTGCGGGCGGCGGTGATTGATGCGCGCCGCGGGGAGGTCTACGGCGCCGTGTACACGGCTTCACTGGATCTGGCGCAGGCCGAAACTGTGACGTCATTGGAGGAGTGGTTGGAGGGCCTGCCCGGAGGAGACCTGGAGGTGCTCGCGGCGGATCCAGCCCGGCTCCGGGACAAAGCGGCGAGCGCCGGCTCGAGGCCGCTGGCCGTGCGGGAAGTACCCAAGGCGCTGGCCGGCGCAGTCGGAGTGATTGCCGGGAGCGGTCCAGGCGCGGCGCTGCGCCGCCACCCGGCCGCCATAGACGCCAACTACGTCCGCCGCCCGGATGCGGAGCTGTACTGGCGGGAGTGGTAGCCGTACCGGCTCGCACCTCCGGACGCGGGGGGGGTGGATCTGTTACCTCTATTGACGGAGTACTATATCGTCTATAGAATTGATACGAGACGCAAGGCGGCCATCTATGACTGATTTGAGCGCACTTCTAAGGCCCGATGAGGCACCCTCCGGGCAAGGAGCTAATACGCCGGTCCGGGTGCTGATAGCCGACGACCATCCCATAGTACGCGAGGGGCTGCGCCGGCTGCTCAGCCTGGAAGATGATGTGGAAGTCGTGGGTGAGGCCGGTGACGGAGAAGCCACCGTCTCCATGGTGGAGAAGCTGGATCCGGACGTGGTGCTGCTGGATCTGCGCATGCCGGGCATGGACGGATTCGCCACCTTGCAGCGAATGCAGAGGCTGGGGCGCAAGACGCGGGTCATTGTGCTGACGGCGTCTGAGGACAAGAACGAATTCGTGCAGGCCATGAAGCTGGGCTGTTCGGGGATCGTGCTGAAGCAGACCGCCGCCGACCTGATCGTCAAGAGCATCCGCAAAGTGCACGCCGGCGAAATCTGGCTGGATTCCCACACCACGGCCGCGGTGATGCGCCAGTTCGCGTCGCCCTCGGAGCTGGCGCCGGTCGGAGCCGCCCGCGCCCGGGACCGTTCTCCCCTGAGCGCGCGCGAGAGGGAGATCGTGGCCCTGGTGGCGCAGGGGTACAAGAACAAGGAAATGGCGGAGAAGATGTTCATCAGCGAGCAGACGGTGAAGAACCACCTGCACAACATCTTCGACAAGCTTGGCGTCTCCGACCGGCTGGAACTCGCCCTTTACGCCATCCATAAGGGACTCCACCTGGCGAACCCCGGCGAGCGGTAGCCCGCAAGCTGAGGCGGGCAAACAGGCAGCGAACGGCGCCGGCCCCGGGCCGGCGTTTCGCTTGTATTTGCAGCGAGTTGAACAAGTCACGAAATAATCCTGACCAAAGCGCTTGCATTCCGCCGCCGGAAGTCCTAGCATCAGATCAGGAGGTATTCGGATGCGCTACTCTTGGAAACGGTTTGCGCCGGTGATGATCCTGGCTTTGGCGGTTCCCGCGCTGCTGCTCGCCCAGGACGCGACGCCGCGGTTCACCACCGTGGAGCCGGCGTCCGGCAAAGTGGGCACTGAAATCACGGTGACCGGCGAGCACATCGGCAAAGATCTGGTGGCGGAGTTGTACTTCACCGACGGCACAACCGACATCAAGACGCCGATGCTGACGCAGTCCGAAACGACGATTACCTGCAAGATCCCCAAAGGCGTAAAGCCGGGCGCGCGCTACCGCCTGATGGTGCTGACCAGGGGCAAGGAGCCCCGCCTGATCGAACAGCCGGTGCGCGTTCAGATCGACGAAGAGGGAGAGACCGAGTAGCTGTCTGGCGCCCCTGCCCGGCGTGCTGCCGCGGAGGGGCGCGTGTGTACGCGGTCGAACACCTCCTGGCCCGCTGATGGGCAGCCGCTGAGCTTGTTCCGGCCCCGCCGCGCGGGTCTGTGAGGGATTCTCGCAGCCAGAGGAAATGCCCTCCGGTTGACACCGGCGGGCGGTCGAGGCATCAGTAATCAGCCAAAATCTTCAACGGCTTCCAGCCGCCGGCGTGAGCCGGCGGGCACACGCAAGAAGCGGCCCGACTTGAATATGGAATTCCTTCCCACATGCGTGAGCCGGCGGGCACGCGAAATAAGCTGCCCCAATTGATTTGGGGAATTCCTCACAGGCCCGCGCGGTTGGGCCACATCCGCGCAGTGCACCGGCATTCAGGCGGCCCGGATGCCGCGAGCGGCCGCAACCGGCTCTCGGCTATGCTGTCGGTTGAATGGATAACGTACTCACCGTGCTGCTCGCCGGCGGGGCCGGCGAAAGGCTTTTCCCTCTCACGCGAAAGACCGCGAAGCCCGCGGTTCCATTCGGGGGCATCTACCGGATCATCGACTTCACTCTCTCGAACTGCGTCAATTCCGGGCTGCGCCGCATTTTTGTCTTCACTCAATACAAAGCGCTTGAATT
>JBBITL010000101.1:13117-13335 GCA_037440765.1 Solibacteraceae bacterium
AATTCATCGAGGTGATTCCCCCGATGAAGCGGGTCCACGAGGAGTGGTATCTGGGCACCGCCGACGCCGTCTACCAGAACATCGAGTCCATCGAGCACGAGCGGCCCCGCCACGTGCTGATCCTTTCGGCCGACCACATCTACAAGATGGATTACACCGATATGATCAACTGGCACCGCATGTATGACGCCGAGGTGACGATCGGCACCTTGCAGGTG
>JBBITL010000102.1:0-12751 GCA_037440765.1 Solibacteraceae bacterium
CCAGGCCACGCTGGTCGACACCTGGGTGTCTACAGCCGCAGGCGCTACGCGCTTTCGGAGAACAACCTCTATACCAGCGACGCCTTTCACGATTTCCTGAGACGCCTTACCGATGACGGCATCCTGGCCTTCACGCGCTGGGCGGTGGACCCGCCGCGGGAGAGCCTGCGCCTGATGTCTCTCGGGCGCGCGGCCCTGGGACGGCTGGGCGAGCCGGAGGCCTGGCGTCATGTGATGGTGGTCCGCGAGGGCCGGGCCTCTGGCGCTCACGGGCGGGGCGCCATGGACACGATCCTGATCTCCCGCCAGCCGTTCGCGGCGGGGGATCTCTCCCGCGCGCGCGAAGCCATCGTCGAGGCGGGGCTTGAGGCCGTCTATCTGCCTGGCGAAACGCTTGAGAATCCATTCACCGAACTGCTCCGCACCGAACACCTGGACGCCTTCGAGGAACGCTACCCCTTCAACATTAGGCCCGTCACCGACGACCGCCCGTTCTTCTTCTACACCGTTCAGCCGCGCGACTTCGGCGCCTTCCTGGGCTACGTCCTGCGCGGCGGGGAGCCGGCCGGTTTCCGGATCAACGCGGCGGTGCCCGTGATGTTGGGCCTGCTGGTGGTCAGCCTGGCAGCCACCGGCATCATACTGGCGCTCCCGCCCCTGGTGCTCGGCGCGCGCCTGCCCCGCGACAGCAGCGTGCTCACGTTCCTGTTATATTTCCTCTCGATCGGCGCGGGCTACATCCTGATCCAGATCGCCCTGATCCAGCGCTTCGTGCTGTTCCTCGGGCATCCCACCTACGCCGTTACCGTCATCGTCTTCTCAACGCTGGTGGCCAGCGGCGCAGGCAGTTA
Organism: Solibacteraceae bacterium; assembly: GCA_037440765.1. Classification (GTDB taxonomy): domain Bacteria; phylum Acidobacteriota; class Terriglobia; order Bryobacterales; family Bryobacteraceae; genus DTKY01. Next base: position 852 of record JBBITL010000102.1, read on the forward strand.
TTTCAGCCGCCGGGTTGTGGGAGTGGCGCTCGGCCGTCTCGGCGGGGTGATGGCGCTGGTGGCTTTGTTTGTGTTGCTTCTCACCCTCGCCGTAGGCCCTGTGACCGCGGCGGGCGTGGGCTGGCCTCTGCCGGTGAAAGTGCTCCTGACCGTGCTGATGATAGCTCCGCCAGCGTTCTTCATGGGCATGCCGCTGCCCACCGGCCTGTCTCTGCTGGAGTCGCGCCACAAACCCTCGGTGAAGTGGGCCTGGGCTCTAAACTCCGCTGCGAGCGTGCTCGGGTCGGTATGCGCCATCTTCCTGGCGATATACGCCGGCCTCGCCTGGACGCTGCTCACGGGAGGCTCGCTGTACCTGGTGGCGCTGATGGTACTGCTGCTCACCAGCAGGCTCGCCCGGGCAGCGCAGGCGGCCTCAGTGCCGGCGCAATCCTGACGAGTCCCTGGGGCGCGCGATGCCCCGGCGGCTGGATCGCAGGAATCGCACCAGGTGAGCGGTGTGTTCGGTGGGGACCTCGGTTTCTATGCGCTGGAGCGCTTCATCCAGTTTCAGGCCGGAGCGGTAGAGCAGCGCGTAGGCCCTCTTGAGCGGCATGATCTGGCCAGGCGTAAAGCCGGCGCGCCTCAGTCCCACCAGGTTCAACCCCACCGGCACGATCCGGCACCCGGCGTACAGGAAAAACGGCGGCGCGTCCATGTCCACGCGCGTCTGGCCGCCGATCATGGCCAGCCGCCCGATCCTGGCGTACTGGTGTATGGCCACGCCGCCCGAGACGAATGCCTGGTCCTCGATCTCGACGTGCCCGGACACCAGGGCGCAACTGCATAGGACCGTCCGGTTGCCGATGGTGCAGTTGTGCGCGATGTGGCCCGAGGTCATGATGTAGTTGCCGTCGCCGATGAGCGTCACCGATTCCGGCTGCGTGCCACGCGAGATGGTGTAGTGCTCGCGGATGATATTGTCGTTGCCGATCCGCAGGTAGCTGCGCTCCCCCTTGAAGGCCTTATCAAGCGGATCGGTGCCCAGGACCGTCCCCGCCGAGACCTGGTTGCGATCGCCCATGGTGGTCCAGCGTTTCACATAGACGTGTGGCTCCAGGCGGCACTCGCTGCCGATGACGACATCGGCTTCGACGACGGCGTACTCCCCGATCACTGTCCGCGGACCAATCAAGGCCTCCGGGTGAACCCGCGCCGTGGGGGCTATGGCCGCCGAAGGGTCGATGGGCATAACCTTGTATCATACTGTAGGGGCCGTGCTCGACCGGCCCGGAGGCTTTGTGCGGGTCCGCGAACTGGCAGAGTGGCTCGGCGCCGCCTTCGAAGGCGACGGGGAGAGGGAACTGGAGGCCGCTGCTTCTCTGGATGCCGCCGGCGGCTCGCAGTTGGCCTTCGTCGGCGGCCGCAAGGCCGCGCGGGAGGCGGAGTCTTGCGCCGCGGGCTGCCTGCTGGTGCCGCCCGACTTCCCGAATCCCGCCTCAAGGACCCTCATCCGCGTCCCGGAGCCGCGGATCGCATTCGCCCGGGCGGTGAGCCGCCTCCACCCCGAGCCGCCGCTGACGCCTGGCATCCATGCCACGGCAGTGGTGGACGACGGTGCGGAGATCGGCTCCGGTGTCGCCATCGGAGCCATGACCGTGGTGGGCGCCGGAGCGCGCGTCGGCGCCGGCTGCTCGATAGGCTCGGGCTGCTCCATCGGGCGCCGCGTGACGCTGGGCGAGGGTTGCAGGCTGTACGCCAACGTCGCTGTCTATGACGACGTGGATATCGGCTCGCGGGTCATACTGCACTCCGGCTGCGTGATTGGAGCCGACGGATTCGGCTTCGTCATCGACGAAGACCGCTATCGGAAGTTTCCCCAGATCGGCCGGGTCTCGATCGGAGACGACGTGGAGATCGGCGCGAACTCCTGCGTGGACCGCGCCGCGCTCGGGGTCACCTGGATCGGTGAAGGCACCAAGCTCGACAACATGGTGCATGTGGCGCACAACTGCCGCATAGGACGTCACGTGGTGGTGGCCGCGCAGACCGGCTTCTCGGGGGGCGTGGTGGTGGAGGACTACGCCGTGATCGGCGGGCAGGTTGGCATCGGCGACAAGGCGCGCATTGAATCCCGCGCCGTGCTGGGCTCCGGCTGCGGCGTGCTGACCTCGAAGATCATTCGTTCGGGGCAGGTGGTCTGGGGCACGCCGGCCCGGCCCCTCAGGGAATACCTGGAAACGCTCGCCAACCTTTCGCGCCTGCCGGAACTGCGCAGGGAGGTGGCGGAACTCAAGCGCCGCCTGGCGGAGCCGGCGCCACCGGCTGACACCCCGTGAAACGGATCCTGATGGCGTCGATGATTTTGGCGGCTCCGGCCCTGGCGGCGGCGCAGGCCGCCGGGCCCGGCGGCACCTACGATGGGAGCTACTACGCCATGTTCACCACCGGCGGCTGCCAGCACGGCTACCCGTTCTTCGGGGTCGCCGGCGGCGCGGAGGCCCTGGTCTGGAAGGGCCTGTCGGTCGGGGCTGATGCCAGCTTCCAGCAGTTTCGGAACAGCTTCTCCTTCGGCCTGGCGACCCTCCAGGCCGGCTACCATTTCCGCGGGAAAAACCGGGCGGCCACGTGGGACCCCTTCGTGAGCGTCAACGCCGGCGTCGGCCTGGCGAAGAGGGTGACGGGAAGCGGCAGCCTGGGCGGGGGATTCACCCGCTGGACGGGGGATCGGGTGGGCGTGCGCTTCGAAAGCCGCCTACAGGCCTTCGGACCAGAACTCCTCGTCACATTCCGCGTCGGAGTCTCGTTCCGCTAGGGGCAGGCGAGGACGCCTGTCCTACATAGCTGCCTTCGGGTACATTTGCCGCATCACCCGGAAACGGGCCGGCAAAGCAATCAAACTTCGCGCATCCAATGGATCAGGCGACCTGCTGCTGAGCCCGATGCCTGCTCATGATCGCCTCCATCTGGTCCTTAAGGCGCAGCTTCATCTTCTTAAGCCGCACCTCTTCCAACTGATCCTCCGCGGATACATAGGTCCTGGAACTGAGTTCCTCGAGTCGTTTGCTATGTTCGCAGTGTTGTTGGGCCAGACGGCGAAACTCCTCGTTCGAGTCCATCAGATGCGCTTTGAGCTCATCCTGGGCAATTCCCATTCCGTGTTCTCCCCTTCGAGGCTATGGTGCAGATCGTCAGGACAGACTCTGATCTTCACTAGGCTCATGAACCGAAGAAGCGGCAGCCGGGGCATGGAGGCCCCGCCTGTCACTTGTGAAGTTAACACGATTGAAACCGCATGACAATACCGTCTTCAGGGGGGTGAGAATAGTACTTTGGTCGCGTGCCGACCCGTTGGAACCCTAGTGTTTCATATAGCTTACGGGCAGCTTCATTGGACTCGCGCACCTCCAGAAACACCGGTCCGGGGTACTGCGCCAGAACCCGGCATGCGAGAGCCTTCCCAACCCCACGCCGCCGCGCGGCCGGGGCTACGGCCAGGTTAAGAATCTCACATTCTTCCTCTGCCACCGCCCGGAAGGCCACGAAGCCAACGACCCTCGCCCCACGCAGCCCCACCAGGCAGCCGTGCTCGAGGTAGCTCTCCGGCTCCCATGCGGAAGCCTCCGGCGAGGCGCCTTGTATGGCGGCGATTTCCGCGAGATCGGACGCCTGGGCCGGACGGACATCCACCCCCGCCGACAGCAACCCTGCCCACAGCATCCTCTGCCCGGCGCCAAGTGTCCTCCAATCGAAGCGGAGTTCCGCCTGCCTTCGCGCGGCCTGGGCGATTCTGCCGCGAAGGGCCGCGTCGCAGATCAGGCGGCGGACGCCGTCGGCAAACGCTTCGGGCGTGTCCGCCACCCAGACGCTCTCGCCGTGCTCAAGGCCGAGGCCCGCGCAGCCGGAGCTGGTGGACGCCACGGCCCGCTCCATGGCCATGGCCTCCAGCACCTTCACGTTCGTGCCCGCCGAGACCAGCGTCGGCGCCAGCACGAGGTTGGCTTCTTCGTAAAGCGGCCGCACGTCTCGCACGAATTCGAGCAGGCGGATGCGCGGGTCTGGGGCGGGGGCGGCCAGGCCTGTCGCCGCCCGCCAGTATGTGCCCGGATCGGGTCCCGCGACGACGGTGAGAGTCATCCGGGGGAACTCGTCCCGCACCAGCGGCCAGACTTCCTCGGTGAAGTAACGGTAGGCAGCAATGTTGGGGAAGTGCCGGAACGATCCGATAAACAGGAGCCTCTGGCCATCCGGCTCGGGCGCCGGGCGGAAGCGTTCGAGATCCACGCCGTTGGGGATCGGAGAGGCGTGCGGCACGCCCACCAGCGCCGTGTCCTTGTCCGACATGGTCACTACGCGGCGGAAGCGGCCGAACGCCCCGCGCTCGTATCGCCGCCAGCGCGTAAGATCCCACCGGCTTGCGAGCGTACAGAGCCGGGAGTGGATCTGCCCGTAGAGGTCGAACGTGACGTCGTGTTCGACCAGCACATCGCCTCCATAGGACGCCAGTTGCGTGTACTCCACCTGTAGCAGCGGAATCGCAAATTCCCGCCTCATCTGGTCGAGCAAGCGGCGCATGACGGGCGAGCGGTACTCGTGGACCTCGGGCGGCGCCAGGCTCGACCAGCGCGGCTCCCGATAGCGGGGTTTCGGGACCAGGATCACCCTGGCGCAGAACTCCAGCACCGGCGAAGGTTCCAGCGGCTGGCCGGCCTCGGTGAAGGCGAACAGGAAGATGTCGAAGCGCCGCGCCGCTTCCCGCAGCAGGTGGAAGATGCGGACGGCTCCCCCGTGCGACAGCGGATAGGGGAAGTAGGGCGAGAGCACCGCCACGCGGGGCCTGTGCGGCGAGAGCGGGCGGCCTTCCAGAACCTGGTGGTCCGCCGGGACAGTCGAGCGGTCGCGCTTCCAAGGGCACAGCCACCAGGGCCGCAGGAAGATGCGGTCGAGCGGCACTCCACGCAGGAACAGCCAGGACGCGATCCAGGTGCGCAGCCGCAGATGATGCCGTTCCAGTCCCTTGTTGTAGGCGAGGACCTTCGCGGGCGCCAGAAGAAAGGCCGCCACGCGCAGTGCGCGGTGACGAGGATCTCCATCGAACAGCACGGCCGCCTGGCCGACTCGATAGCCGCGGAACTCGCGGCGCAGCCGACGGTAGATCCGCCAGGCGCTCCCCTCACGGGGGCCGATCTCGAAATGCCTGCGGTCGGGGACCAGCCGCCGGAACTCCTCCGCCATCGCGCGCGCGCGCGCCGGCTCGCCCGCGTGGAAGCTCAAGACCACCGCCTCGGGGTCCTTTCCCAAAAGGCCGAAGAGGCGCCGCTTCAGAGTCTGTCTGAGGCTCGTCACCGTGGTTGCCGGGTCACATGGAGTATGCCATAGGCCAGCATCGGGGTGACAGCAGCGGCTACGAACACGGGCCCGTAGCCGTACCGGTCGATCATGCCGCCGATCAGTGGTGAGACCACAGCCTGCATGGCGCCGTAGGCGCCCGTAAGCAGCGACACGCTGAACGCGGCGCGAGCGCCCCCGAAGGCGTCCAGCGGCATGGTGTAAAGGTTCACGCTCCAGGCGGCGATGGAGAAGAAGCTGAAGGAGATGGCGGCGATCGCCCAGAACGGCCCGGGCATCAGGGGAACCGCGGCGGTGGCAAGCAACGCTACCGCGCTCGCCAGGCAGGCACGCCTGCGGGCCTCCAGGGCCTCCCATCCGCGGCTGATCCAGCGCAGCGAGAGCCAGCCGCCGGCCAGTCCGCCGGCATAAGCGAAGAAGCTCGGCACCGGAGCCAGCAGATTGGCCCTTGTCAGCGCCAGCCCGTGGACATCCGTCAGGTACAGAGTGGTCCAGTTAGTCCAGAGGGTGTACACGGGCATGCTGGCGATGTTGGCCGCCACGAAGCCCCACAGGCGGCGGTCACGGACGAGTGTAGAGAGATCCGTGACGCCGCCGCGCTCCTCGGCCGTCGCAGGCGCCTTGCGCGAAACCCACAGCCACAGGGGAATCCAGCACAAGCTCACCAGACCGGTGAGGATGAACGCCCAGCGCCAACCGTAGCGCAGGGCGAGCCAGGTGGCTAGCGGCGGCGCAATGATGGCGCCCACGCTCAAGCCGATCTGGCTCAGTGCGTTTCCGAGCGCTCTCTCCTTGGCCGGCAGGTACTTGTGAAGCGCTTTGCCGACGGCGGGCACCCCCGAGGACTCCGCCGCCCCGAGCACGATGCGGCATGAAACCAGCCCCGCGAAGTTCCGGACGAATCCCGTAGCTATGCCGGCGAGCGACCACAATCCCACGCCGAGACTGATGCTGCGGTTGAGGCCGAAGCGGTCGATGAGCAGCCCGGCCAGCGGCGAGCAGGCGGCGTAGGCGATCGAGAAGGCCGCCAGGACATGGCCGTAGTCTGCGTTGGTGAGCTGGAACTCCTCGCGCAGCACGGGCGCGAGCGCGGCCAGGATCTGCCGGTCCAGGTAGTTGAGGGCGGATGAGAGCACGAACACACTCATCACCACCCAGCGCACGGGGAGGCGTCTCACTCAGGGAAACTGTAGCACGGCAACCTCACCGGCCGTGCCGAGTTTGGCGTCCGGCCTGGCGAAGTATTCCACCAAGACGCGGCGCGCGGGCTTCTGCGCCCCGCATCCGAACGCCTTCTCGCCTCCCCCGGTGATGCTGACTTGGGAGGAATCGCGAATCAGCAGCCGCGTCAACTTGCCGCCGTCCGCTTCGATGACGAGCCGGGCCATCGCGCCCAGGCAGTCCACCTGGCGGAGGAGGCCCGAGAGCTTCGCATCGGGCTGCGGGCCCTCGAACCAGGGCTCGACCTTGCCGGAGGAAGGCGCCATGGGCGGGTTCTCGCGGTTGGCCTTCTCGATAGCGGCTTCAATGCCGGCTCTGACTTTCTGCTTGAGCGCCTCCAGTTCGCGCCGCGCCTCCTCGATTCTGCGCTGGCGCGCCGCTTCATCTGCTTCGCGCCGCTTTACCTCGGCGGCGAGGCGGCTCTCGCGCAAGCGATCTCGCTCAGCGGCGCTCCCAGCGGCGGTCTCCGCCGAGGCCCAGGACTTGGCGGCATCCACGAACTGCCCTGCCGATTCCTGCGTTTCGGCCAGTGCGCGCCAATAACCAACATTGCGCGGCTCGCGCCCGGCCGCCGCGACGAGCAACTGCACGCGCAGAGCGGGATCGGGTTCGAGGCGGGCCATCTCGAAGTGAGGCGCGGCCCAGCGCGGATTCAGCTTGGCGGCCTTCTCGAACGCCGCCACGGCCTTGTCCCGGTCCGGCTCCAGCCGCCCGTACTCGTACAGGACGCGCGCGCCCGCTTCGGGAGCCTCCACGGCGCGCGCGAGCAGCCCCAGGGCCTCCTTCTGCTGCTTGCCCGCAACCGCCGCCAGGGCCAGCCCTCCGAGAGCTTCGGGCGATCCGGGCGAGCCCTTCAGGATCGCTTCGTACGCGGAGCGGGCTTGGGCCGCACGTGCCGGGTCCGAGAGCAGCAGATCGGCGGTGAGGATCGCTGCGCGCGCCGCCTCGACGGGCTTCGGCTCGAAATCACGCTCCGGACTGAGCGGCCTCCGGCGAAGCGGGGCGGTCTCGAACTTACCGGCGCGGAAGTAAGCGTCCGCCTCCTTGTCAACTTCGGCCAGCGACTTACCGAACGCGTTGCGATAGGCGGGCTCTTCCTCGACGCCGCGCTCCAGGTTGTAGACCAGCGAGCGCAGCTTGCCGTAGTAGCCGGTCGAGACCGCCAGCATGTGCATTCTGGCCCACTGGCGCGTGCGTGCCGCGGCCGGCGGCGGTGCTCCCAGGACTGCTTGCCAGCCTTTGAACTCCACGGTGGAGAACAGGTCCACCAGCGCCTTCTCCATTTCATCGGGGAGTTTGCCCTCGCCCGATTCAAGGAACAGGACGGCGCAAGCTCCGAGCAACGAACTCGGGAACGGTCCGCGGTCGGGCACGGCGCCGTAGAAGGCGTCGCGCGCCAGGCCGAGGCCCGTGGGCGCATCCTTGGTGGAGCGCAGGACAAAGACCCGGATGGGCCAGATCGGGTTGATTTCCTTCCTGCCGAGCAGTTGTTCCATGCCGTAGCGGAACTGCTCCAGTTCGTACAGGCGGTCACGTCCGGCGCGCTCTCCCGCGCTTGTAATCACCTCGAAGGGGCCGGAGCGGAACCCCACCCACCTGTCCGCCCCCTGTAGTGCACAGGCAAGAACCAGGATTGCCAGCAGCCGCGCCATCCCTACTTCGCATGATAGGGCATGGGCGGTGGGCCGTGGCCGGGATGCTCAGCGCAGCTCGGTCAGTTCCAGCGCCAGATTCCGGAAGCTGTCCGCAGCCAACCTGCACTCCTTGGCATTCGGCAGCAGACTTGGGAGCATGCCCGGTTCCTAGAGTCTCAGCGCTGCTGTGGGAGAAACGGCGAGGACCCGGTACTTTCGTAGAGGGGACTCCACCGCTTTCGCCTTCATCATACGGCTAGAACCGGGCCTTCTTCAACCGCGCCTGGCGCCCCGACCAAGCCGGACCTCAGCCGCGCGCGGCCTGCGCCGCCCCGCTTTCAGTAGTATCCGTACCTCCGCGCGTACCAGCTCTTCACCACCTGCCCGAGCACGCAGTAGCACAAGAGAATCAGCGCCAGCCAGCCGAAGTAGACCGGGGGCAGCGGTTGAAGCCCGAGCGTCGCGCCTAATGGCGTGAACGGAATGACCACGCCGGCGAGCATCACGAAAGCCGTCAGAAGCGCGAGCGGCGCCGCCGGCCGGCTCTCCACGAAGGGTATCCTGCGCGTCCGGATGATGTGGACGATCAGCGTCTGTGAGAGCAGGCCTTCGACGAACCAGCCGGACTGGAACAGCGATTGGGCCGCCGGCGTCTTCGCGCCGAACAGGAACCACATCAGAAAGAAGGTGAGGTAGTCGAAGATCGAAGACACCGGTCCCAGGAAGAGCATGAAACGGCCGATCGCGCCCACCTCCCACCTGCGAGGCTTCTTCAGGTACTCCTCGTCGATCTGGTCAAAGGGAATTCCGATCTGCGAAAGGTCGTAAAGCAGGTTCTGCGTCAGCAGTTGCAGCGGCCGCATCGGGAGGAACGGCAGCCAGGCGCTGGCGCCCAGCACGCTGAAGACGTTGCCGAAATTCGAGCTCGTGCCCATCCGGATGTACTTGAGGATATTGCCGAACGTGCGGCGGCCCTCCAGGACACCCTCTTCGAGAACCATCAGGCTCTTCTCGAGCAGGATGATATCGGCGGATTCCTTGGCGATGTCCACCGCGCTGTTGACCGAAAGGCCGATGTCCGCCTCGCGGAGCGCCGCGGCGTCATTGATGCCGTCTCCGAGAAACCCGACGACGTGCCCGCGCGATTTCAGCGCGAGGATGATCCGCGCCTTCCCGGCCGGCGAGATCTTGGCGAACACCGTGGTGTTCTCCGCCGCTCCGGCCAGTTCCTCGTCGCTCATGGCTTCCACCTGCTGGCCGAGCAGGATCCGGCTCGCATCGATTCCCACTTCCTTGCAAATCCGGCGCGTCACAACCTCGTTGTCCCCCGTGAGAATCTTCACCTTCACGCCGTGCTCCTTCAGCGCCTGGATGGCGGGCCTTGCGGACTCCTTTGGGGGATCGAGAAAGGCGATGAACCCGATGAGGATCATGTCGTCCTCATCCGCCACCGTGTAAGCGCCGTGACCGGGTTTGAACTTGCGGACGGCGACCGCGATCACGCGAAAGCCCTCTTCGTTGAGGTCGCGCGCCATTGCCAGCACGCGGGCCCGCAGATCGGCGGCCAGCGGCGCGACGCTGCGGTTGACATCCACCCAGGGGGAGATCGAGAGCATCTCTTCGACGGCGCCCTTCGTGATCAACATCTCCTGGCCCTCGGGTGTTTGCACCACTACGGACATTCGGCGGCGCTCGAAATCGAACGGGATCTCGTCCACCAGCCGGTAGTCGGTCGCCACGTGCAGCCCGCTTTCGATCTCCGCGTGTTCCAGGATCGCGACGTCCAGCAGGTTCTTGAGTCCGGTCTGGTAGTAGCTGTTTAGATACGCGAGTTGCAGGACCTTCTCGTACTCCCGGCCGAACACGTCGAGATGCCGCTCGAGAATGACCCGGTCCTGGGTCAGCGTGCCGGTCTTGTCGGAGCACAGCACATCCATCGCCCCGAAGTTCTGTATGGAGTGCAGCCGCTTGACGATGACCTTCTTGCGCGACATGTTCACCGCGCCGCGGGCAAGGTTCGCCGTGACGATCGTCGGCAGCATTTTGGGCGTCAGGCCGACGGCGACCGACAGCGCGAAGAAGAACGCCTGCCCCCAGTCGCCTTTGGTGAAGCCGTTGATCAGGAAGACGATCGGCACCATGAACAGCGCGAAGCGGATCAGCAGCCAGCTGACGCGGCTCACGCCCCGGTCGAACTCCGTCTCCACGCGGCGGCCCGTGACTTTCTGCGCCAGCGCTCCGAGATAGGTGCCCGCTCCGGTCCTTACCACAAGTCCCGTGCCGGCGCCGCTGATCACGTTGGTGCCCATGAAACAGAGCTTCGGGTGATCCAGCGGAGTCACCGCCTCGGCCACGTCGCCGGTGGCTGTCTTCTCGACGGGAAGAGATTCGCCGGTCAGGGCCGACTGGCTTATGAACAGGTCCTTGGCCGACACAAGCCTCAGGTCGGCGGGAATCATATCGCCGGCCGACAGGTGCACGAGGTCTCCCGGAACGATCTCCTCGACGGCCGCCTCGACCTTGCGGCCGGAGCGCGTGACCGTGGCCGTGGTCTGCACCAGGTCGTTCAGCTTCTCGGCTGCTTTGCTCGAGCGGTACTCCTGGGAAAACCGCAGTACAGCGCTGATGATCACCATGGTTGTGATGATCACGGCGGCTTTCATGTCTTCGGTCAAGGCCGAGACCGCCGCCAGCGTGAGTAACAGCAGTATGAAGGCGTTGTTGAACGCATGAAACAGGTGCGACCACCATCGCGCCGCCTTCTCGCGGACCACGGTGTTGGGGCCGTGATCGTCGAGCCGCTGCTCGGCCGCCTCTGCGCTCAAACCTTCGGGCGTGGAGCCGAACTCCCGGAAGACGTGCTGGATGTCGGGGTGAAGGGCGCTCTCGAATTCGCTCCGCTGGGGCGCCGCGACGGCTCCGTTGGCCTTGAGCCGGCGGCCGTCCGCCGGGCCGGTCTTCCCGAGCACGGGCATTTTGAGCATGGCGGTGCTTCCTTTCTCGTGGCCGCAGCCCGGTGCCAGGACATGCACGCACCAGACACCCTCTGCGCGCCTTTCCCCGGCGCGCACGCACGGCGCAAGGATGACTCACGGCTGTGAGCGGAGCTTATCCAAAGCCGGCCGTGGCGGGGTGCTGCGCGACGTCTACCTCAGTCGCGAGCGGCCGGCTCCTCGCCCCCTATGGGGCGGTCGGGCTGGGCGGGTCGGTGCCCACGACTGGAGCGGCCTTCGTCGGCAACGCCCCCCCCTGCGGCGGAGGTTCGTCCCGCTCGGTCATCGAACTGCTGCCACCAGTCGTTTCCATTTCTTCTTGGGGCACTGCATGGCCCCAGTGACAGCGTACCGCAGGCCGGCGGCCCGGTCAATACGGAAGTGCATTTTTTTGTGCAATCCGGGCGGGACGTTTGCCGGGAGTTCCGGCGTCCTTGTTTGCGCCGCTTGTCCGGGCGACGATGAAGGCAGGGTGTTGGAGCCCGCCTTATAGCCGCCCCGATGGCTCCCTTTCACTCCGCCCTTGACAGACCGTACCGCTACTTCGTGATCTCAAATGTCGGATTCGGGGCCGAGCTCGTGACTCATGATCGGGCCATCTGGGAATTGCGGCGCTAGTGCACCCTCGCCAAGGAACCGATGGAAGCGAAGCTCCGGGATGGGTGTTCAGGCTCAGCCTGAACTGGAGTCCGAGCGTTTTCCGTTAGGGAATATTCCGCCCTTC
>JBBITL010000103.1:0-12742 GCA_037440765.1 Solibacteraceae bacterium
CTGGAGCGGGAGACGGGAATCGAACCCGCAACCAACAGCTTGGAAGGCTGTGACTCTACCATTGAGTTACTCCCGCCCGCCAGTGAACGGCGCCGGGCACACCAAACCCTCCGCGCCTTCCAGTGTCAATTCTACGGGAACGAGCCCCTTCCCGTCAAACCGGCGGGCGATCCTGCCCGCGGTCCGGTGACTTCTACTGCGCGCCGCGCGAGAGCACGACGGTCTTCAGCGTGTGGAACAGGATGTAGAAGTCCAGGGCCGGGGACAGATGCTTGATGTAGTACAGATCGTACTCCAGCTTCCTTGCGGCGTCCTCCATGGTGTCCCCGTACTTGTAGTTGATCTGCGCCCAGCCGGTGATGCCCGGCCGGACCCAGTGGCGCTGGCGGTAGAAGGGTATGCGCTCGCTCAGTTGCCCGACGAACTCGGGCCGCTCCGGCCGGGGGCCCACCAGGGACATCTCCCCCCGCAGCACGTTGAACAACTGCGGCAGTTCGTCCAGCCGGAAGCGCCTCAGCCAGCGTCCCACCGCGGTGACGCGGTGATCGTTCCGGGACGCCCACACCGCTCCGGTCTCAGCCTCGGCGCGATCGTGCATGGAGCGGAACTTGAAGAGCGTAAAGCTGCGGCCCTGCCAGCCCACGCGGGTTTGCCGGTACAGTACGGAGCCTGGCGAACTGAGCTTCACGGCCACAGCGATCAGCAGCATCAGCGGCGCGCACGCGGCTGCCACGGCCGCGGCGACCAGCCAGGAGTAGGCGGACTGGAGCGCCAGCCTGGAGCGGTGCGGCCCCGTTTCGCCCGAATAAATGAGCTGCGCAGGACGAAGCTCGTTCAAGGAGACCCTCTTGAACACGCGCTCGAAAGTCGTGGCTGCCTCCTCAATCCTCATGCCCGAGAAGCGCAGGTCAAGCAGATCCAATGAAGGGACGTTTCCCCGGCGATCTTCCACCCCGACAACGATGAGATTTGGTTTGACGGCCTCGGCCGCCTCTCTGAGCGCGCTCGTCCCGGCCAGCGTCCGGATCCCGGTCCGGGCCGCAACGGCCGGCTTCTCATCGTTGACGGAGCCCAGCACGCGCACGCCGAATTCCGGATGCTCATCCCAATGCCGGGCTATAGCCATCGCCAGGCCGTTGCATCCCAGAAAAAGAACCCGGTCTTCTCCTATGGCGCGCAACACCGCACCGCTGTAAAAAATCCGCCACGCTACGAAGGAGAAGAGGCTGAACCCGCTGCCAAGCAGCACCACCCAGCGGGGCAAGATCAGGTTCGGATTCAAATACCCCAGCAGAGCCTGCACCAGGATCCCTGCCCCCACGATCTGGAGTCCCTGCTGCACCAGGAGTATGCGGGAGCGCACCTGGACTTCGCTGTAAAGGTCGTGCAGATAGATCCCCGCAAGAAGGGTGAGCCAGATGAGAGCGAGCCTGCCAGCGCCGCCGTCGTACAGAAGGTACACGGCCGGGTCCACGGTGAGAACCAGGTAGCAGGCCAGAACGAACGAGCAGAGTATCAGGACCGCTTCGGTAACCAGCAGCGTCAGGACGTGGGAAGGGACCAGGCTGCGGAGCAGGCGGATCATGGCGCAAAAAGCCCCTGGGCTCAGCTAAAAGGCAAGTCTACCACGCTGCCCGCGGAGGGCTCCTTGCGGCGATTCTGCCGGGGTGCCTTTTCGGGGTGGCGCTAGCTGCCGCTGGCCACCGAACCTGCCGAGGACAGGTTGTTGTCGGTAGTACCCCAGATCCCGTGCACCGCTTCACCGCTGCCGATCATCAGGGCGGCGGAGGCCAGGCAGACCATGGCGAGCAGCAGCGTGTACTCGATCAGGTCCTGCCCATCCTCCTCCCTTAAGAGTTGTACTAGTTTCACCGTGCTCCTCCCGCCGGCTCGACCGTTCGGCGCCTGGCCCGCGCGGTTCCGGCACCGCAGGCGCTGGACCGGCGCTTTGCTCACTGCTTCTGCTCACCATGTTGTGCCGGACGGCCCGGCGTGGCAATAGAGCATTGGTTAACAGCAGGTTTGGAGAGTCACGGTACCCGTGGCCCACAAATGGGGGGGGCTGGGGCGCGTTTGTTATGCCTTGATGGGCTTCATCTTCCCCAAAAGCAGGTGCACAGCGGTGAGGGCCAGGAGATGAAAACAACCCATGATCAGGAAGATTGGCGTGTAGCCGAAGTGCGAAATGATGTAACCGGGCAACAGCGAGGAGAACAGCACTCCTCCCAGTCCGCCGAAGGCGCCGCCGATACCGGTGACTGAGGCGACGGCCTGCTTGGGGAAGACGTCGGAGACCGTGGTGAAGAGATTGCAGGACCACCCTTGGTGGGCGGCGGTCGCCAGACTCACCAGGGCCACCGCCAGTATGGGGCTGGGCGCCAGGACCGACATGGCAGCTATCGGCATCAACGCGCAGCACACGGCCATCGCCGCCTTGCGGGCAGTGGCGAGGGGCCATCCGCGCCGGATAAGATGACCGGAAAGCCAGCCGCCGCCGACACTGCCGACGTCCGCCATCAGGTAGACCACCGGCAGAGCCCATCCGACCTCCATCATCTTGAATTTCCGCACGTCGTACAGATAGAGCGGAAGCCAGGACAGGTAAAACCACCAGACCGGATCAGCCAGAAACTTGCCGGCGGCAAACCCCCAGGTCTCCTTGTACTTCAGCGCGGCGACCCAACCCACTGTCGGGGCCGACCGGCTTTCCTCAATGTCGCTGTTGATGTAGGCCAACTCCGCCGCGTTCACCGAGCGGTGTGCGTGGGGCTGCCGGTAGACGATCCACCACACCAGCGCCAGCACAAACCCGGTGGATGCCGTAATGACGAAGCAGGCGCGCCATCCTAACGCCATTGCCATCCAGACGAACAACGGGGGGCCGACCATGGCGGCCACATTGGTGCCCGCGTTGAAGATGCCTGTGGCGAAGGCCCGGTCCTTCTTGGGGAACCACTCGGCCACGCTCTTTACGGCGGCGGGGAAGTTGCCGGCCTCTCCCAACCCGAGCATGGCCCGCCAGAAGGCCAGACCTGACCAGCTCCTGGCGGCGGCGTGCAGCGCGGCCGCGATCGACCACCACAGGATCGAGAACGTGTAGCCGATGCGGGTCCCGTACTTGTCGATGAGCTTGCCCACGATCAGGAAGCCCACCGTGTAGGCCATCTGGAACGAGGCCTGTATGTAGCTGTATTGCTCGGTGGAGACGTGCAGGTCTTCCCGGATGACGGGGATCAGCACCGAGATCACGATGCGATCCAGGTAGTTGTTGGTCGTCACCAGGAACAGAAGGGCCAGGATGAACCAGCGGTATCGCGTCATGGCAGTGCGGACCATTCTATCTCAGCCGCGCGCCAGAGGCGGTCGGCCGCGGCCGCCCATTCGGGAGAGTCGGGAAGCTGCTCAACCGCGATCCAGTCCCAGCCCTGCCGGTCCAGCCGGTACAGCGTGTCGTACAGCGCCGCGGCGAAAGCCCCGGGGTCCTCGGGCATGAATCCCGGGCCGGCTGCGCCCCTCACGAGCCGGATTCCACGGCCCTGCGGAACCGGCCCGCCGGGCGTGGTAATCACAAGCCGCGTGCGAGGGCGGTAGTGCGTGCGCCGTCTGCCCGGCGAGGACTGGGCGCCGTCCTCCACCCGGGGGGCCAGTTCTACCCTCCCGACCAGGGCCTCGATTTCAGCCTGCGTGACCATCCCTGGCCGCAGTAGCTGCGGAGGCCGTGCCGCCAACGACAGGACCGTGGATTCCAAACCCACGTTCGCCGGTCCGCCGTCCAGGATCATATCGACAGCGTCGCCGAGTTGCTCGCGGACGTGCCCGGCCGTGGTGGGTGAAAGGCGTGTGAACAGGTTCGCGCTGGGAGCGGCGATGGGTACTCCGGCGGCCCGTATGAGCCCCAGCGCCAGAGGATGCGCCGGCAGCCGGATACCAACCGTCCCGAGGCCGGCAGTAACCACGTCGGGAACAACCGGCCGCTTGGGCAGGACCAGGGTGAGCGGGCCGGGCCAGAAGCGCCCAGCCAGCGCCTCGGCCTCCGGCGGCCACAGGGCTGCCAGGCCGCGGGCCATCTCAACCGAGTCCACGTGCACGATCAGGGGGCTGGTGGACGGACGGCCCTTGACTTCGAAGATCCGCGCGACTGCGGCCGCGTCCAGGGCATTGGCGCCCAAGCCGTAGACGGTTTCCGTAGGGAAGGCAACCAGGCGGCCGGCACGTATCAGCTCGGCGGCGCGGAGGAGGTCCGGATGCGCTGCCATGCTACTGTGTCCGCTCCCTCACGGTCGCGGTTCGGGGACAGGCCAGGAGGTCCGTCCCACGGGTCCTCGCCTGTCCAGCGGTTCGCTAGTCGGAGACATCGTCCTTGCCGTCGCCCGCCGTTCTGCCGGTCTTCCGGAAGACAAGGTAGGCCTGGATCAGATCGTCGATCCCGCCGCCCAGCACGCGATCCACGTCGCCGATGGCGAGCTTGGTGCGGTGATCCTTCACCAGCCGGTATGGGGCCAGCACATAGCTGCGGATCTGGCTCCCGAAGTTGATGTCGAGCTTGCCGGCCTCCAGCTTCTGTTCTTCGGCCTGCTTCTTGGCCAGTTCGTGCTCGTACAGGCGTGCGCGCAACTGCTTCATGGCGGAGGCGCGGTTCTTGTGCTGCGAGCGCTCGTTCTGGCACTGCACCACGATGCCCGTGGGCAGGTGGGTCATGCGTATGGCCGAGTCGGTGCGGTTCACGTGCTGGCCTCCGGCGCCGCTCGCCCGGAAGGTATCCACCCGCAGGTCCTCGCTCCGGATGTCGATCTTGATCTCCTCTTCCACCTGCGGGTAGACGAAGACGGAAGCGAACGAGGTGTGCCGCCGCGCATTGGCGTCAAACGGAGAGATGCG
Organism: Solibacteraceae bacterium; assembly: GCA_037440765.1. Lineage (GTDB taxonomy): Bacteria > Acidobacteriota > Terriglobia > Bryobacterales > Bryobacteraceae > DTKY01. The sequence goes on from JBBITL010000103.1 coordinate 4,879, forward strand.
CACCAGCCGGTGCACGCCCACCTCGGACTGGAGCAGCCCGTAGGCGTTCTCGCCGTCCACCTCGAAGGTCACCGACTTGACGCCGGCTCCTTCACCCTCCAGCCGGTCGGTCACCGACGCGACGAAGCCCTTGCGCTCGGCCCAGCGCAGGTACATGCGTTCCAGCATCTCGGCCCAGTCCTGGCTCTCGGTGCCCCCCGCGCCCGGATGGATGGTCACTATGGCGCTGAGCCGGTCGTTCTCTCCAGCCAGGAGCATCGACGTCTCCAACTCCGCCAGGCGCGCCCGGAGGCGCTTCAGTTCCTGTTCAATCTCGCCGGCGACCGGCTCGCCCTCGCGCGACAGCTCGAACAGCGTCTCAATGTCGGAGGTCATGGAGCGGATGAAGGCGTCGTTGGTCAAGGCCTCCTGGAGGCGCTTGCGGTCCTGCATGACCTTCTGGCTTCGCTCCGGCTGGAGCCAGAAGTCAGGCGCGGCAATCTGCTTCTCGATCGCGGCTAGCTGGGACTGCTTGGCGGGGGAGTCAAAGATAGCTCCGCACAGCGTGCGATTGCTGGCGGAGCGGGAGGTATTCGCGCTCGAGTTCCTCGATCGTCATACGCCCTTCAGTTTATCAAAATCGATCAGGCGCCCCTGCGGTCCGGCGCTGAAACCCAGCGTCCGGCCGAGCCTGGCCTCAACGCCTGCCGCCTCGTGGACGTGGCCGGCGCAGAACACCTCCGGCTGGTGCTCTTCTATGAAGCGGGCCACGGCGCGGCTTCCGATGTGCACTCCATCGCGCACGCGGTCGAGCGGCGTGCCATATGGAGGGCAGTGACAGATGAGGACCAGCGGCTTGAGGGAGCGGAACTTCTCAAGGCGCTCTCCCAGTTCCGCCTCCGAGTACTCGCCGGGCGTGTTGAAAGGTGTAGGACTGGAGTAACCCAGGCCGGCCAGGTGGAAGCCTCCGGCCTGGACACTCTGCTCGTGGAAGTGATGCAGACCGAACTTGTGGCAAAAGGCGGAGGTCATGGCGGCCGGCTCGTGGTTGCCCGGCAGCACATGCGTGCGCCCGGCGCGGCGGCGCAGGATCTGGCCGCAGCCGTCCAGGCCGCGTCCCCAGCTTGTCAGGTCCCCGGCCGCGAAGTAGTGGTCGGCCTCAATCTCCATGAGCCGTTCGAGCGCCCTGTAATCCCCGTGAATGTCCGAGAACACCAGAATCTTCATGGAATGAGCATTGTACTCGATGCAGGCGCGGCTTCGGCTATCATGGTGTCTACAAGCCACTCTCCAATGTCATTGCGAAGCGGCGGCAACTCTGGGATCAACAGTTGGCTCGCAGCCGAACTGATGGAGCAGTTCCGCCATAACCGGCGGGAAGTGGACCCGAGCTGGGCCAGTCTGTTCGATGCGGCGCCCCCCACTCCCCCTGTCCCCACGTCTCCCGGTCCCGGTATCGGCCCGGCACCGGATCTCCTGCCGGACGACGAAGTCGTCCCGCTGCGCGGGGCGGCGGCGCGGGTGGTGGACAACATGACCGCCAGCCTGTCGGTTCCCGTGGCCACCTCGCAGCGCACTATCCCGGTCAAGGTCATCGACGAGAACCGCAGGATCATCAACCTGCACCGGGGGCTTCAGGGCGGCAGCAAGGTCTCCTATACCCACCTGATCATCTGGGGCGTGCTGAAGGCGATCGAGGCGTTCCCCGTGCTCAACTCGGCCTTCGCCGAGACCGGAGACGGCCCCGTGCGCATACAACACGGGAAGATCAACATGGGGATCGCCGTCGACCTGGCGGGCAAGCGTGGGTCGCGCTCCCTTGTCGTGCCCAACCTCAAGGACGCCGGCGGGCTCGACTTCCCGGGGTTTCTGAACGCCTACGACTCGCTGATCGCCCGCGCCCGGTCGGGTGAGCTGTCGATTGAGGACTTTCGCGGAACCACCATCTCGCTGACCAACCCCGGCACCATCGGCACAGTGGGCAGCGTGCCCCGCCTGATGACCGGCCAGGGCGCCATCATCGCCACCGGCGCCATCGATTACCCGGCCGAATACCGGGGCGCGTCGCCGGAGGTGACCGCCACCCTGGGAATCGGGAAGGTCATGACGGTGACCTGCACCTACGATCACCGGATCATCCAGGGCGCCGAGTCCGGGATGTTCCTGGCCAGGTTGCAGGGCCTGCTCGAAGGCGAAGACGGCTTCTACGAACGGATCTTCGCGGACCTCAAGATGCCCCACCGGCCGGTGCGCTGGGAGCCGGACCGCGCCGCCAGTGTGCCGGGCCTGGCGGCGCGCACCGCCGAGATCGCCAAGCAGGCGGCGGTGTTGCAGCTTATCAACGCTTACCGCGTGCGGGGCCACCTCATAGCCGACCTGGACCCGCTCGGCCGCGAGCCGAGCTACCATGCCGAGCTGGATCCGGCCACCTACGGGCTGACCATATGGGACCTGGACCGCGAGTTCCTCACCGGCAGCCTGGGGGAGGCCATCGGAGACGACGCGCCGCAGCCGCTGGCCACCCTGCGCCAGATCCTGGAGACGCTGCGTCAGACCTACTGCGGCAAGGTCGGGTGCGAGTACATGAACATACAGCACCCGGAGCAGAAGCGCTGGCTTCAACTCCGCATGGAGCCGAGCGCCAACAACTGGCCGCTCGAAGCGGGGGTGCGAAGGCGGCTTCTCGAGCAGCTCATCAACGCCGAGGAGTTCGAGCATTTCCTGCATTCGCGTTTCGTGGGGCAGAAGCGGTTTTCGCTGGAAGGCTCGGAGACCGCCCTTGCAATTCTGATCCACCTGCTCGACCGGGCCGCCGGCGGCGGCGTTCAGGAAGTGGTCATAGGGATGGCTCACCGCGGGCGGCTGAACGTGCTTGCCAACGTCATCGGCAAGCCGCTGACGCAGATCTTCTCGGAGTTCGAGGGCGACCCGGACCCCGCCAGCATCCAGGGATCGGGTGACGTGAAGTATCATCTGGGGGCCACGGGCGCTCACCTGGACCCGTCCGGACGCAAGATCGCGGTCTCGGTCGCGCCGAACCCCAGCCATCTGGAGGCCGTGAACCCGGTGGTGGAGGGTATCGTGCGGCCCAAGCAGGACCGGCTCGGCGACGGCGAGCGCAGGCGCGTGATCCCGGTTCTGGTGCACGGCGACGCTGCCTTCGCCGGGCAGGGCGTGGTGGCTGAGACGCTGAACCTGTCGCAGTTGGAGGGCTACCGCACCGGTGGCACCGTCCACCTCATCATCAACAACCAGATCGGCTTCACCACGCCGTCGGAGGAAGCGCGCTCCTCGCCGTACTCGACCGACGTGGCGCGCACCGTGCAGGCGCCCATCTTCCACGTCAATGGCGACGATCCGGAGGCCGCCGCCCGCGCGGTCGAGATCGCCTTCGACTACCGCCAGCGATTCAACAAGGACGTGGTGATCGACCTGTTCAGCTACCGGTTGCACGGGCACAACGAGGCGGATGACCCAAGCTACACGCAGCCCATCCTGTACCGGAGGATCAGGGAGCACCTGCCGGTGGCGGCGCTCTACGCCGGGCGGTTGGTCCGCGAGGGCCTGCTCACGGATCAGGATATCCAGGAGATGCGAAAACGCGCCTCCGGGCGCCTGGAAACCGCGTTTCAGGCGGCCCGGACAAAGGCCGAGCGCTATGAGGTGCAGGAACTGGGGCCAACGCGCGTGGAGGAAGCGCCCGCCTGGTGCCCGCGAACCGCGGTGGACCGGCCGGTCCTGGCCGCCATCACCAGGGCGCTGACCACGTTTCCGCCGGACTTCGGGCTGCATCCGAAGCTCCGCGGTTTCGTCGAACGCCGCCGCGAGATGTTCGAAGCGGGCGGCCCCATCGATTGGGCGTTCGGCGAGGCATTTGCGTTCGGAAGTCTGGTGCTGGAAGGAACCCCGGTCCGACTGAGCGGGCAGGACAGCGGCCGCGGGACTTTCAGCCAGCGCCACCTGGTGTTTCACGATTACGATACCGGAAGCCCCTATTGTCCGTTGCAGCACCTGTCGGAGGGTCAGGCGCGGTTTCAGGTGTTCGACAGCTCGCTGAGCGAGTACGCGGTGATGGGCTTCGAGTTCGGCTACAGTGTCGCCGACCCGCTGACGCTCGTCATCTGGGAGGCCCAGTTCGGGGACTTCGCCAACGGCGCGCAGATCATGATCGACCAGTTTCTCTCCAGCGCCGAGTCGAAGTGGGGCCAGCCGAGCGGCCTGGTCCTGCTGTTGCCGCACGGGTACGAGGGACAAGGGCCGGAGCATTCCAGCGCCCGCATCGAACGTTTCCTCACGCTGTGCGCGGGCCGGAACATGCAGGTGGCCAATTGCACGACGCCCGCGCAGTACTTCCACCTGCTGCGCCGCCAGATGTGCGGCGGACAGGACCGGCGAGGGGTCCGCAAACCGCTCATCATCTTCACGCCCAAGAGCCTCCTGAGGCACCCGCAGGCGGTCTCCGGTCTGGCCGAATTCTCCGCCGGCGGTTTCCGCGAGGTCATTGACGACGAGAGCGTAACGCCGGCCGGCGTGGAGAGCATCGCGTTCTGCTGCGGGAAGGTCTACTACGATCTGATCGCAGCCAGGGAAGCGCGCAGGGCGGACCAGTCCGCCGTAGTGCGGGTGGAGCAGTTGTATCCCTTCCCGGAGCAGGAGCTCGAGGACGTGCTGGAGAAATACCCTCAGGGAAGCGAGCTGGTGTGGGTTCAGGAAGAACCGCGCAACATGGGCGCCTGGCGGTATTTCCGGGAGCGCATGCAGCCTCTGGCCGCCGCCGGCGGCAGGGGGATTCGCTACGCGGGACGCCCGGAGAGCGCCAGTCCGGCCACCGGGTCCCACAAACGCCACGCTCTGGAACTGGCCGCCCTGCTGGAAGAGGCCTTCACTCCACCGGCCTTGCCCGGCAAGACCGCGATCCGGCTGGTCCCCGCCAAAGCCGGCTCGGTTCGGGTCAAGTGAAATCCGGCACGCGACACTCGCCGGGTTTGCGGCAGGGATGCGGAGATTGCTCAGGCGCGGGAGGCGGCGCGGCTGCGCTTGCCCATGTCGCTGGCCAGGTGTCCCAGAACTTCCGTCATCTCCAGTACCGCGGCGCGCGCCCGGCTCACGTACAGCCTCCGGGTCACAAAGCAGACGGCCTGCATCAGCCGGAAATCCAGCATCAGCATGTGCTGCTCCATGGTGAGACCGCCGAACCGGAGTCCGGACGCGTTGGTCAGCAGGTAGGTTAACAGCCTGTAATCGCGCTTCAGCGCCTGCTCCAGTTCCGCAAGACCACTGCTGGTGGCGCCGTTCACCAGTTCTTCGTTGACGCCGGTGAAGCTGAGCCAGTTGGCGGCGGCAAGGCGCGGGTCGCGGTCCTCTCCAGTGCGGGTGCGCAGCGTGAGCAGGCACGTGTAGCGGAACCAGTAGCCCAGCAGCGCTGCGGAAACCACTATGATGACGACGCTCACCGCCACCTTCACTCGCTCTTTCTCATGCCCTGTTCGCTGTGCCTCCGCCCCCGCATGAGGGGCGTTGTCTATTTCCAGTACTAGAGGGTCTAGAAGGACCCAACCCGACTATATCACAAGCCGGCTCCGCATTCAAGGGGTGAGTGCGGCCTTGCGTTTCCTGGCGCTTACGGCGCGGGACCAGAAAGCCATCATAGCCGGGTCACCGCCGCGCGCAGAGGAAAAAACGCGGTACAGGGCCGCGTAACTGTCTGTAATGTATGATGATTGCTGGAATCCCATTGCGGCGGCGCTCTGGTCTATCCAGGACGGTTCCCCCTCCAGTTCCAGGAAGACCCCGATAGGTGTTTCGTCCAGGGTCGCCAGACCTTTCGATCCCTCCACCGCATACTCGGTGCGGAATTTTTCGTACCAGAACACAGGCTCTAACCCCAAGGCGCCCAGGATGGCCCTGACGGTTTCAGGGTCGCCCACCGCGGTCTCGAACTCAACGCGCGACTTGTGCTTCGACGTGGTTGCGCGCTCCTTGAATGTCAGGGTGACGAGGCTGCCGGCCTCCCGGAGTCGAAGGAGCTGTCCCCGCGACCGCAGCGTGCCATCGGGCGTGTCGAAGACGGTGTTCCGCTCGTGAACCCGCCGGCGGCTTACCCGGAAACCAGCCCGGCGGAGCAGGCGTCTGCCCTGGCTGACCCCGTCAAGGGCCAGCTTAATCTCGGTCTCGAGTAACGGGCCGCCTGCCGCCATCGCCTCTCATCCTAACAGGTGCGCCCGGCTCGATGAGCGCGGCTTGCCGCCGCGCCGCAGGGAGCGTATGCTTGAGTTCTCAGTGGAAACGAGGCGTGGTCAAAATGAGGAAACGTATTATTGGATTGGCGGTCACGTTCGCCTTCGTGGCGGGCGGGTTGTTCGCGGCTGACTTCTGGCAGAAGAAGAAGTTCACCGAATGGGATGAGAGGGAGATCCAGAAGATGATGACCGACTCCCCCTGGTCCAAGACCTTCACAGTCACCCTCAAGGGCTTCAGCGCCCCGCCTGCGGTCGGAGGCGCCCGTGGAGGGGGCGGAGGCGCGCCGCGCGGTGGCGGTGGCGGTGGCGGTGGCGGTGGCGGTGGCGGAGGCGATGAAGGTGGCGGCGGGGGCGGTGGTGGTGGCGGGGGCGGTGGCATGGTAAGCGCTCCGGCCCCTTCCGGAACGCAATTGCGAATGCGCTGGCACACGGCGCTGCCCATCAAGCAGGCGATTGTGAAGATGCGCTACGGGGCCGAAGCCGGCACCTCCCAGGAGGCCGCCGACGCCCTGAACAGGAAGGAGATCGTCTACGCGGTCGGCATCGAAGGTCTGCCGGCCAAGGCGATCACGCTCTCACCGGAAGAACTACAGAAGGTGGCGGAGTTGAGGATTAAGAAGCGTCCGCCGATTCGTCCCGCTCAGGTCCGGGTGGAGCAACAGCGGTTCATGGCGGTGGTCTACCTGCTGTTCCCGCGCGAGCAGGCGGGCGCGCATGTAATCACGCCTGCCGACGATGAGGTGGAGGTGTTCCTCCAGATTGAGGCCGGTAAGATCTCACGGAAGTTCAAGCTGAGAGACATGATGTTCGGCGGCAAACTGGAGTTGTAGCCGGATTGCCATCGCGCCGCTCCGCGCGCCCGTAGCTCAGCCGGATGCGCGATAATGTCTGCACGGGCGCGTAGCTCAACGGATAGAGCATCGGTCTTCGGAACCGAGGGTTGGAGGTTCGATTCCTCTCGCGCCTATGCACCCAACCTGAAGCCGTGCCGTCTCGACGACCTCTCGGGCTGGCTGGGGGAAGAGGCCGCTTCAATTCAAGATGAGGCGCGCCGCCGCGTGCTCCTCGAAATCAGCACCAGCCTCGATTTGTTCGTGAAGTGGCCGAAGCGCGCCGGACTGGTGGCCGCCCATCTGATCGCTGATGCCTTGGCGGATGAGTTCGCCGTCTTCGCCTGGAGGTTGCGCGCGGAGTCGTTCCGGCGCTTCGGATACGATCCCGAGGGCGTATTCACCGGCCAACCGGACGAATAAGGCTTCGCCAGGCGGAAGTGCGACAGGATCTGGCACTACACACCGTGAGGTAGACTAATCCCAATGCCTCTCAACCGGAGTCTGCCCGGCCTTCCGTTGAATGTAGCGGCGCCCGCGTAACGCACTTTGCGACGCCCCCTCCGTGCCAGCGCTTCAGGTTCGAGCAAACGCGCTCCACAATCGAGAACGCCGGCTCGGTCACATTACTTGAGCCTTGACGGAGAGTCCGCCACGCTCCGTGTACTGGGGCCTGCCCGACCACAGAGCCGCAGCAGCCTGGGCTGGGATGACTATCCCCGCGCCGCACGGCCCTGCGCCGAATTGTCCGCACTTCAGGATTGTTATATTGGATTTCATCTCAAATACTTGTGGTGTAGCAGGAGAAGCCCTTGT
>JBBITL010000104.1:0-12487 GCA_037440765.1 Solibacteraceae bacterium
GTGTGGCTGTCGTCTACGGCTTCATCTTCAAGTGCTCAATTTAAGGGCAAACCGCTGATGGGCGGTACGCCCACGGCTTTCTCCAACAACTCGCGCCTAGCGGGCGGCGGCCGCGGCCCGGGCGCAGGGCGGGGCGCAGGCCAGGCGCCACCGGCGGCCGATGCCGGGCAGACTCCGGCCCGGCGGGGCCCGGCTCAGGGCGGATTCGACATGATCGAACACTGCCGCAAGATGGGCCTGGGCGGCGTGCAGACCAACCCGCCTTCCACTGACCCGGCCGAGATCAAGAAGTTTCGCGCGCGGCTGGAATCCTATAATATGCACCTCGTTTGCAGCCCGCGCATCCCCGCAGACGCGGGCGGCCTGGCGGAGTTCGAGGCGCAGGTGATCGCTTACAAGGAAGCCGGCGCGCACAGCTTCCACGCCGCCATGACCGGCCGGCGCTACGAGGACTTCGACGCCTACGAGACCTGGAAAGCGATGTTCGATCGCATCAGGAAGCAGTCCCAGTTGATCGAGCCCGTGCTGAGGAAGCATCGGATGGCCATCGCCTTCGAGAACCACAAGGGATACCGCGCTGCCGAGCAGGTGGCCTGGATGAAGAGCCTGTCGAGCGAATGGGTGGGCGTGTGCCTGGATTTCGGCAACAACATGTCGCTGTGCGAGCACCCCATGGACACGGCCCGCGCCCTGATGCCTTACGTCGTCAACGCGCACATCAAGGACATGGCCGTGGAGCCCTACGAGGACGGCTTCCTGCTTTCTGAGGTGGTTCTAGGCCAGGGTGTGGTCGATCTGAAGGCGATCGTGGACATGTGCCGCAAGAAGGACCCCACCATGCCCATAAACCTGGAGATGATCACCCGTGAACCGCTCAGGATCCCGGTGTACACGGACAAGTACTGGGCCACTTTCCAGGGAGAGAGCCCGCTGCCGGGTCAGGACCTGGCCAGGATGCTGGACCTGGTCCGCAAGAACCCACCCAAGTCTCCTCTGCCGCGGACCGCGGGGCTGAGCCCCGAGGAGGCAGCCAGGCTGGAGGACAAGTACAACCTGGCCTGCGTCGAGTACGGCCGGAAGCATCTGGATCTGTAAACAATACTGTCGCAAACGGAGGATGGAACAAATGCACCATGATACTTATCTGAATTGGGTCATTTCTAACACCAAGACAAGCTGGTGGCACGACTCGGCGGACACCGACGAACTGGCTCACGCCTTGCAGCACGGCGCGGTAGGCGTCACCTGCAATCCCTTCCTGTCCAACCTGGCGGTCGCCAAGTGGCGGGCCCAGGGCGATGAGGAGGTCGGGGCGGTCATCGCCAAGGGGCTCCCCGCGGAACAAAAGGCCGAGGAGTTGATGAGGATCGCCGTCACCCGCTGCGCCCGGATGCTCCAGCCGGAGTACGAGCTGACCCAGGGCGCAACCGGGTACGTCTGCGCGCAGGTCAATCCCTTGCGCGCCGGCGACAGGGAGGCCATGCTCGCCATGGCCAGGCGGCTGCACGCCTGGGCCCCCAACATCGCCGTGAAGCTGCCGGCGGCCGCAGCCGGCCTGGACGTGGAAGAGGAGTGCATAGCCGAGGGTATCACCACCACCCTCACCGTCAGCTTCACCGTGCCGCAGGTGCTGGCCATCGCCGAGCGCCACCGCAAGGGGATCGCGCGCGCCAAGGCGAAGGGCATCAAGCCCGGCCGCTGCTATTCCGTCATCATGATCGGACGCCTGGACGACTATCTGCGGGAAGTGGCGCAGGACGCCTATCCCGAGGTCACCGAGTCCGACATCCGCTGGTCAGGCCTGGCCTGCACCAAGCGGGCTTACCAGATCTACCAGGAGAAGGGCTACGAGTCGGAGTTGCTGATCGCCGCCCTGCGCGGGCCCTATCATCTGACCGAACTGGCCGGCGCCAACCTGATCATGTCGATAGCGCCCGCTCCGCAGGTGTGGTTCATCAAGGATCAGCAGCCGCACGAAGCGGGCATTCAGCGCCCGGTCCCGGCCGATGCCATCGCCCGGCTCAGCAAGATGCCCGAGTTCGTGAAGGCCTACGAACCCGATGGGATGGCCCCGGCTGATTTCATGGGCTACGGTGTGACCCAGCGCACCCTCTCCTTCTTTGTCGAGGCCGGCTGGAGGCTTCTGGAGGGCCAGAAGTAGCCGGAAGGACCCAGTCGCATGGCAATACCGGTTGAAATGCCGAAACTCGGCAACACGGTAGAGGAGTGCATTCTCGCGGGCTGGAAGAAACGGAAGGGCGAAACGGTCGCCGAGGGCGAGATCCTGGCCGACATCGAAACCGACAAGGCCACGTTCGAGCTGCGCTCGCCGTCCGGCGGGACCCTGCTGGAGCTTTTCTTCGGTGAGGGCTCGCTCGTCCCGGTCTACGCGAATGTCTGCGTGATCGGGGAGCCGGGCGAGAGCGTCGAGGCGTTTCGTCCGGCCCAGATTGCGGCGCCAGCGCCCGCGGCGAAGGTCGCGGCTCCGGCCCCCGTCCTGGCGGCCGCGCCCGCCGGCGCTCCTCCCCCGGCGGCGGCCTGCACCGAGCCCCGGCAGGTCTTCCTCAGCCCCAGGGCGAGGAGGTTTGCGCGGGAACACGGCCTCGCGCCACCTTCCGGACCCGGTTCAGGTCCCGGCGGAAGGGTCATGGAAGCCGATCTCCGGCGGAGCTACTACGGTTCGCCGCGAATCTCGTCTCTGGCGAGGAAGCGTCTGGAGGCGGGTTACGAGATCCGGGGCGCCGGCTCCGGCCCGAACCACATGGTCCTGGCGGGCGACCTTGGCGAACCTCCCGCCCGAATGTCCAAGATCCGGGAGATGACCGCGCGCCGTATGAGGGAATCACTCTCCTCTACCGCTCAATACACGCTGCACACTTCGGCGGACGCCACCGGCCTGCTGGCCTTCAGGAACAAGGTCAAGGCCGCGCGCCGGAGCGCAGCCGTGCCCGACATCAATATTAATGACGCTGTCCTGTTCGCGGTGGTGAAGGCTCTTGTGCTGATGCCGGAGTTGAACGCCGAGTTCATCGGCAACAAGATCTACCGGCGCTCCCGGATCCACCTCGGCTTCGCCTGCGACACCGACAAGGGCCTGCTGGTGCCGGTGGTGAGGGACTGCGAGAGGCTCTCCATGGGCGAACTCGCCGGGAGGGTCAAGGACCTCACCAGCCGGGCGCAGGAGGGCACCCTCACCCCGGATGAGATGTCCGGAGCTACTTTCACCGTCAGCAACCTCGGCAACCTCGGGATCAGCTCGTTCACTCCCATCATCAGCCCGCCGCAGGTCGCCATCCTCGGCGTGGACTCCATCGAACTCAAGCCGCTGCGAAGAGACGGGCGCGTGGAGTTCGTCGATCACATCGGACTGTCGCTGACATGCGACCACCAGGTGATCGACGGCGCCCCCGGCGCGCGTTTCCTCAAAGTCGTGAGAGAGCAGATCGAAAACATCGAGGCCATAGCGGAGCTGAAGCTCTAGGAGCAATCACATGTATGATCTAATCGTGTTGGGCGCCGGCCCCGGCGGCTATGAGGCTGCCGCGCGCGCCGGCCGTCTTGGCAAGAGAACGGCCATCGTCGAAAAGCAGCACCTGGGCGGGACCTGTCTTAACGTCGGCTGCATTCCTACCAAAGTCTTCCTGAAATCATCCAAGCTTTATACCGACTGCAAGAACGGCTCCGCCTGCGGCGTCATGGCGCCGTCGGTGAAGTTCGACCTGGCCGCCCTTCTGGACAGGAAAGACAAAGTCATCAGCACCCTGACCCAGGGAGTGGAGACCCTGCTCAAGCGCAGCAAGGTCGAGGTGATCCACGGAGAAGGAAAGCTGACCTCGCGGAGCACCCTACAGGTTGGGGCGGAAACCTACGAAGCGAAGAACATCCTGATCGCCACCGGCGCCCGGCCGGCCAGACCTCCCATCAAGGGGCTGGACTCGCCGCGAGTGCTGGACTCGAACTCGGTCTTCGGCCTGACGGCCCTGCCCGCCAGTGTTGCGATCATCGGAGGCGGCTACATCGGCCTGGAGTTCGCCAGCTTCTTCGCGGGGGTGGGAAGCCAGGTGGCCGTGCTCGAGATGTTGCCCCAGATCGCGGCCGGCTGTGACGGAGACATCTCCCGACGGCTGCTGGAGGCGCTAAGGAAGCAGGGAATCGACATAAGGACTTCCTGCCGGGTCAGCTCGATCGGGGACGGCGGCATCGAGTACGAGGACGCCGGGGGAGGCTCAGGCCGCCTCAAGGCGGACTGCGTTCTGAACGCCACGGGCAGGTCCCCGGTGGTGGAAGGCATCGGCCTGGAGGCCGCGGGGGTCGATTTCAGCCACAAGGGGATCAAGACTTCGGACCGGGGCAGAACAAACGTCCCCGGAGTGTGGGCCTGCGGCGACGTGACCGGCCGGCGTCTGCTGGCGCATGCCGCTACCCGGGAGGGCCAGGTCGCCGTGTCAAACATGTTCGGCGGCGATGAGCGCATCCGCTACGACGCCATTCCCTCGGTCATATACACGCATCCCGAGGCTGCCAGCGTGGGGAAGACGGAGGAGGAACTCAAGGCGCAAGGCATCGAGTACAGGAAGTCGACGGTCCCCATGGCCATCGCCGGCCGGTTCCTGATCGAGAACCCCGGAGGGTCGGGCATCGTCAAGGTCCTCGTAGGGGCCAGGTACGGCGAGATCCTGGGTGTGCATGTCCTGGGGGACCTGTCGAGCGAATTCATAGTGGCCGCGGCGGCGATGATCGAGACCGAGATGTGCGTCTCCGACGTCGCCGAAATCGTCTTCCCGCATCCGACCGTGTCGGAGGCCCTCAAGGAAGCCATCCTGCGGGCGGCCGAATAGGAGGTCATAAGAAGCATGCCAAAATCACTCGTCATAGATCCGGAAGTTGCTTTCGCGCGGGGCCGCATTCGTTTTCACGACATAGATGTCAACGCCTACGACAAGACGATAGAGGACGAACTCCGCGTCTACTCCAGGGACGATTTCGTCCAGATGTTCGCCGACATGTGCGCCATCCGTCACTTTGAGTGGATCATCAACGAAATCAAGATCAAAGGGGTCTGCAACGGGATCAGCTACGATCACCGCGGCCCGGCGCACCTGTCCATGGGCCAGGAGGCCGCCGCCGTGGGGATGGCCTTTGCGCTCACGCCCGACGACCACATCTACGGCTCGCACAGAAGCCACGGCGAGATCCTGGCCAAGGGCTTCTCGGCCATCCGCGCTATGGATGACGGGGCGCTGTTGGACATCATGCAGACTTACCTCGGCGGCGCCATACTGCGGCCGGTCGAGAAGGGACACGCCGGCTCGGTGAAGGAACTGGCCCGCAAGTTCCTGACCTACGGCGCCTACGCCGAGATTTTCGCCCGCGACACGGGCTTCAACCGGGGGATGGGCGGATCGATGCACGCCTTCTTCACTCCCTTCGGCATCTACCCGAACAACGCCGTGGTCGGCGGATCGGGTTCCATCGCGCCTGGCGCGGCGCTGTTCAAGCGAGTCAACCGCAAGCCCGGCATCGTGGTCTGCAACATCGGCGACGCCTCCTTCGGCTGCGGCCCCGTCTGGGAGGGCATCACTTTCGCCAGCATGGACCAGTACCGCAAGCTGTGGGACCCGCTGCTGAGAGGCGGGCTGCCCATCATCTTCAACTGCATGAACAACTTTTACGGCATGGGCGGCCAGCCGTGGGGCGAAACCATGGGCTGCGAGTTCATTGCGCGCATCGGAGCCGGAGTGAATCCCGAGCAGATGCATGCCGAACGCGTCAACGGCTACGACCCGCTGCCGGTGATCGACGCCTTCCGGCGGAAGAGGCAGCTTCTGCTGGAAGGCGAAGGCCCGGCGCTCATCGACACGGTGACCTACCGTATCAGCGGGCACTCGCCGTCGGACGCCTCCAGCTACCGCTCCAAGGAGGAGATCGACAAGTGGCTCAACGCCGACTCGATCATCGCCTTCCACAACAAGCTGACCGCGAGCGGGCACTTCTCCGGCTCCGCGCTGGACGAGGTCCGGTCAAACACGGAGTCCGTGGTGTTTGAGACGTTCAAACTCGCGGTCGACTTCGAGGTTTCGCCGCGAATCGGTATCGATTCGGACCTCGTCGAGAAGGTGATGTTTTCCAACCGCAGGGTTGAGAAGTTCGACGGCCGGGCGCCCGAGTTGCTCCAGCCGCTCGCCGGGAACCCGCGGGTGCAGCAGATTCGCGGCAAGGTTCGCACTCCCACGTTTGAAGGGAAGCCGGTTCCCAAGATGAAGGCGTTCAACGTGCGTGACGGGCTGTTCGAGGCCCTGGCGCACCGCTTCGCCATCGATCCGACCATGGTGGCTTTCGGCGAGGAGAACCGGGACTGGGGCGGCGCGTTCGCCGTCTACCGCGGCCTGACGGAAATGCTTCCCTACCACCGCCTGTTCAACGGGCCGATCTCGGAGGCGGGCATCGTGGGCGCTGCGGTGGGATACGGGCTGGAGGGAGGCCGGGCGGTGCCCGAACTGATGTACGCCGACTTCATGGGGCGCGCTGGCGACGAGATCTTCAACCAGCTCTCCAAATGGCAGTCCATGTCGGGCGGAACGCTGACCATGGCCGTGGTGCTGCGCATCTCGGTCGGCGCCAAATACGGCGCCCAGCATTCCCAGGACTGGACCGCGCTGGCGGCCCACATCCCTGGACTGAGGGTGGTCTACCCGGTTACGCCCTATGACGCCAAGGGCATGATGAACGCGGCCCTGGCGGGAACCGACCCGGTGGTCTTCTTCGAGAGCCAGAAGGTCTACGACTTTGGCGAGATGTTCCGCGAGGAGGGCGTTCCGGAAGGCTACTACGAGATCGATCTCTCGGAGCCCTCCATCAAGCGGGCCGGCAGCGATCTCACCATCATCACCCTCGGTCCGGCGCTTTACACCGCTGTCGAGGCGGCAGACCGGCTGGCCGCCGAGTTCGGGGTTTCGGCCGAACTGGTCGACCTGCGCACGGCCAACCCGATCAACTACCAGCCCATCGTCGACTCAGTCGTCAAGACCGGCAAGGCGTTGCTGGTGTGCGACGCGGTGGAGCGCGGCTCGGTGATCCAGAGCGTGGCCGCGAACCTGACGCAACTGGCCTTCGACTACCTGGACGCTCCTCCGGCCATAGTCGGAAGCCGGAACTGGATCACGCCGGCGGCCGAACTGGAGGCCATGTTCTTCCCGCAGGCCGCCTGGCTGATCGACGCCATTCACGAGCGCATTATGCCGCTCAAGGGCCACCGGCCCTCGACCAACCAGACCCTGGGAGAGCTGGCCAGGCGCTCCAGAGCAGGCGTCTAGCGGCGGCACGGAACCGCGAGCGTGAGCGAGCGGGCCGGCAGCCAGTCCGATAGCATTGACTGAAGGAGGCCAGCGTCATGCTCACCAGACGAAGTTGGGCGGAGCCGTTCCGGATCAAGGTGGTCGAGCCGGTGCGCCTCACGACGCCGGAGGAGCGCCGCCACGCGCTCCGGGAGGCGGGCTACAACACATTCCTGCTCAAGAGCCGCGACGTCTACATCGACCTGCTGACGGACTCCGGCACCTCGGCCATGAGCGACCGCCAGTGGGCCGGCATGATGGTGGGCGACGAGGCATACGCCGGCAGCGAGAGCTTCTACCGGCTGGAAGCCGCCGTCCGGAGGCGCTACGGCTACCAGCACGTGATCCCGACCCACCAGGGCCGCGGCGCCGAGCATATCCTGTCACGCATCCTGATCCGCCCCGGAGACGTGGTGGCCGGCAACATGTACTTCACCACCACGCGCCTGCACCAGGAGCTGGCGGGCGCCAGGTTCGTCGACGTCATCATAGAAGAAGCGCACGAGCCCTCCAGCCGCCATCCGTTCAAAGGGGATGTGGATCTTGAGAAACTCGAGCGGGTTCTCGCCGGGAACCCGGGCCGGACGCCATACGTGAGCCTGGCGGCCACGGTCAACATGGCGGGCGGACAGCCTATCTCGCTTGCCAACCTCGCCGCCGTGCGCGAACTTACACGCCGGTACAACGTCAGGATCATTCTCGACGCCACCCGCATCGCCGAGAACGCGTTCTTCATCCAGGAGCGCGAGCCCGGCCAGCAGAACCGGCCGGTGGCCGACATAGTTCTGGCAATGTGCAACCTCTCCGACGGCTGCACCATGAGCGCGAAGAAGGACCCGCTTGCCAACATCGGCGGGTTCCTGGCGCTCAACGACCCGGAGCTGGCCGGCGAGGCCCAGAATCTGCTCGTGATCTACGAGGGCCTCCACACCTACGGCGGGATGTCGGGACGCGACATGGAGGCCGTGGCCATCGGCATCGAGGAATCGGTGCAGGACGACCACATACGCGCCCGCGTGGGGCAGGTGCGGTACCTGGGCGAGAAGCTGACCGCCTGGAACATTCCCATGGTTCAGCCCATCGGAGGTCACGGCGTGTTCCTCGACGCCCGGGCTTTCCTGCCCGACATGCCGCAGCCGCATTACCCGGCGCAGTCGCTGGCGGCCGCGCTTTACCTGGACTCTGGCATTCGCGCCATGGAACGCGGCGCGGTGTCGGCCGGGCGCGACCCCGAGACGGGCAAAGAACGGCTCCCCCGCCTGGAACTTGTGCGCCTGACCATTCCGCGGCGGGTCTACACGCAGGCGCATATGGACGTGACGGCCGAGTCCGTGCTCGCGCTTTTCGAGGCGCGCCGGTCCATCTCCGGGCTGAAGATAGTCTACGAGCCGAAGCACCTGCGCTTCTTCCAGGCCCGCTTCGAGCCGCTCGGCTCCTGAAGGGGAAGTCCCGATGTTCTCCACGCGGTGGCAGACCTCAAAGCGCCAGTACGGGGTGATTCATGAGCGGGACGTGGCGGTGCCGGTTTCGGCCGGCTTCGCCATCGACTGCGACATACTCCGCCCGGATTCGCCCGGAAGATTCCCCGCTATCCTGTGCTGCTTCCCTTTCTCCAAGGACGCGCAACTGAGGCCCACGCTGCCGGTGGCGGTCTGCCCGCAACTGGTGATGTGCGAGGGAGGCGACTACAACTTCTACGTCCGCCGCGGCTACGCGCAAGTCTTCGCGAATGTCCGCGGGACCGGCCGCTCAGGCGGCCTGTTCGACCACCTCGGCGACGGCACCATCCAGGACGTCTATGAACTGATCGGGTGGCTGGCCGGACAGCCCTGGTGCGACGGCCAGGTGGCCACCTTCGGCACCTCTTACTTCGCCATGACCGCCAAGCGGGTCGCCGAGCTCAAGCCGCCCTCTCTCAAGACGATCTTCGCCCCCTTCGCCGTGACCGACCAGTACCGCCAGGCCATCTTCCAGGGAGGCATCTTCTCGTATGTCTTCCACCAGCACTGGCTGAAGTCGCTGAGCAACCTGAGGGTGCGGAATGGCTACCGGGAACGGATCGGGCAGGAGGCGTTCGACCACCAGGTGGAGCGGGCGCTCCAGGACCCGGAGATCGCCATGCATCCCGAACTGGTTGAGGTGCTGAAGCATCCCGACCAGGGCGGCAACATGGTTATCGCCGAATACATACTGAATCCGCTCGACACGGAACACTACCGGGAGAAGTCGCTGCGCTTCAATGTGGATGTCGATATCCCCGGCTACTTCGGCGGCTGCTGGGCCATGTACAACCTCCACCTGCCGGGGGACTTCCAGAGCTACCTGCACTGGAAAGGGCCGAAGAAGCTCACCGTCGGGCCGCCCTACTACCTGGACAGGCCCGTGTATCAATACCACTACGAAAGCCTGCGCTGGTTCGACCACTGGCTCAAGGGCGTCGACACGGGCATCATGGACGAGCCCCCCATCCACCTGTTCATCCGCAACACAGGCGAGTGGAAAGCGGCCCACGAATGGCCGCTCCCTGAAACCAGGTGGACCGGGTTCTACCTGCACCAGGACGGGCTGCTCTCTGAGCACGAGTTCTGGCCGTGGGACTCCTGCACCCGTTTCACCGATTCGCCGCAAGAGCATGGCTCGGCCACGTTCCTGTCGCCGCCGATGGTGGAAGCCACGGAGGTCTGTGGCCCTCTGGTTCTCAACCTTTACGCCTCCACCACAGACACCGAAGCGCTGTGGTTCGTGAGCTTCTTCGAGGTGGACCCCTCGGGCAAAGAGCACATCCTTACCCGCGGCTGGCTGCGCGGCTCCCAGAGGAGAGTCGATCCGCAACGGTCTTTGCCCTGGCAGCCGTACCACCCGCACGACCGCCGCGAGCCGCTCACACCAGGAGAGGTTTACGAGTTCAATATCGAGATCGCGCCGGCCGGGGTCCTCTTCAGCCCGGGCTCGCGCTTCGGCCTGCGCATCAAGTGCGCCGACCATGGCGAGACGGCGCGGGATTTTCTGGAGCAGCACAGCCTGGGCCACCTGTGGCGGCCCGCCCGCGCCGAGGTCGCCATCTTCCACAACAACGAGTTCCCGTCCCGCCTGCTGGTGCCGGTGACCCGTGGCAACCGGCTGGGCACCTTCATGTCGGGCGGCGCGCTATGATGTACGGTCCGGCCCGATTCCGCGAGCAGGGATAAACCATGAACCTCATCAGAATCGACAAGAGCATCTGCGAGGGCTGTGCTAAATGCTACACAGCCTGCTGGGTGGATGTCTTGCGCTGGCATGCCGGCTACAGGCGCCCGGTGGTCGCCTATCCGGAAGACTGCGTGGAGTGCAACTGCTGCGAGATCAACTGCCCTTCGGGAGCGCTCACGGTGATCCCCGACTACTCCAAGCCTTTTCCGAACGTGTACGCCTGAGGAGAATGCCCATGACCAGCCTGGAAAGACTCGGACAAGTCATAGACACGGACGTGCTGGTGGTCGGCCACGGCGCCGCCGGCGTGGTGGCCGCCATCGCGGCCAAGGAGGCTGACGGCGGCCTGCGGGTCCTGGCCGTGGACAAGGCCTGCGTGGGCTTTGGCGGCAAGGCGAACAAGGGCGGCGGCCATTGCGCCTTCATCCCGGAAGGCGGGGAGGAGAAGTACGTCGAGTACCACACCCGGAACCTGGGCGACTACCTCAATGATCAGGATCTCCTGCGGGAGTATGCTTGCTCGACCCGGCAGATTCTGGAGGACATCGAGCGTTGGGGCGTCAAGATTTACGGCAAGGAGGCGCCCTTCAACGCGCACCCCATGATCCCGTGGAAGCTGGTCACCCTGGACCTGGACTGCCTGATCCACCTGGCCGCGCGGGCCAGAGAACTGGGCGTGGAGTTTCAGGAGAAGATCACCGTGGTCGATCTCCTGACCAATGCGGGCAGGGTGGTGGGCGCCATCGGCTTCAGCCTGCTCGACGGCGCCACCTACATCTACAAAGCCAGAGCCGTGGTGCTGGCCAACGGGAACCAGAACTGGCGGATCATGCGCATGTGGTCAAGCGGCCGGGGCGACGGCATCGCCGCCGCTTACCGCGCGGGCGCCAGGATGCGCAACGCCGAGTTCGGAACGTTCGTCAACCTGATCCACACCGCCCACCACATGGTTTCCTACGGCTCTGAGGACCACCTGTACAACCGCGAGGGCGTCAGCCTGTCGGACTTCGCCCGTCCCTTCATGAAAGAAAACCCCAACCTGGGGTTTCTCGGCGGAGTGGACCTCGGGGGCAACCACGCGCTGTTCATGCATTGGGAGGTGAGGAAGGGCAACGGGCCCATCTACGAGAACGTCGCCGAGAACCACTTTGCCGTCTCCCCGGTGGGGCGCAACCTGGCGCCCGAGGTCGGGCGCGCTGACGAGATGTGGTACCGTCCTCAGGCGGAGAAGTTCTGGCACCGGCTGCACGACAAGAAGCAGGCCGCCTACGACAGCCCGGATCCCATGAAGGAGACCATCCCGGGACTGATCGGGGAGTTCGGCCCCGTGTACGTGGACCGGCTGATGGCGACCAGCCTGCCGGGGCTTTTCGCCGCGGGAGACATCTGCGGCGGAGGCGGGTCCTGGAACGGGGCGGTCCCCACGCCTCCCGGCCGCAACCGCGGCACGGGCCTGATGAACGCATGGTTCACCGCGCGGCGCGCGGGCCCCTCGGCCGCGCGGCAGGCGGCCTCGGCCGGCGGCGACCCCGATCCCGAACAGGTCCTCTCGATCAAGGAGGAGATCTGCGCGCCGCTCCGGCGGAAACAGGGCATGACCACGGGTGAGATGGTCTGGCGCATCCAGAATGTGATGCAGCCCATCAAGTACACGGCCTGGAAGCACGAGGCGCGTCTGAAGGAGGGGCTTGAGATCGTCCTCGGCCTCAAGGACAGGCTGCCCGCGCTGGTGGCGGCCGACCCGCACTACCTGTCGGCGGTGAACGAATGCCGCAGCATGGTGCTGGCATCCGAAATGCTCTTCCGGGCGTCGCTGGCCCGCAAGGAAAGCCGCGGCTGGTTCATCCGGGAGGACTACCCCGCGCGCGACGACGCCGGGATGCTCAAGTGGGTGATACTGCAAAAGCGCGGTGACGAGATGGCGGTTTCCTGCCAGGACGTCCCCATGGGCTCCTACCGCTATC
>JBBITL010000105.1:0-12375 GCA_037440765.1 Solibacteraceae bacterium
CCCGGCTGTTCCAGCGCCGCCAATACCGATCGCAGGGCCGGCTCATCGACGCCCTTGGCGATCCGCAACCGGCGCCCGCCAGACAGCAGCAGTTCGATGCCGGCATCCGCCGAGCCCGCCTCGTCGCTGACCAGGGCGAAACTGGCCGGCCGGTTCGCTGGGCCCCGCAGCGTCGAAGCAGGCGGCCGCTTCAGGCCAGCGCGCACTTCCAGCGCACATGCACCACCAACCGGGAGTATGACCGCCTACTTCAAGACAGGGAAGATGGGATCGCCGGACGGATACGGGTAGCGAGCGGTTGACGGGGGCGTTGCTGGACCGGCTGACCCGCCACGTACACATCCTGGAGATGAACGGGGAGAGCTACCGGCTGAAGACCAGCAAGCAGAAGCGAGCAGCCGACAGGAGCCAGTAGCCCTTTGGGTGCGCGCCCGCGGTTTGGGGTCGCCTTCCGCTACGCCCTAAACGCTCGGCCTACGGCCTCGCAGGGCTTCGCTCCAGGCGGCCCCAAACCGCCCAATCCTCTCCTCTTGGCAAGGCTGAGAGTGGTCCCCTTTTTCGCCGCCCCAGTGGTTCCCTTCTGCTCCGTCCGTGAGCAACCTGACGCGGCCGCGCATCGCTTGGCAGATCAATCCGGCGGGCCGTTGTGCAGGTAGGTCTCCCAGCCGAGGTAGTTCTCGAACGCTTCGGCCAGCACGCCGGCGCACTCGGAAGCGTTCATGGCCACGTGGTGCTCGAACCCGTTGCGGCAGATGTGGCGCATCAGCTTCTGGAGGCCGGGCACTTCCACCACCGCCCGCGAGCCGAACGTGGCAAGCGCGTCGTCGGTGAAGCGGCCCTCGCCCGTGTAGGCTCGAATCAGCCCGATCCCGTCGTCCGTCGTGATGCGCGCGAAAGTCACCGGGCCGGCCGGAGTGCGGCCCTCCATGGCGCCGTAGGTGTTCTCCACTCCGAGCGTGGATCCCAAAATCGGCGCGGTGCTGATCTTAACGCCGGGGACCAGGCTTCTTGCCCAGTTGCCGCAATGGAAGAACACGCACTTGTTGGGATCCTTGCCATAGTTGTTGTTCCAGTCGACCAGGGCGCTCGGCCGGCCGGAGGCCAGTTGCAGGGCGTACATGGCCACTGTGCCGGCCACGTCCACCTCGCAGGCGCTCGGCATCAGCTTCTCGCTCATCATGCTCATGATGGTGCAGCAGTTGACGCCGTAGTTGCGCTGGAGGCTGCTCCAGCACTGGAGCGCGGTCGCTTGCAGGTCGTACTGCGCCATCCAGTCCTCGATCACTATGGCCAGCCGGGCCATGCGGGCCAGGGAATCCGGGGGCACGCCGGGGGCCTCGGCGTAGGCTCTTATCTCGTCGAGCTTGCCCTTGACGCGGGGGTCGTTGTCCGGAATCCGGTTGGCGTCGCCGAGAGCCTCGGACAGGTCCAGCGTGCTCACGCTGACGCCGGAGGCCTCCAGCAGTTTCTCGCTGTAGCGCGTGGTGTTGAACGCGTTGGGCCGGGCGCCCACGGCGCCGATGCGCGCCCCGCGGATGCCGCGGACCACGCGGCACAGGGCCAGGAAGGCTGCCAGGTCCTTGCGGAAGGTCCCGCTCAGAAGTTCGTCGGTGTGGAGCGTGGTGAGCGAATAGGGAAACCCGTACTGGCGCAGGTTGTTGCAAACGGAGACCTTGCCGCAGAAAGCGTCACGCCGCCGCTCCACGCTGAGCTGGCCAAGATCATCCGGATACGCCTGCACCAGGATGGGAACATTCAGCCCGGCGAGTTTCAGCGTGTCGGCCACGCCCTTCTCGTCCCCGAAGTTGGGGAGCGTGACCAGCACGCCGTCGATGCGGTCGCGGTTGGCGCGGAACAGTTCCGCGCATCGCTTGGCGTGCGTCCAGGTCTCCACCGACCCCAGCTTGGTGTCGGTCTCGGAAACCATCACCGGCTCGATGCCCGTTTCCTTGAACAGTTTCAGAACGTCCTGGCGGGCCTCGGTGACGAGGCGGTCCGGAAAGAAGTCCCGATTCCCGATGATTACTGCCAGAGTCATTGCCATAGTCTGTTCTCCTTAGTATCTTCCTGTTGCTTGCCGCTCACGCACCGCCGCCCGCCTTGCCGGGGGCCATGCCTGGGCTGCTCTCCAGAAGCCTCTCCGCCATGGCGCGGTCTGTGATCAGAACGTTGACGCGCTTGCCGCTGAGGGCTCCGCGAATCGCCGCGGTCTTTCTCTTGCCGCCCGCCACGCCGATCACCCTGGGGACGCGGCCGAGTTCGTTCAAATCCATGCTGATGACGCGGTCGTTCAGGGGCGTGAAGACCGGTTGTCCCGAAGCGTCGAAGAATCGCAGGCAAATGTCCCCCACCGCTCCTTTGCCGGTCAACTGTCTGAGCTCCTGGTTAGAAAAGACGTTGCCGCTGGCGGCGAGCATCTTGGACGGCTCCACGGCGCCGATCCCCACCAGGGCGACGGTGACCGACCTGAAGAGCGCCAGAGCCGCCTGCACGTACCGGTCCTTCATCAGGACGCGCTTGGCCTCGGCGGAGCCCACCACGCCGGGCGCGGGCAGCAGCGTTACGTCGGCACAGATGAGGCTCGCCAGCCGGCGGGTCACGTTGGTGGCGTGCATGGCGGCGCCCGGGTTCCCCACTCCGCCCAGGATCTGCACCACGCGTGTTCCCGCAGCGCGCTGGGTGGGATGCATGGCTTCGACCATGGCCAGCAGGGCGGCGCTCCAGCAGGAGATGCCGATCACGTCCCCGGGTTTCAGCGTGCTCTCGACGGTATAGGCGGCCGCCGCCCCCAGGTCGCGCACGATCTGGTCCTCGTCATCGACGCAATCGACGACCACCGCGTCCTCCAGGCCGTAGGCGGATTGAAGCGCCTCTTCGAGCTCCGGGTGCGTGCCGGAAGGCACGCTGACGACGACCCGGATGATGCCTTCCCTCTTGGCGCGCTTCAGCACGCGCGAGACGGTGGACTGGTGGATGTTGAGCCGCTCCATGATCTCGGTCTGCGTCAGGCCCTGCTGGTGATACATGCGGGCCACCTTGGCCATCAGGCGCAACTCGTCGATGCGGGCCATAGCCTACGATTGCACGGCGGGCGGCCGCAGCAGGGCCCGGCTCACCGCCTCGTCCCAGCCCGCGCAGCGCGCCCGCCGCTCTGACTCCGGCATGCGGGGCTCGAAGCGGTCCTCCGGGCGCGGCAGCGCCGACAGGGCCTCTGTTGAGGGCCAGAAGCGCACGGCCAGGCCGGCCAGCCACGCGGCGCCAATAGCGGAGAGATCCGCCGAGAGGTTGCGGATGACCGGCCGCCCGAGGATGTCCGCCTGCAACTGCATCAGAAAATCGTTCTGGCTGGCGCCGCCGTCGGCCATCAGCTCCGGCAATTCAGCCCCTGCCTCCCGCCGCATCGCCTCGAAGACGTCCCGCACCTGGTAGGCGATCGATTCGAGGGTCGCCCTGGCGACCTGGGCCGCCGTGGATCCGCGCGTGAGGCCCGAGATAAGACCGCGGGCCTCGGCGTCCCAGTACGGCGCCCCCAATCCGGCGAAGGCGGGGACCACGTAAACGCCGCCGGTGTCCGGCGCCTCCAGGGCGAGCGCCGCCGCCTCGCGCGCCGGATCGGCCAGCCGCAGGAACTCGCCCAGCCATTGGACCGCGCCGCCGGTCATGAAGATATTGCCCTCCAGGGCATATGTTGCGGTAGTTGCCCGCCACCAGGCCACGGTCGTCGAGAGGCCCCGGGCCGATAGCAGCGGCTGCTCGGTCAGCGTCATCAGCGAGGACCCGGTGCCGTAGGTCGCCTTCACCGATCCCGGCCGGAAGGCGGCGTGCCCGAACAGTGCCGCGTGCGAATCCCCGATGACGCTTGCAACCGGCACGCCGGCGGTGAATCCGCCGGAGCCCGCCGTCTCGCCCAGCACCTCACTGGAGCGCCTGACCTCGGGCAGCGCCTGGCGGGGAATGCCGAACAGGCCGAGCAGTTCCTCGTCCCAGTCCAATCCACGCAGGTTGAGAAGTTGCGTGCGAGAGGCGTTGGTCGCATCGCAGGCATGCACGCGGCCTCCGGTGAGGTTCCACAAGACCCAGCTATCGACGGTGCCGAGGCACAGCCCGCCGTCCTCGGCCCGCTTCTGGCCGTCCGGGACATTGTCGAGCAGCCAGCGGAGCTTGCTCGCTGAGAACAGCGGGTCGATCCCCAGGCCGGTCCGCTCGACGAGCAGGGGCTCCAGTCCGCGGCCGCGCAGTTGATCGCAGAATGCGGCCGAGCGCCGGCACTGCCAGACCACGCAGGGAGCCGCAGGCTCGCCAGTCTGGCGGTCCCAGGCCACCACCGATTCGCGCTGGTTGGAAACGCCGATGGCCGCTATTTCCCCGCCGCCCGCCTGCGCCAGGCATTCACCCGCCGCTTCGGCGACGCTCGCCCACAGAGCCTGCGCGTCCTGCTCCACCCATCCCGGATGAGGGAAGTGAATGGAGAGCGGCCGGGAGGCGCGTCCGGCCACGTATCCTGAACTGTCCACCAACAGAGCCTTGGTATTCGTCGTGCCCTGGTCAATTGCCAGTACGAATTTCCGCTTCATCACGCACCCTCCCGTAGACCAGTTCCAGAGCCGCGTCTCGTATCCCCTGGGCGCTCAGTCCGAAGCGCTCGAGCAGCCAGGACGTTGGCCCCGTAGGGGCGAACACGCCCGGCACGCCCAGTATCCGCATCGGCGCCGGTTTCGTCCTCACCACCACCTCGGCCACGGCGCCGCCCAGGCCGCCGTGGATGGAGTGCTCCTCCACTGTCACTATCGCCCCGGTCTCAGCCGCCGCGGCGACGACGGCCTCTTCGTCGAGCGGCTTGAGGGTGGACAGGTTGAGCACGCGCGCTCGAATCCCGTCCGCTTGCAGCATGTCAGCGGCCTCCAGCGCCCGCGCCACCATGGTGCCGTTGGCGATCAGGGCGAGGTCGCCTCCGTCCCGCAACCGGGCCGCGCGCCCGACGCGTAGCTGGTAGCCGGCCGGATGCACCTGTGGCACCGGCATCCGGCTGATCCGCAGATACACGGGGCCCCCGGCCTGCGCGGCGGCGAGCACCGCCTGCCGGGTCTCCTCGGGGTCGGCCGGGACTATGACGGTCAGATTAGGGATGACCCGCGTCCAGGCCAGGTCCTCGATGGAATGATGTGTGGGGCCCAGCGCGCCGTAGGCCATGCCGCTTGACATGCCGCACAGTTTGACGTTGGCCTGGCCGTATCCGAGATCCACCTTGACCTGCTCCAGGGAGCGCGCGGTCAGGAAACAGGCCGCCCCGCAAACGAAGGGAATCTTGCCGGCGTTGGCCAGCCCCGCGCTGACCCCGACAAGATTCTGCTCGGCGATGCCCACGTTGACAAAGCGCTCCGGGAACCGTTGCCGGAAGCCCGTGATGTTGGAGGAGCCGACCGAGTCGTTGGTCACCACCACGATGCGCGGGTCGGCTTCCGCAACCTGCTCCAGCGCCTCGGAAAACGCCTTCCTGCAATCGAACAGCCCGCTCACAGCGCCTGTGCCTCCAGTTCCTGGAGCGCGGCCCGCAACTCCTCGGCGGATGGGACATGATGGTGCCAGCCCACACGGTCTTCCATGAAGGACACCCCCTTCCCTTTGCGCGTGTGGGCGATCACGCAGTTGGGCTTGCCGGGTTCAAGCGGCAGGCCGCCGAACAACGAGAACAGGGCCGCGTGGTCGTGGCCGTCAACCTCGGCGACGGCCCATCCGAAGGCCGTCCACTTCCGGGCCAGCGGCTCCAGACGGAGGGCGGTCTCGGTAGCGTCGCCCTGTTGGAAGCGGTTGCGGTCGACGATTACGGTGAGGTTGTCGAGTCCGTAGTGGGCGGCCATCATGGCCGCCTCCCAATTACTGCCTTCCTGGAGTTCGCCGTCGCCCACCAGCACGTACGTGCGCCACTGAGCGCCGTCCATCTTGGCCGCCAGCGCCGTTCCGGCGCCGATAGGGAGGCCATGCCCCAGCGGCCCGGTGCTGGCCTCCACTCCCGGCACCTTATTGCGGTCCGGGTGCCCGTTCAGCGGCGACAGCGGCTGCATGTAAGTGTTCAGGCCGGCCAGAGGAAAGAAACCGGCCGCGGCGAGCGCCGCGTAGAGCGCCCCGGAGCAGTGGCCCTTGCTCATGATGAAGCGGTCGCGGCCCGGGGCGGCCGGGTCCTGCGGGTCGACGCGCAGCACGCCGAAGTAGAGAACGCTCAGGATGTCGGCCGAGGAGAGGTCGCCTCCGGGGTGGCCCATGCCGGCGTTATGGACCATTTGCAGGCTCCGCCGGCGGATCAGGTTCGCCTGGCGGCGCATGACGCCGGGGTCCGGCTCTGCCTTGGTCCGTGTCGTCTGGTCGTGGGGCATATCAATGCAGGGCCGCTCTCCCATGCAGACACAAATCTATCACCCCGTTGCGGCCGTGTCAATGGAGAATCGCGGGCGGGACTGGGAGCAGGGCGCGGCGCGCCCCGGCGGCGGCGGCGGCCGCCTTCAAAGTCCTTGACATCCATGCTTCCTCGGGGTATAAACACCGTGCAGACCCAATCTGCGGCGCATGATTATGCGCGATGAGGACCGGACTCCATGATAACCGTTGAGAACTACGCGCTGGCCGTTGTGATGTTCGTCATTACCATGACCTGCTGGGGGTCGTGGGCCAACACCCAGAAGTGGGCCGCCCGGACCTGGCGGTTCGAGCTGTTCTACTGGGACGTCGTTACAGGACTGCTTGCCTTCTCGACGCTGGCGGCGCTGACGTTGGGGAGCCTGGGCCAAACGGGGCGGCCTTTTCTGGCCGATATCGCGCAGGCCAGCGGGGGCAGCATCCTGTCGGCGTTTCTGGGAGGGGCCGTGTGGAATTTCGGCAACCTGCTTCTGGTTGCTGCGATCGCCGTGGCCGGCATGGCGGTCGGCTTCCCAATAGGGGGCGGCATCGCCTGGGTGCTGGGCATTGTCGTCAACTTCCTTCTGATGGTCTTTTCGGACCGCGGCGTGGAGGGCCGTCCAGTGGTGCTGTTTGCCGGCGTGGCGGTGATTGTGGCGGCGATCCTCCTCAGCATGACGGCGTACCGCCGCCTGGCAAGCGCCGTCAGGAAGCCGAGCGCCAAGGGAATCCTGCTGTCGGTAGGCGCGGGTCTGTTCATAGCGTTCTTTTACGGCCTCGTGGTGAGGGCGATTGATCCCAAGTTCGTCTCCGGCGGAGCCGGGAACCTCATGCCCCTTACCGCAGCCTTCTTCTTCTCTCTGGGGGCGTTCGTCACGACGTTCCTGTTCAATCCTTTCTACATGAGGAGACCAGTGGAGGGCCCGCCCGTGTCGATGGCGGAATACTGGAAGGGCGGATTCGGGACACACATGATCGGCGTCCTGGGGGGCGCGATCTGGGGTCTCGGCCTGACCTCGAGCTTCATCGCCGTGGGCGCGGCGGGTCCGGCCGTGGCCTATGCCCTCAGCAACGCCGCGCCGGTGGTGGCCATACTGTGGGGAGTGTTTGTCTGGAAAGAGTTCGCGCGGGCGCCCGCCGGCACGAATCGCCTGCTCGCCTGGATGTTCCTTTGCTACCTGGCGGGACTGGCGATAATCACCTATTCGAACATCTAACTGCTGCGCGGGCGTGCATATGTATGCATGCCGTCAATTTTCCTTGACAGCCTGAGGGCTTCGCCGTAATATTATCTCGGCAGGGATAGGTCGCCCTGCATAATTATGACAGGCTGTTCCGCCGGCACCCAGAATAGGCCCGGGGGCGGATGAGCCACAAAGAGGGGGCAACATGTGTAGACTAACGCGAGTCTTGGTGCTTATTTTGGCCGTCGCGGTCTCATTGGCCGCGCAGACCACCAGCGCCCAAATCAGCGGAATCGTTGTCGATCCATCAGCTAGCGTTGTGGTTGGCGCGAAGGTGACGGTTCAGAACCAGGCGACCCTGGACGCTCGCACGGCAACGACCAACGAAACGGGGGGCTTCGTGTTCCCGGCGTTACCTCCCGGCACTTACCGAATCAGGGCCGAGGCAGCGGGTTTCAGGACCGTCGAACAAGCCGGAATCATCCTCACGGCCAACGAGAGGCGCTCGATCGGCCCCCTCGAGCTACCCATCGGCACTTCGAGCGAATCGGTCACGGTGGAGGCGCAGGCCGTCCAGGTTCAAACGGCAAGCGCGGAGAATTCGGCGGTGATGTCACCTAATCAGCTCGCCCAGATCGGAACCCGCGGCCGCGACGTGATCTCGCTGCTGCGGGTGCTCCCGGGCGTGAGCTCAACGGGTGACGCGGCGTCGCTGGGGGGGACCTTCGGGACCGCAACGCCGAACATCTCGGGGACCAGGAGCGAGATGAACACAGTCGCCCTGGACGGACAGACAGGAAGCGACCCCGACCTGGTAGGCTTCTTCAACGGCGCCACGAGCCTCGATGCCATCGGCGAGGTGAAAGTGCTGTTGAACAATTACCAGGCCGAGTACGGCCGCAACGCCGGAGCCGTTGTGAATATCGTATCGAAGTCCGGGACGCGCGAGTTCCACGGATCCGCTTACTGGTTTAAGCGGCACGAGCAGTTCAACGCGAACACCTTCTTCAACAACCGGAACAGCATACCGAAACAGCTATATCGATACAACACGTTCGGCTTCACAATCGGCGGTCCCCTCTACATTCCCGAGAAGCTCAACACGGACCGGAGCAAGTTGTTCTTCTTCTTCTCGCGCGAGGACTGGCGGATCTGGGAGCCCCGTGCCGTGGTTCAACAGACCATGCCCTCGGCCCTGGAGCGGGGCGGCGACTTCTCGCAGACGTTGGACACGAGCAACCGCATGGTTGTGATCAGGGATCCGGCGACCGGCCTGCCGTTCCCAGACAACAAGGTTCCGTCTTCCAGAATCAATCCACTTGGGCAGGCCATGCTCAACATCTTCCCCTTGCCCAACTTCTTCGACCGGTCGATCTCGGGCGGCAACTACAACTTCCAGTTCCGCGAGAGCTCGGAGATTCCGAAGACGCAGAACATGCTGAAGCTGGACTACCACGCCACGCCCAGCGATCGCATCTCCTTCCGCGGGCGGATGTGGCAGGCAGACACGCGCGCCTCGTCCGGCACGGGCGGCCTCAGTAATTCGTGGGGGTTGGCGAGGCACCAGTACCGGTTCAAGGAGGACTCCATCCAGGGATCCTACACGAAGATTGTCAGCGCATCCGTGGTGAACGAGTTCGCCGCCACGTTTCGTACCTTGCTGGAGAACGGCGCGCTCAGGTCGCCGACTGACTACGACGCTTTCATCCGGGACAAGGTAGGCTTGGGCCCCCTGGGACAGTGGTATCCAGCTTCGAACCCGATGAAGCTCGTCCCGAAGATGACCTTCACAGGCGTGCCGGGTGCGACCTCGATCGGCTACGACGCTCGAACGCCGATCTACGCAGACGACCAGAGATACACTCTGCTTGACAATCTGTCCATCCTGCGCGGAAGTCACGCGCTGAAGTTAGGTGTTTACTGGGAGAAGAACTACGCCTCCGAGGGGCCCAAGAGTTCCAATGGCGGCGGCGCGTTTGCCTTCAACCAGGATGCCAACAGCCCGCTGGTGTCCAATTGGGCATTCGCCAACGCGATTCTGGGCAACTTCCAGAGCTACACGGAGTCTACGTCCAGCACCGAGGGCCGGAACAAACACGTTCTGGTGGAGTGGTTCGCGCAGGATTCGTGGAAAGTTTCAAGAACGCTGACTTTCGAGTACGGCGCACGGTTCTCCTGGGCAAGCCCGTGGCGGTTCTACAAGCGGGATGCCGCCGCATTCTCCTTTGGCAAATATGACCCTGCCAGGGCCGCGAAGCTCATTCGCCCCGCGCTCGACGGCAGTGGTGCGCGGGTTGGGCAGAATCCGCTCACAGGCGCGCTCGTTCCAGCGATCTTCATCGGGTCCTTTGCACCCAACTCCGGAGACATCATCAACGGTATGGTTTTGGCGCAGGACACGGGTTTCGACAACGGATTCCATCCGCCGACCGGTTTGAAGATCGGTCCGAGGTTCGGATTTGCGTGGGATGTCTTCGGGAACAGCAACACGGCGGTCCGCGGGGGCTTTGGCATAACGCGCAACATGGTTGTGCCGAACGGAATGTACGCAGGGGGCGGCGGGGGAACATCGGCGAACCCGCCGGTTATGTACAACCCCGTGCTGTACTACGGCAACCTGGGCACCTACCTGGGATCGAGCGGCGTCTTGTCGCCGGTCACCTCCGTACTCGGGTATTGGAGCCACTTCAACGTCCCAAGCGTCTACGCCTGGTCCTTGGGGATTCAGCAGGATTTCGGCAAGGGATTCATCGGCGGCGCCACATACGTGGGCAACGTAGGGCGGCATCTGGTCCAATCACGCGATCAAAACACGTTGCCGTACGGCGCCCGCTTCCTTCCGCAAAACGCAGATCCCACAAGGCCCGGGTTCCCTCTGCCCGACAACTTCTTCCGCCCCATCCCGGGCTACGGAACCGTTACGGTGTACGAGCAGTCCGGTACATCCAACTACAACGGGTTGCAGGCTTCGCTGAACCGGCGCGTCGGGCGGGGGCTCAATGCCGGCGCAGCCTACACGTGGTCCAAGTCCATGGACTACGGGAGCGGTTACTACTGGCAGAACTCTCTGCCTATGTACAGGCCGTACCGCACGTGGTCCTACGGCAAGTCCACCTTCGATCAGACGCATGTTCTCACGATCAACTGGATCTGGGACGTTCCCAGGCTCAGCTCGCTCGCCCGCCACTCGCTCATCAAAGCGGTGTTCGACGAATGGCAAGTGTCCGGGATAGCCACCTTCGCCAGCGGGACTCCGGCGGGCCTGAGCTTCACCACCTCTCCGGTGGTCGATCTGACGGGGGGCGGCGACGGCCAACGGGTGGTGTTGACGGGGCCTGTCCAACTCGCCCGCGAAAACCGCAATTTCGACCGATGGTTCGACGCCTCAAATGTCGCACTGCCGGCCAGAGGTGATCCGGGGAACGCGCCAAAGGACGTCTTCCGGGGGCCGGGCACCAACAACTGGGAGATCTCGCTGTTCAAGAACATTCCGCTTAGGTCCGAACACCGGCGGCTCCAGTTCCGCTGGGAGATGTACAACGTCTTCAATCACACACAGTATTCCGGTGTGAACACCGCAGCCCGATTCAACGCGCAGGGCCAGCAGATCAACTCACTGTTCGGCCAGGTCTCCGCGGCGCGGGAGCCGCGGGTCATGCAGGGTTCGCTGCGGTTCACCTTCTGAAGAGGAGTGTGGAGCTATTGGTGTTAGTCCCCGGCGGCGCTGCCAAGCGGTGCCGGGGACTTGTCTTTGACGAGCGAGGCTAACAACCCACCGCGGAGCAGGATCAGATCATGTGAGTCGAGGCGAGGAGGGATGAGAATGTCACGGGCGTCTGTGCTATTGGGACTCTTGGCAGTGGCAGCGGCGGCGCAGAACTTTTCGGGGAAGTGGAGTATATCGACCCAGACCGGGCGCGGCACGTCGACCAGGGTCATCGTGCTGAATCACGTTGGCGATGAGGTTACCGGCACAATTACTCCACAGGACAACAGATGGACGACGGGGCCGTTCGACGGGACCATCCACGGCGGGAAGGTCGATAAGAGCGGGACCCTCAGGTTTCACGTCTGGTTTCTGAGGGACGAGCCTGTTCCCCAGGTGTTCGAGGGCAAGATGTCGCCTGATGGACGGGAGATCGTCTTCACGGTTACGACAGGCGAGGGCTTTCCGCCGCCGCTTGTCAAATCCCTGACGCCGCGTGGCGAACGTAACGCCGCCAGGCCGGAGCCTTTTCAGGTGACCGCGAAGCGAACCAAGTAACTCGCGGCTGTGGAGACAGGAGGCATCATGACGGGATTGCCGCTGACATGCCAATCCGGCGTGCGCCCGGGGGCGAGATCCGCGCGGCTTTGGCTTTGCCTCGGGCTGGTTGCCATCGGGGCAGGATTGGCCTCTCCGCCCGAAGTTCACGCTCAAGGCCCCGGAACGCAGACACCCGCAACCAGGAAGGCTCGAATCATCGCCACCACCGACGGAGAGGTCGATGATCGCGATTCCATGACCCGTCTGCTGATGATGGCCAATGAATGGGAGATTGAAGGGCTCATCTATGCCAGCTCCGGTTCCCACTGGCTTGGCCGCGAATGGGCCGGCGTCGAATGGATTCAAGGGAAGATCGCCAACTACGCCAGGGACTATCCGAATTTCCGGGAGCATGCCGAAGGCTATCCCACCCCCGAAGAACTGATGTCCAAGGTCTTCGTAGGCAACATTCACAACACGGCCGAAACCGACCGGCTCACGCCTGGCGCCGAGCGGATTGTTGACGTGCTGCTCGATGAGAAGCCCGGCCCCGTC
>JBBITL010000106.1:0-12040 GCA_037440765.1 Solibacteraceae bacterium
CGGGGCTCCAGGTCCACGGCTCCTCGCTCTGGTGGCCGGGGGGAAACCGTTGAACCGGGTGGCGCTGGCCGTGGAGTAAGCGCCGATGTTCTCCGCGTAGACCAGGTCTTCGATCTCCAGGTCCGGCAGTTGCTCGGAGTGCGAGATGGTGTCCAGCCCGTCGCAGGTCTGGCCGAACACCGAGCAGATCTCCGCGGGCCCCTGCCTGAACGCCTTGAGGCGATACCGGCAATGGTCGAAGATGATGCCGCTGAAGCTATGGTAGACGCTGTCGTCGATGTAGTAGCAGGTCTTGCCGTCCCGCACCGCCTTGCCGATGATGCTCGCCACCGCGGTGGCGGCCGTGGCCACCATGAACCGGCCGGGCTCGGCCAGGATCTCCATGTCGGCGGGGAACAGGCGGCCGATCTCGGAGTTGATCCGGCGCGCCAGCGCGCTGAACGGCTTGACGTGCCGGTCGTAGGGCGCCGGGAAGCCGCCGCCGATGTCCAGGATCTTGATCCGGCGCCCGCGCGAGGCGGCCTCCCGGATCACCGCCGCCGCCATGTTCAGCGCCTGCACGAAGTTCTCGAAGTTCGTGCACTGGCTTCCCACGTGGAAGCTCACGGCCTCAACCGTCAGTCCCGCACCGAAGGCTTCCTCGATCAGGTCCACCGCCTCTCCCGGATCGCAGCCGAACTTGCTCGACAACTCGACCATGGAGCCCGTGTTGGGCACCCGCAGCCGCAGCGCCAGGCCCGCGCGCGGAGCGAACCGCCGTATCTTGGCTAGCTCCCACCGGTTGTCATAGGTGACCAGCGGCTTGTACCGGTCCAGCTTCTCGAGCGTCTCCCTGGGCTTGATCGGGTTGGCGTAGACGATCTTGTCCCAGATGAAATCCTGGCGCTCCCGGGCCGGCAGGCGCCTTATGTTCCCGTACACCAGCATGAACTCGGCAAGCGACGCCACGTCGAAACTGGCCCCGGCGCGGAAGAGCGTGGAGATGATCTCGGGCGCGGGGTTGGCCTTCACCGCGTAGTAGGCCTGCACCCTGGGCAGGTGCTTCTTGAAGGCGGCGTAGTTGCGGCGGATGACCTCGTGATCGATCGCCACCACGGGCGTTCCGTGCCGGCGCGCGATCGACTGCAACTGGCTGGCGGTCATGGGTTGCGCTGAAAGTACTCCCGCACGAGCGCCTCCATCATCCGGGCGCGCTCGTCATACAGGCGCCGCAGCTTGCGGGGCTTGTGGCGCGCCAGGGCGTAGTGCGTAAGGATGGGCATGGCAATGGTGGTGTCGGTGTAGCACACCACGGCGTCCGGCAGGCTGTCCGGATCCACCTTGCCCCAACTTACGGCCTCGCTGGGCGTGGCGCCGCTGAGGCCGCCCGTGTCGGGACGCGCGTCGGTGACTTGCAGGAAATAATCCTGCCCGTACTCCTTGATCCGCAGCACCTCCTGGATCTGCGGCTCGGTCTGGAGCATGAAGTTCTTGGGGCTGCCTCCGCCCCACAGCACCACGGCGCTCTTGCCGCCGGCGCGCTTGGCGGCCAGAACAAAGGCGGTGGTTTCGTTCACGTCGATCGAGGGATTCACGCGCAACTTGTTGCCGCGCAGTTCGACCCCGGCCACGTTCATGCCGATGGTGGAGTCGCCCGGCGACGACGTGTAACAGGGGACGCCCGCCCGGTAGGCGGCCGCCAGCACGGAGACGTCCTTCAGCCCGGCCTTTCGCTCCCACTCCGCGCAATAGCGGCCGATCAGGTAGTGAAGCTCCGCCGTCCCCATCTCCTTCTGAAACTCGGGCTGGAACAGGATGCCGCGCAGGATCTCGTCGGTGGCCATCAGGCAGTCGCTGTAGCCGACCAGGACGTCGTAAATGCGCACTATATCGTTGGCGCGCAGTTCGGTGTCGTCCATGTTGTAGCGGCCCACGCGCACCGGGTAGTTCAGGGCGAAGTGCAGATCGTGATAGAGATTGGCGCCGGTGGCCACTATCCAGTCCACGAAGCCCGCCTTGATGAGGGGCACGATCGAGGAGCAGCCCAGCCCCGCCGGCGTCAGCGCGCCGGCCAGGCTCATCCCCACGGTTACATCCGGCTCCAGCATCTTGCCGGCGAAAAGCTGGCAGCCCTCCCTGAGCCGGGCCGAGTTGTAGGCCAGAAACGCATCATCGACGATGGCGGTGAGCTTCTCCCGGCCGGTCAGGTTCTTCGGCAGGATGCGGCGGCCCGACAGGTACTTGTCGCGGTTCGGGCATTTCTTCTTCTTCAGCCAGTCGGGCGTCTCCGAGAGATCTTCCCGGCGGCGGCGCGTGGTCTTGGTGATCTTGGCCATGGGGCAGAATAAGATTATGGCAGAAACCCCCGCCGCGCTCGGCTTTTCGATGCCCGCCGAGTGGGAAACACACGAGGCCACCTGGCTCGCCTGGCCGCACAACGCCACGGACTGGCCGGGCAAGCTGGATACGATCCGATGGGTCTACACGGAGATCGCAAGGAAGATCTCACCGGGCGAGACGGTGCGCATGCTGGTTGACTCCACGGCGCAGGAGCGGCAGGCCCGCCGTTACCTGGCCCGGGCGGGGGCGGATGCCGGGCGGGTTGAGTTCGTTATTCATCCCACCAACCGCGGCTGGACCCGGGACAGCGGCCCGGTGTTCGTCCGCAGGCCGGGCGAGACCGCCATTGTGCACTTCCACTTCAACGCCTGGGCCAAGTATCCTGACTGGCGCAAGGACCGCCGCGTTCCGGACATCGCCGCCGCGCTGCTCGGCAAACGGCTGTTCCGCGCCGTGTGCGGCGGCCGCCCGTTCGTGCTGGAGGGCGGCGGCATCGACGTGAACGGCCG
This sequence comes from Solibacteraceae bacterium, assembly GCA_037440765.1. Lineage (GTDB taxonomy): Bacteria > Acidobacteriota > Terriglobia > Bryobacterales > Bryobacteraceae > DTKY01. The sequence continues at coordinate 2,829 of JBBITL010000106.1, forward strand.
CGGCACGCTGATTACGACCGAGGAGTGCTACCTCGACCCATCGGTTCAGGTCCGCAATCCCGGGCTCGGACGCGGGGAGTTCGAAGCGGCTCTCCGGCAATACCTGGGCGTGACCAACGTGCTGTGGCTGGGAGGCGGCGTGGCGGGAGACGACACCCACGGACACGTGGACGACATCTGCCGCTTCGTGAATCCCACCACCGCGGTGTTGATCCGCGAGGACAACCCCGCCGGCATCAACTACCGCCCGCTGGCAGAAAACTGGGAGCGGATTCAGGATCTGCGCCTGGAGGACGGTTCACGGCCCGAGGTGGTTCCGCTTCCCATGCCCGGTCCCCTGTTTTATGACGGAGACCGGCTGCCGGCAAGCTACGCCAACTTCTACATCTCGAACGCGGCGGTGATCGTGCCGACCTTCAACGATCCGAACGACCGCGCGGCCCTGGGCATCCTGGGCGAGCTTTTCCGGGACCGCCCCGTGGTGGGCATTCACGCGGTGGACCTCGTGCTCGGCTTCGGCACGCTGCACTGCCTCACCCAGCAGCAGCCGTCGCCCTAGCGTCCGCTGGTGTCCCGGGTCGGAAGTCCGCAGGCCTGCAAGCCCGCTCCCTCACGGTCGCGGTTCTGCAACACCTCGAAAGCACAGAAGCGCGCCCGTCAGCAAGCGGGCGCGTTTGTTCAGCGAACTTCTGACCCGGGGCGCTAGCGGGACTCTCCCGGCCTGATGGCTTTGAGCTCGATCTGCTTCGTTGAGCCTTCGTCCAAGTCGATCGAAGTGGCGCTGCGTTCGTAGGGCCGCGCCAGGCCGGGTTCGGCCGCGAGTCCCGGCACAGGTTCGGCGAAAGCGTAGACCTTGTAGTCCCCCGGCGCCAGGCCCCGGACCGTGAACCTGCCGTCCTGGTCGGCGGTGGCGAACTTGTGCCGGTAGGGTTGCTCCGGACGGACGGGATCGGCCAGGACCGCGACGTAGCTGCCGGTGGCGGGCTTGTCGTCCAGGGTCACCGTGCCCTGGAGCGTCGCCCCCTTCAGGCTGAGCAGCACGTCGAGGACGGCGGCGGTCCTGACGTTGGAAAGGTCCAGGCCCTTGTCGATAACCTCCTGGTTGGCCAGCTTCACGCTCTTGACGTAGGCGCCCTCCGGGAGCCCGGAGACGTTCATGTAGTACTTGTCCGGGAACACGCCCTCGATCTTGAAAGCCCCCGTGTCCGCCGCCCTGCCGGCGGGCACGCCCACCGGGAGGCCGTCCACGGAGACAAGGGCCAGCGTCAGGCGTTGCAGCCCGGAACTGGGCTGTCCTTCGATCTTAACCGTGCCGGAAGCGGCTATGGGGTCCGTGACGGGCACAAGCAGGCCCGTGATGTTGGAGCTGGTCACGTCCACCAGGGTCTTGCCGACGATCCCGCCGCCACCCTGGCGGCCCATCCGCTCGGCCAGGATGAAGTACGCTCCCGGCGCTACCCGGGAGATCTCAAAGCTGCCGTCCTCCCGGACCTGGGCGCCGCCCCCGCGCAGCATCATGCCCGGCACGCTGCGGTCCCTCGGCATGAGCGACAGCCTCACGGCGGCCAGTTCCTGCGGGTTGCCTCCCATGACCCTGCCCTGGATCGAGTGCAGTGCGCCGGCCCGGATCGTTATGTTGATGCCGGTCACCTCCAGGCCGGGCGTGATCTCGACGGGCAGGGCGGCCGCGGCATCCGTGGCGCCCGGGTAATACGTCGGCACGGGAGCCTGAACGTCACCCGGCTGGAGCGAGGTCGCGGCGCCGCCCCTGGCGCCCATGCCGCGCCCGGCGCTTCCCGGGCTCGTCGCCACCACGAGATAGCGCCCGGGGCTGAGGCCCGCGATGCGATACTCGCCGATGTCGTTGGCGGTGGCCGACGCGCCGGAGGTCTGTCCCGCGGCGCCTCCGCGCATCCCGCTCATGACGCCGGCCTGCCCGGTTCCCGAGCTGCCCACCCGGTATGCCGCCACGCTCGAGCGCGGCAGCGGATCTCCGTCTTCGTCGAACACCCGGCCCAGGATGACACCCTGCGGGGTAAGGCGGAACTCCAGGTCCTTGAGGTGCTGCCCTTCGGACAGGCTCAAGGGGGCGCCCGCACCGCCCGGCGTGGGCGAGCCGTAGCCCTCCCGCAGGAAGCCCACGCGGTCGGCGGTGAGCCGGTACGAGCCCGGCGGGATGTTCTCGACCAGGAAGCGGCCGCTGGAGTCGGACCGGCCGGAACGCACCGGCGCGTTCTGGCCCGCGCCCGCCAGGCTCAGGCTCACCCTCGGCACCGGCTCACCCGTCCTGGCATTCACCGTGCGGCCTTCGATCTTGCAGAGCTTCTTCGCGTCGAGCGGTTCGGCTTGCCGCGCCGCCGTACCGCCCGCCTGAGTTCCCTGCCCGCGGATCGCAGTCTGCCCCCGCCCGGGAGCCTGGCCCCAGGCGAACGTCACGCCAACCAATGCAACGAGGACCGGCACACGGAGCATAGCCACCCCCCTAGCTTATATGGCGCAGCAAGCGGCTCGCAGGTTTCGGCCCAGCGGATTCAAGGTACAAAGGGAAGATGCGGATTCCGCTCTATCAGGTCGACGCCTTCACCAGCCGGCTGTTCGCCGGCAACCCCGCCGCCGTGTGCCCCCTGGGGGACTGGCCGGAGGACGGGCTGCTCCAGGCCATCGCAGCCGAGAACAACCTGTCGGAGACCGCCTTCTTCGTGAGCAGCGGCGATCGCTTCCACCTGCGGTGGTTCACCCCCGCCGTGGAAGTGGACCTGTGCGGCCACGCAACTCTTGCCGCCGCGTTCGTCATCCTCAACCACCTGGAACCGGGCCGCGAGGCGGTCCGCTTCGACACCCGCAGCGGGGAGTTGACCGTGCGCCGCGAAGGCGATCTGCTCGCCATGGATTTTCCCGCCCGCCCTCCGGTTCCCTGCCAGGCGCCGGAGAGACTGGCCGAGGCCCTGGGAGCGACGCCTGCCGGCACGTTCCGGAGCCGCGACCTGATGGCCGTGTTCGAGACCGAGCAGGAGGTTCGGGCGCTCCGGCCGCGTATGGACCTGCTGGCCGAGGTGGATGTCTTTGCAGTCATCGCCACGGCCCCGGCCACAGACGCCGACTTCGTGTCGCGCTTCTTCGCGCCCCGGGGAGGCGTACCGGAGGACCCGGTCACCGGCTCGGCGCACTGCACGCTGGTTCCTTACTGGGCCAGGCGGCTCGGCAAGAGCAGCCTCCACGCCCGGCAGGTGTCGGCGCGCGGCGGCGAGTTGTGGTGCCAGGAGGCGGGCGCGCGGGTGACCCTCAAGGGCGGGGCCGTCCTCTTCATGCGGGGCGAGATCGTCATATAATCCACACGTACAGGCAAAAGAGCGACATTCCGCATAAGTCTCCAGCCCCCCCTACCGATAGTCTGATGGGGAGCGGGCCCGAGGAGGTACAGATGCCCGGCCTCGAACGAAGCTTCGCCATGAAACCTGTTCACACCTTCTCCGTCGTTCCGTCGCTGCCACCGGTGCTGGAGCCTCTAAGGCGGATCGCTTACAACCTCTGGTGGTCCTGGGAGCACGACGCTATCGAGCTGTTTCGCCGCCTGGACAGCGACCTGTGGGAGTCGACCGGACATAACCCGGTCAGGCTGCTCGGCGCGGTGGAACAGAAGAAGTTGGAGGCAGCCGCACGGAACGACTCTTTCGTGGCGCACATGGAGCGGGTGGCGCGTGAGCTGGGCTCGTACCTGTCGACCGAATACTCCTGGTGCCGCAGGACGCACAGGCCTGAGGACGTCTGCCGGGTCGCGTATTTTTCCGCGGAGTTCGGCCTGACCGAGTGCCTGTCGATCTTCGCCGGGGGGCTCGGCATCCTGGCCGGGGACCACCTGAAGTCGTCGAGCGACCTGGGCGTGCCGATCATCGGCGTCGGACTGCTCTATCAGCAGGGCTACTTCCGGCAGTACCTCAACGAGGCCGGCTGGCAGCAGGAGTCCTACCAGGACAACGACTTCCACAACCTGCCCCTTACGCTGGTGCGAAAGCCGGGCGGGGAGGCGCTGACGGTCTCGGTGGAGTACCCTGGCCGCAACGTGACCGCCCAGGTGTGGCGCGTCGATGTGGGCAGGGTGCCTCTTTATCTGCTTGACACAAACGTCCAGGAGAACACGCGCAGCGAGGACCGCGACATCACCGACCAGCTTTACGGCGGGGATCTGGAGATGCGCCTGAAGCAGGAGATCCTGCTCGGAATCGGCGGATATCGCGCCCTGGAGGCCCTGGGCGTCACGCCGGAGGTCTTCCATATGAATGAGGGCCATTCGGCGTTTCTGGCGCTGGAGCGCGTGCGCCGGCTGATGGAGACCAAGAGGCTCTCATTCGACGAGGCCAGGGAACTGGCCTCCTGCGGCCTGGTGTTCACTGGCCACACGCCGGTCATGGCGGGTCACGATTATTTTCCTCCCGCTCTGATCGACCGCTATCTGGGGGGATACCCGGCGGCGCTGGGAATCGACCGGCGCGAATTTCTTGCGCTGGGCAGGAGGAACCCGGACGACGAGTCGGAGGACTTCTGCATGACGGTTCTGGCGCTGAGGATGGCGTCGTTCCAGAACGGCGTCAGCAGGCTTCACGGGCGCGTCAGCCGGGAAATGTGGCAGGGGCTGTGGCCGGGGGTTCCGTCCGACGAGATCCCGATCGGCCACATCACCAACGGCGTTCATTTCCGCTCCTGGATTTCCAACGACATGAACCAGCTCTTCGACCGCTATCTGGGCCCGCAGTGGCGCGAGGAGCCCGGCGACAGCCCGTTATGGAAGCGGGTCGAGACCATCCCCGCCGAAGAACTCTGGCGCAGCCACGAGCGGCGCCGGGAGCGCATGGTCGCCTTCGCGCGCCGCCGTCTGCGGGCGCAACTGGAGCGGCGGGGAGCGTCGCAGACCGAAGTGCAGGCCGCCGATGAGGTGCTCGACCCGGACGTGCTGACCATCGGCTTCGCCCGCCGTTTCGCCACCTACAAGCGGGCCACGCTTCTGCTGCGGGATGCGGACCGCCTGGCCCGGATTCTGAACGACTCCGCGCGCCCGGTACAGGTGATCTACGCCGGCAAGGCGCACCCGCGGGATGACGCTGGCAAGGCGTTTATCCAGCGCGTGGTCTCTCTGGCGCGACAGCCTCAGTTCCGCCGCCGCCTGGTCTTTCTGGAGGAGTATGACATGGCGGTCTCCCGCTACCTGGTCCAGGGGGTGGACGTGTGGCTCAACACTCCGCTGCGGCCCATGGAGGCCAGCGGAACCAGCGGCATGAAGGCCGCCGCTAACGGCGCCCTCAACCTGAGCACGCTGGACGGGTGGTGGGACGAGGCCTGGAAGGACACGCAGTCCCATCTGATCGGCTGGGCCATCGGCCGCGGCGAGGAGTACCCCAACCAGGAGATGCAGGACGAGCGCGAGGCACAGGCGCTTTACGAGTTGCTCGAAAGGGACGTGGTCCCGAGCTTCTACCAGCGGGGTCCGGACAGGCTGCCCCGGCAGTGGATCGAGCGCATGAAGGCGTCCCTGGGCGGGCTCTGCCATCTGTTCAACACGCACCGGATGGTGCAGGACTACGTGGAGCGGTTCTACGGCCCGGCCCACTGGAAGTCCCAGCTCCTGGGGGAGGACGACGCCCAGCGGGCCAGGCTGCTGGCCGCCTGGAAAGCCCGGGTCCGGAGACTCTGGCCCGAGGTCCGGGTCCTGTCGGTCGAGAACCACTCGCCGGCGACGCTGCCGGTCGGCCAGCCGATCCGGGCCCGTGTGCGGGTGCATCTGGGCGCGCTGAAACCGGAGGAAGTGTCGGTGGAACTCTACCACGGCCGGGTCAACGCCGGCGGCCAGATCGTGAACGCCATCGCAACGGCCATGGAGGTCGCCGGACCCGGAGAGGCAGGCGACTACACGTTTGCCGCCGAGCCGGTCTCCTGCTCCGACAGCGGCCTGCACGGCTACACGGTGCGAGTGCTGCCCTACCACCCCGACCTGACGCTCGGCCTGATCCCCGGCCTCATCTGCTGGGCGCACACGTAGGGGCGCGCCGCCAGCGTCCCCCTGCAATCCCGCGCATCCGCATAGCGTACACTGTGTCAAGGCAGAGGGCCGCCTGCTATGAAGAGACTCCGCCGGACAGCGCTCGCAGCTGCGCTCGCGCTGCTCATCTCCGTGCCGGTTGGGACCGCTCAACCGGGCAACCGCTCGTGGGCCGCGGACAACGGCAACGGAACCTACTCCAATCCGCTGTTCTACGACGAGTTCTCGGACCCCGACATGATCCGGGTAGGCCCCGACTACTACATGACAGGCACCACCATGCACGTCATGCCGGGGCTGCCCGTTCTTCATTCACGCGACCTGGTGAACTGGCGCATCATCAGCTATGCCTTCGACCGACTGGATCTTGGCCCGGACTTCCGCCTGGAAGACGGCAAGCAGATCTACGGCCAGGGCATCTGGGCGCCCTGCATCCGCTACCACAGAGGAACCTATTACATTTTCGCCAACGTGAACCGCTTCGGGCTGCAGGTCTTCAGGGCTTCCGATCCTCGCGGGCCCTGGAAGCACAACCGCCTCGAGCAGGGGCTGCACGACATTTCCGTCCTGTTCGACGACGACGGGAAGATCTACGCGGTGTACGGCGCCTGGACTATACGCATTGTCGAGTTGAACGCGGACCTCACGGCCGTCGTGCCCGGAACCGACCGCGTGCTGATCGGCAGGGATCGCGGGTTGGGCGAGGGCTCGCACTTCTACAAGATCAACGGCAGGTACTACATAGTCAGCGCAATCCCGGGCGCGCACGTGCCCATGAAGTGCGCCCGCGCCGACAGGATCGACGGCCCCTGGGAGGTGACCACGATCAGCGAGGAAGAGAGCCTGGGAATCGGCCAGGGTTACCGGCTGAAGGACAGCCGACGCCGGGCTCCGCCGTTCGAGCTGACGCCGCCTGATCCCAGTGAGCGTTTGAGCCTGACACTGCACCAGGGCGGGATAATCGACACGGTTACAGGCGAATGGTGGGGCTACTCCATGCAGGACCACAACTCGGTGGGCCGGCTGACAGCCCTCTCTCCGGTGACCTGGGTGGACGGCTGGCCCTATTTCGGCCTGCCCGGAAACCTGAAGCGCACGCCGTCAACCTGGGTGAAGCCCAACACCGGACACGCCGGGCGTGTTTATTCCCCCTACGATCGCAGCGACGACTTCTCGAGGCCCAGGCTCCAGCCGGTCTGGCAATGGAACCACGTGCCCGATGACTCCAGGTGGTCGCTTACCGAGCGGCCGGGCTGGCTCCGCCTGCGCTCTCTGCCGGCGCCGGAGTTCTGGTGGGCGCGGAACTCCCTCACGCAGCGTGCCATAGGGCCGGAGTCCACAGCCACCACGGAGTTGGACGCGCGTGGCCTTAAGGCCGGCGATGTCGCGGGGCTGGCGCTGCTGAACCTGCCGTACGCCTGGATCGGCGTCACGCGCGATGGCGGCGGGTACGCTCTCGAACAATACGAACATATGACCGGAACCCGCGTCAGGCACCCGCTCAACAGCCCGCGAGTGTGGCTGCGCGTCCACTGCAACTTCGACACCGAGATAGCCAGGTTCAGCTACAGCACGAACGGCGCGGACTTCAAGGCCGCCGGCGGCGAATTTGTGATGGTCTTCCAGCTCGTGACCTTTCAGGGTGTGCGTTTTGCCCTGTTCAACTACAACACAGGCGGGGGCCCGGGGGGGGCGGCGGACTTCAACAACTTCGTGGTGGTTGAACCGCGGCCCCGCGGGCTGACCAGGCCGATTCCGGTCTCTCAGTTCATCGAACTGGCGGACCTGGCCAGCGGCAACGTGCTTGCGGTGGCCGGCGACAGGGTGGAGTCCATGGCGGGCGCCGGCAAGGCCACCGCGTTCCGGGTGGTGGACCGCGGGCGCGGCCGTGTTGCGCTTCAGACTGCCGACGGGCGGTTCATCTCGGTCACAGGGGCGGGGAAGGCCGGGGAAGTCACGGTGAAGTCCGGCAGGCCGGGCGAAGCCGAGACGTTCCAATGGGTGGACCTTCATCGCGGCGACACGCTGCTGTTGTCCCTGGCCACACACCGCTACCTGGCCGCTCCGAAAGACCCCGGGCCGGTAGCGGCCGGCCATCCCGGACCGGCGCCCGACCGCAAGGACGGCGCCTGCTTCACCTGGAAGGCGGTTGGGCGCTGATGTAATCTGAACTGAGGTGGCTGCAGCCGAAATATGACGCGAATGAGATGGGAGGACCGGATGCGGTTAATTGCTTCAGTGCTTTTTTTTGCGGTTTCTTTTCCTGTGTGCGCCCAACAGCCAGCCGCGGCGCCCGCCGCCGCGCCTGCGCGCGGTCCTGGACGGGGCTTCGCTCCCCTGGTGTCTCCGGAGGTGGCCCCGGACGGGAGGGTGACTTTCCGCCTGCGCGCCCCCAACGCCAAAGAAGTGTATGTTACCGGGGTGGTCCCGGGAGGCGGGCCGGGCGGCGGCCGCCTCGATATGCAGCGCAACGAACAGGGCGTCTGGACCGCAACCACAGAGCCGATGCCGCCGGGCATCTATCAGTACGCGTTCAACGTCGACGGCCTGCGGATCACCGACCCGGGGAACAACCGTTTCCAGACGGGCTTCAACAGCGCCAGTTCGAGCCGTCTGCATGTGCCGGGAGGGCTATGGAGTCCGGCGCCTGGCATCGCGCGGGGCGCCGTTACCAGGCACTTCTACCGCTCCCAGGTGGCGGGGGACGACCGCGATTTCTGGGTGTACACCCCGGCCGGCTACGACCCCAGGCGCAAGGACCCCTACCCGGTGTTCTTCCTGCTGCACGGCCTGGGAGACGAGGCCAATTCGTGGATCGAGAACGGCGCCGCCAACGTGATTCTGGACAACCTGATCGCGCAGGGCAAGGCCAAGCCGATGGTAATGGTGAACACGCTCGGCTACGGATACGCCGGTGGGCCGCAGAGCGCGATGAAGGAAGGGATGCTGGACGCATTCGCCAGGACGGTGCTCCAGGAGGTGCTGCCGCTGGTGGAGAAGAACTACCACGTGTCCAGGGATCGCGCGGGGCGGGCCATCGCCGGCCTTTCAATGGGCGGCGCGGAGGCCACCTACACGGGTCTGAACAACCTGGACAGGTTCGCCTGGATCGGGTCCTTCAGCGGGGCATACGTGATGTGGCCGCGTGAGAGCGCGGCTCCCGCCGCGGCCGCGCCGGCCG
>JBBITL010000107.1:0-12037 GCA_037440765.1 Solibacteraceae bacterium
GAGGGCCGGGACAAGGTCGATTTCGAGACCTGGATGAGCATGGACATGCACTACATCGACAACTGGTCGCTGGCGCTGGACTGGAAGATCCTGCTGCTGACCATCCCCCACGTGCTCACTGGCAAGGGCGCCCACTGAGCCGGTTCCTGCGGCCGTCTCCCCGCCGCCGGCACCAAAAACCGGGACAAGGGACCAAAGACTTGCGTGGGAAGAAGGCATCTATAACCGGCAAGACTCCTTTATTTTTAATAATATATACATCCTCACGCTGATGGCGAGTGAATTGCTACTGGAGTTGTGGCGAATCTTAACAACGTGGAGGGTGCCACAGTGCTGAGGATATGTCTGGCGGTTCTACTAGTTGCGGTCCCGGCGGCATTTGCGGATGTGCAGACCATAACGGATCCCTTCCCGGGCTCCTCCTGCTCGCTTGACACCTGCGATGTAATCGGCGACAACTTCTATTTCGACATCCAGAAGATCACCTTCGGAATCGTCCCGGGCGTGAGCATGGATGTGTCGATCTTCACCAACTACAGCGACCGCACCACCGGAACCTCCCTCGAGCCATGGGCCTTCCCTGGCCGCCCCAGCCTAGTGCTTGGAATAGGCGACTTGTTCTTCGGTTTCCCCAGCCTTGCATACGGCGTGCCTCTCTACGGCCACGGCGGATTCCAGGCCGGCGGGCTCTACGCGATCGGCGGCGGCGTCACGACGCAGACGGCCCAGACCGTGCTCGGCAGTTCGGCGGCGGGCCTCGCTTACCGCAACAGTGAGATTGTGTGGCTCGGCGGCACAGCTCCCAATCCGCTGGCGGTTGGATCCCTGGCGGTCACCAGGAACAACGCAAGCCAACCGACATACAGGATCGACCTGGGGTTCGGCTCCCTTCCCTCCGAGTTCTGGAGCGCGGCCGCAGCCAATGGCGGCAGCATGAGCGTCCATTTCGCCTCCGCCACCTGCGCCAACGACATCATCGGAGGCCGGGTCTCAGTGCCGGAGCCCGGCGCATGGCTGCTGCTCGGCACGCTGCTGATCGGCCTGGTGGCCAGAGCCGTCCCCCGCCGTTGCTGAGCGGCCTCAGCCGGGTTGATCGCCACTTTTGCGGGGACTTTTCCACCGAAACGGGAAAAGGCTGACCCCCGTCGCAAAGCATCTTCTTCGTTTTATTAGGGTTCTGGAACGGCGCGAAGTTTGCAGGACCTCTGCCTTAGGAGATCATTATCATGGTGAGAGCGGTGACGCTGTGTTCCTGTCTGCTGTACGCGGGTCTGGTATGGGGGGACACCATTGTAGTGAGTTCCGCCCAGAGCGGACAATGGGTCACTTGGACCTCGGCCGGCAACAACGGCGGTGAGTTCTGGGACAACCGGTCCTCGGACGGAGTAAACTGCAACATCGGGCATGTCCTTACCGGCGCGGCGACGGCAGCAGGGTGCAACAACGAAATCGGCGTTCTGCCGCTGAGTCCGATCCCCGGCCCCATGCCGTTTCTTGCCGCGAACGCTGTCGGCAGCGCCGCAGTGGGCGATTTCTATTTCCTGCCGGGTACCCCTCACCATAGCGTCCAACTGATGGTCGAGGTGGCCGGCTTCGCCAATGGCAACCAGTTGGGGGTGTACTTCCTTAACAATGCCGCTACGGCCATCGAGGCCCAAAATGTCCTGTTCCTGGGCCCGGCCAGCGCGCCTGCTGCGACATCCTTTACGGCCGGCCGGCCCTTCGGCTTCTACTTGGTGGTGAACGGGGGCAGCACCACGTACTTCACCCAGTCCTCGATGAACTCGAGCGATCGGAATCAGCAGCATTTCGCCGTGTTCCGGGAACGCCCGGCCGGGACGGGGGACGGATTGAGAGCTGACGAGTACTGGCTCGGCATCGAGGATCTGCCCATCGGCAGCGGTGACAAGGACTACCAGGACATGGTCGTACGGGTCCGCGCCGTCCCTGTGCCCGAGCCGGGTGCCTGGCTGCTGCTTGGCACGCTGCTGATAGGGCTCGTGGCCCGAGCCGTCCCGCGCCATCGAGGTTAGTTCGCCCGTAATGAAGGCGCGAATGGCGTCTCCGCATCAGCCACGTTCGGTCCCGTCGGAATCGCGGCGCGGTGTTCGCTATCCGGTGGAGTTGGAGTGCACGGTTTCCGGACTCTCCAAGCCCGCCGCCCTGAAGGGGAGAACGGTGAACATGAGCCGGTGCGGCGTGCTGGTATCGTTTGACCGCGCCGGACCGCCGCCGATGGACCTGCGAACGGGCCGCGCCGTGAAGGTTATTCTGGAACTGCCGAAAGCCCCCTATTTCCGGGGGTGCTGGCTCCAGTGCAACTGCCGCACCACCCGCGTCCAGGAACTGCCGGACGGCCTGATGGCGGCCTTCGAGGTGAAGCGGTACCACTTCCGCCCGCCGCCGGAAGCCTGAGCCGCCTGGTAGACCTCCCCCGCCGGCTCAGAGCCCGGGTGCCGGTGAATGTCCCGCTGCCCGGCCACCGGCTGGGGCACCAAGCAGCCTCAGGACAGCGAGGCTCTGGCTCAGAATGTCCAGTTGCCGCTCCTGCGCCTCCTTCAGGGTGAGTAGTATCTCGGCGTGGCGTCCAAGCCTGCCGCTCAGTTCCGACAGCACCTGCGCTTGCAGGAGGAGACTCTCCTCCTGCTCTCTAAGACGCTCGGCAAACATGGTCATCATGCTGTTGACGTTGGAGCGATGCCTCTCCAGGTCCTCCAGCGTGGTGGAGCGGAGACGTTCGGCGCGGCTGCTGGCCAGCCGCTCGACATCCAGAAGGAAGTTGGCGACGGCCTCCGTCAGGCTTTCCGCCAGTTGCAGGGCGGATTGCCCGCTGTCCACCGGGGGCACCACCCGCAGGCCGTTGTCGGGCCTGGCGGCCACGCCCTCAGTGGTTCGCTCCATGTGGCCACACCCGACTTCGCCTGACACTCCCGGCTCCGGGAATCCAGAATCGCGACCCGGCTCATCGCCTTGGGTCATGGGGCCACCGCGTCCGGACCGCCAGGGATAGGGCTGCCCTTCGGGCTAACGAGCACCCTCAGGATGGTAGCAAGCGAGCAGCCACGCGTGAGGGGGAGGCAACTGGCTGAAGAAACGGCGTTGCTATGCGCACTAGAACCGTCCATCAGGTTCCCGGATGTCGCACTTATTTGGAATTACTTGGACGGTTTCCGAAACGCCGGCCGGCCTCAGGCCGCCGTTACGCCCTCTGATGCGGCCCGTCGGGTGGAGGAGATATCAAGTTTCTTCATCTTGTACAGCAGCGCCTTGTAATCCATCATGAGCATCTGCGCCGCCTTCTTGCGATTCCAGCGCGCCAGATCGAGGGCCGCGCGTATGACCTTCTCCTCCATCTGGGCCTTGGTTTCGTTCACCTGTTCGAACGCAGGCAGGTCACCGGTGGCTTCCATCCCCACCCCCCGCGCCAGGGCCGCGGCGCCGCTGGCTGCGGCGTGCGCCTTCCTCTGGCGCATGACGGCCATGAGCTCTTGAGCGATCGACACGGGATTCTGCAAGACGAGCAACCGCTGGACAACGTTCTCGAGCTCGCGGATGTTCCCGGGCCAGTCGTAGTCGAGCAAGGCCCGCTTGAGCGCGTCGTCCAGTGCCCGCGGCCGGGCCTGAGGCACCGCATGCTTGCGCAGGAACGTCTCCACGAATGGCAGGATCTCGTCCGGTCTCTCGCGAAGTGGCGGAATGTCGACACGAATCACGTTCAGCCGGAAGTAGAGGTCGGAACGGAAACGGCCCGCCAGGATCTCCGCCTCAAGGTTGCGGTGCGTGGCGGCCAGCACCCGGACGTCCACCCGCACCGTATCCCGCCCGCCAAGACGCTGGAACTCCCGATCCTGGAGCACGTGCAGCAGCTTGGCCTGGAGCCTGTGCTCCATGTCGCCTATTTCGTCGAGCAGAATCGTCCCGCCGTCGGCCTGTTCGAACTTGCCCGGCGTGCTCTTGAAGGCTCCGGTGAACGCTCCCCGCTCGTAGCCGAACAACTCGCTCTCGAGCAGTTCCGAGGGAACGGCGGCGCAGTTCAGCTTCACGAAGGGCTTTCCGGCCCGTCTGGACTGCATGTGCAGGGCTCGAGCCAGAACCTCCTTCCCCACGCCGCTCTCGCCGCAGAAGACCACCGGCACATCGGAAAGCGCCAGCCGCCGCATGGCGGCGCGAATCTCCACCATCCTGGGGTTGAGGCACAGGAACGACTCTACGCCCTCGGCCGGCGCGGCGCCCGGGCTCTTTGATCCATTGCCGTCGCCTCCCGGCACGTGCCGGCTGACCACCTTCACCAGGTCAGCGTGGCTGATCGGAAGCGGCAGAAAATCGGAGGCCCCGCAGGCCTTGGCCTCCCGCTCCATGGCTGGTGAGGCGCCCTGCGAGTACAGGATGACTGGCAGCCCTTTCCAGCGCCGGCACAGTTCTCGCAGTGTCTCCACGCCGCCCCTGCCAGGCAACTGCGCGTCCAGCAGCGCCACCGAGACGCCGCCGCCGGCCTGCTCAAGGTACGCCACCGCCTCGGCGCTGCTCCGAAGGATCTTCACGGCGAAGCCGTGGCACCGGAGCGCGAGATCGAAGAACTTCGCGATCTCCTGCCTCGCTTCCGCGACCAGGATGGTCGGCCTGTCACCAGGGGTGACGCGCCCGTCGCCGTTGCCCGCAAGTTGTGTCACCTAACCTCCGCCGCCAGACCTGACGGAAGAACAACCGAAAACACCGTGCCCCCGTCGCCCGACGCCACGCTGATCTCACCGCCGTGCGCGTCCACGATCATCTTGCACATCGCCAGCTCAAGCCCGCCTCCGGAACGATCGAACCCGTGGGCGCAGACGCTGGAAAGCCCGAATACGTCCTTCACGCACTCCGGCGGGATGGGCTGGCCGAAGTCCCGGACATCGACGCGGTAGCCGTCGCCTCCGGGCTCGGGGAACCGTACCGGGTAGCCTCTTACATCCACGGCGCCGCCGAAAGGCGTGAACCGGCAGGCGACGTTCAGCAGGCAAGCGAACACCTCGTGGATGAGCCGGGAATCGAAGCGGAGCACCTCGCTGGGAGGAACCACGTCGAGCCTGATATCCACTTCCCTCGCTTCTGCCCACCCGAGCGCCAGGGCCACCGCCCTGTCCAGGACGACGGTTATGTCGCTGGTTCCGAGCTGGATCCGGGAGGGCTCCATCACGCCCTGGCTCAGTTGAAGCATCGAGGCGAGCAGGTCTGAAAGCCGCTCCACACCGCCCTGCATCTGCCGCAAAACGTCGAGCTGCGCCTCGGTCAGCGGCCCCAGACGCTGATCCAGCAGAAGCCCGCAGTACCCTCCCACCGCGGTCAGCGGGCCTGTCAGGTCGCGCAGCGCGCGCCTGAAAAAATCGCCGCGCTCCCGCTGGAATTCGCTCAGCCTCAGTCCTGCCAGAAGAAGCCCCTGGAGGAGGTCGTCTCTGTCGCCCTTTCGCGGGTCCGGCGCCGGAGACGCGCTACGCCGGAAGATCCGCAGCAGGAACTCCCTCGCGTCACCGCTGCCGGACGGTTCCACCAGGATTCTCGCAGCCGCCGCGATCGGCAGACTCCGGCAAACCTCCGCAAGACGGCTCTCGTGGACTATGAAGACATGTTCGCAATCGCCAGACAGCGCATGCGGCTCAGGAGCCGGGCTGCCGGGCTGAACGTCCCAAATCACCAGATCAGATTCGTGCAGGTCCACGGCAGTGGGTTCCTGGATCAGCGTCCAGCCTGAATCCTGCAGCTCCTCCGAGAGCGCTTCGCGACAGGCTTCGGCCAGCCCAGGCCTGCCTCCCGTCAGGCAAATGACCTTCTGGAATGCCGCAGGCGCATTCCCACTCAACCCCATTCGAGGGTCGGCCTTCCCCCCTCTTGTGATGTCAAACGTCTGCACTTCGGACACTAAATCGAATGTAGTCCCACTTGCTCGGTATTTCAAGACAGTTTTGGGGATTTTGTCCCGAACCAGTACTAGTCCTACGGTACCCCGGCGAATCGATTTCCAGGTTGAGATACTGCTCCTTAAACGGCCTGCTGCTTCGCCGGGGCGCGGCGGAATCGCCGAGTGGCAGGCAGCGCCTCTTGCTGCTGATGGGGCGCTCTGGCAGCCGCGCTGGAGGCAACGCTAGGTTTGGAGGGAGGCGTGCAAGGCGCGCAGGGAGGTGGAGAGCGGGAGATCAATCGAGAGAGTGACTGAACGGCGCAGATGCCCCCGTTTGCCGCTGACGCTCAAGGCGACCGTCCGGCGCACGGCCGGCAACCGCAAGTGGGACGTGCGGACCGAGAATATCAGCAGCGACGGAGTCTGCTTCAGGACACTTGAATCGTTCAGCTTGGGGGAAATTATTGAGATCACGGTCGATATGGACAGCAGCCTGGGGCCGTTTTCGGGGTTAGGGTGGTTGGTGTGCGTCGGGAAAGTGGTCCAGGCCGAGGCGGACGAACCTGCGGCGCCCTACAGGTACGGCTGCCGGATCCTGGACTACGCCTTCAGGCCGTCTGGCCCGCGTGATGCCTCCCTTTGTGGGGCTGAGCTCCCCCTGTTAACGGTCCCATGATTTCGTCATCGGACCTGCCCGGCAACCACACGGTTTCCCGATGGGCTCGGGTTGACCGGACGGACCCAGTCGCGGTCTATCTCGGCCGCGATGGACCTTTGCAGCAGAGTCACTGACACCACAAGGCGGAAGGTGCGTTTGACCTGCACCAGGATTCCTTCCAGCCCTGTCATCGATCCCCTGGTGACTATGACGGATTGACCTGCTCTGAGAAACGGGTGAGGGCCCACTGGCAGTCCTGAGTCCACAGCCTTGCGGACGCGGTCCAGTTCGGCCTGGTCCACCTCAACTGGCGGCCGGTTGGGAGGCACGATGTGGACCACACCGGGGGTCGTGAGCACCGGCAGTCTGTTGTTCACGTCGAACTGGGCGAATACATACCCCGGAAAGAGCGGAACTTCCGTGATGTTGGCCCTGTCGGACCAGCTCCGGAGCTCGCGGTACAGAGGAACGTACGTCGTATACCCCTTGCCGCCCAGAAATACCGACGCGGTCCGCTCAAAGTTCGATTTCACCCGCAGCGCGTACCATGACTGGATCGGAGTGATTGACTCCAGCACCAGTGGGGCGGCCTCGTCCCGCTCAGCCATCTCCATCCACCTCGCTCGTCAACAATCGTCAGACTGACGTAGCACGTTTACCTCCACTCGAAAAGAAACGGAGCGGCGCTGTGACGGGCGGAGAATTTGTGGCTCATCTTGAGAAACTTCGGTATCGGCCACTGGCAGCCGTTCGGATGCTGACGGGGGCCGCTCTCCGAGGGCGCGCTGTAAGTTGTTGACAACTGTAGACGGCTCAGGCCGTCTGAGAGCCGTTAGCGGAATTGGCTCTCAGGAACCGCCGGCCGGCGCCCTTGCTGGCACGTGGCGTGCTATCTGGTAGGCTCAGATCCGCTGCCGCCTCCCCCCAGGGAAAACCCGGATGGTGGGACCGAAGGGGCGGTAGCATGCCCCAAGGCTCTTCGCACAGCAACCCGCGGCACAATCAGGCCGCGCTCGCACCCCCAATCGGAGCAGGCAAATGTCGGTGCGCAACCCCAGGACCAGGCTCATCAGTTTTCGTCTTTCGGAGGGCGAGTACAAGGCTCTGCAGAGCCTGTGCGAAGCCCGCGAGGCACGGAGCATCTCCGAATTCGTTCGCGGCACCATGCAGGGTATGGCCCAGAACGGTGACCCCTTTGGCGCCGAACATCCCGATACTCCCACCGGCGCAGAAGCGCCCCAACACGCGACTGGTAGGACCGGACCGCCGCCGGAATCCGGCTCGAACGGGTGGGAGTTGTTGTTCGCCAGGGAACTCCTGGAGTTGAGCCGCAGGACCGATGCCCTGGATCGCGAGATGCGGCGGCTAAGTCGCTTACTTACCGAGCCGTGGCGGCAACCACAAACATAAGACGGTATTGCTCGTCATGGAGCGGGTTATGGCGGAACCGGACGCTGCTTCGCGCTGCCTGGTTCTGTGCGTTGGCCGGCGTGATATCCATGTCTGTGGCGCCGTCCGATTCCGCCGCCAAGCACGCCTTGGACGCGCTGCCAGTAAGCGACAAGATGGGTCATCTTGTGGCTTACTTCGTCCTGGTTTCGCTGCCGATGCTTACCGAGACGCGGCGGTGGGCGGCGTTGCACGCCGCGGGCATCGT
This sequence comes from Solibacteraceae bacterium, assembly GCA_037440765.1. Taxonomy (GTDB): domain Bacteria; phylum Acidobacteriota; class Terriglobia; order Bryobacterales; family Bryobacteraceae; genus DTKY01. Next base: position 8,191 of record JBBITL010000107.1, read on the forward strand.
TGCGCTAGGGTTCGTCCTCGAGCACTGGCAGAGCAGGTACGCTGGACGGGGCTTCGATGCGCTGGACGTGGCGGCAAACATCGCCGGCGCGCTCGGCGCCCTGGCGGCCGCGCCCGGGCTCAGACTCATGCAGTCGAAGGGGGCTCGTAGTCATGTCAACCGCTAAGCTGCCGCCGAGGCGTGTCCAGCCGGCCGCGTTGGAAACAGGCGGCCTCGCAAGGCCTTGGTTCCTGCCCCAGGAGCAGTTTGTCCGTTTGCTCGCTCTGGAAAGAAAGAGGTCCGAGCGCTCACGTCAGTGCTTCGTGCTGATGCTTCTGGAGTCATCCACCCTGATGAACGGCGAAGGTGACCTTGAGGCCGTGCTGGATTCGCTGGGCAAGTGCACTCGCGAGACGGATATCCAGGGATGGTACAAGGCCTGCTCAGTGATCGGGGTAGTGTTCACGGAGATCGGCTGCACGTCGGGACGAGACGCTGTAAACGTCCTGTCGGAGAAGGTTTTCAGGACCCTGGGCCGTGTCCTGCGACCGGACTGGCTGAAGGAAGTCCGAATAACCTTCCATCTTTATCCCGAAGAATGGGAAGGCGGGGGCCACGGAGGTCCGATCGACCCCGCCCTATACCCCGATCTGCTGTATGGGCCGGATCAACGGAGGGGCGCCAGGCTGGTGAAGAGGTCAATGGACATTATAGGAAGCCTCGGCGCGCTGCTCCTGCTCTCACCGGTGCTGGCCGTAATTGCCTTGCTCATCAAGCTGACCTCCGAGGGTCCCGTGCTGTTCAAGCAGAAGCGGATCGGCCAGTACGGCCGGAGGTTCACCTTTCTCAAGTTCCGGTCCATGTACGCTGACAGCGGCCACGGTATTCATGAGGAGTACGTGAAGGCGCTGATCGCTGGCGACGCCTGCGCCCAGCAGGCGGCAGGGAGTGAGCATACATCTTCTTATAAGCTGACCAACGACCCGCGGATCACGCCCCTCGGGCGGTTCCTGCGCAGGAGCAGTCTGGATGAACTGCCGCAATTCTACAACGTCCTGAAGGGAGAGATGTCCCTGGTGGGCCCGCGGCCACCGATACCGTATGAGTACCAGGCCTACGAGCAGTGGCACCGCAGGCGGCTGCTCGCGGTCAAGCCGGGGATCACAGGGCTGTGGCAGGTCGAGGGGCGCAGCCGGGTGAAATTCAACGACATGGTGAGGCTGGATCTCAGTTACGCCAGTACGTGGTCGCCCTGGCTGGATGTGAAGATTCTGCTCCGCACCCCGGGAGCTGTGGTGTCCGGGGCAGGCGCGCACTAGTCGATTGGGGGACTCATGATTCGATTGGGTGTCATTGGCTACGGGTATTGGGGCCCGAACGTCGCCCGCAACTTTCAGTCGGTGGACAACTGCCAGGTAGCGATGATCTGCGACAGTAACCCGCAGGCGCTACAGCGGGCGCAGAGGGCCTTTCCAGGCGCCATGATGACGAGCGATTCTGGTGTGGTCACCTCGTCGCCGGACATAGACGCCGTGGCGGTGATCACTCCCGTCTGGACTCACTTCAACCTGGCTAAGGCCGCCCTGGAGAACGGCAAGCACGTGTTCGTGGAGAAACCGTTCACCTCCAACTCCGCGCAGGCCGAACAACTGATAGATCTGGCCGCGAGCAAGAATCTGAGGATCATGGTGGACCACACGTTCCTGTTTACGGGCGCGGTGAGGAAGATCCGCCAATTGATCGATGAGGGGGCGCTCGGGAATCTCTATTACTACGATGCGACGCGAGTTAACCTGGGCCTGTTTCAGCACGACGTCAACGTTGTCTGGGACCTGGCGCCGCACGACTTCTCGATCATGGGGCACCTTATAAGCGCCAAACCGGAAGCCGTGAGCGCATCGGGCCAGAAGCATCTGAACGGCTTCGAGGACCTGGCTTACATGACCGTCTTTTTCTCTGACAAGGTCATCGCCCACATCAACGTCAACTGGCTTTCGCCGGTGAAGGTGCGGACGACGCTGATCGGCGGCGAGCGCAGGATGGTCGTCTGGAACGACCTGGATGCGGATGAGAAGGTGAAGGTCTACGACAAGGGCGTGGCCATCACCAACGGCCATGGCATCCACGAGCTGCTGGTGAGCTACCGCTCCGGGGACATGTGGGCGCCGAAAGTCGAGCAGACTGAAGCGCTGGCAGCCGAGGCCCGGTACTTCGTCGACTGCGTCGAAAAGGGCCAGCGTCCGTTCAACGACGGGGAGGCCGGCCTGAATGTGGTCCGGCTGCTCGAGGCGGCGGATCAGTCGCTGAAGCAGAAGGGGAGGCCGGTGGTGGTATGAACGATCACGTCGCCATCGCCCCCGACGTCAAGCTCGGCCGGAACGTCAAGCTCTCCAGGTTTATCAACCTTTACGGGTGCGAGGTCGGCGACAACACCAAGATCGGAGCGTTTGTTGAGATCCAGAAGAACGCCACAGTCGGGAAGAACTGCAAGATCTCCAGCCACACGTTCATCTGCGAGGGGGTCACGATCGAAGACGACGTGTTCATCGGCCACAGCGTGACTTTCATCAACGACACCTACCCGCGGGCGACCGTCGCCGGCGGAGGGCTTCAGACGGAGGCCGACTGGAAGGTCGAGAAGACGGTCGTCAAGCGCGGCGCGTCGATAGGCTCGGGGGCGACGATCCTGTCCAGGGTCACCGTTGGGGAGAAGGCCATGGTCGGAGCCGGGAGCGTGGTGACAAAGGACGTGCCGGCCAATGCGATAGTTGCGGGAAACCCGGCGAGGGTCAGGAGGGTGATAACACCGTGAGCCACAACAACAAAGTCCCGTTTCTCGACCTGGTAGGTCTTCACAAAGAGCTGGTTGACGAACTGGTCCCGGTGTTCAGGTCCGCGCTGGAGACCGCAGGGTTCATCGGCGGGCCGATGGTGGAGGGCTTCGAGCGCGATTTCGCGGCGTTCTGCGAAACCCGGCACTGCGTGGGGGTCAACAGCGGCACAGACGCGCTCCGATTCGCCCTCATGGCCGCCGGCGTCAAGCCAGGCGACATCGTGGTCACGGTTCCCAATACTTTCATAGCGACGGTGGAGGCGATCACGCAGGCGGGCGGGTTGCCGGAGTTCGTTGACGTGGACGAGCGCACCTGCAATATGGATCCCGCGCTTCTTGAGAAGCGCCTCAGCCACGGGCGCCGGGTCGCTGCCATCGTGCCGGTGCACCTGTACGGACAGCCGGCGGACATGGATCCTATTCTCGAACTGGCAGAGCGGTACGGAGTTGCCGTCGTTGAAGACGCCTGCCAGGCGCACGGAGCGGAGTACTTTTCGCGTCGCCAGAAGCGTTGGAGGAAAGCCGGGTCGATGGGACGGGCTGCGGCGTTCAGCTTCTATCCAGGCAAGAACCTCGGAGCCTGCGGAGAGGGCGGAGCGGTGACGACCGATGACCCGGCGCTGGCGCAGCACATGCGGATGCTGCGCGACCACGGCCAGGCGAAGAAGTACTACCACGAGATGGAGGGTTACAACGGCAGGCTCGACTCCGTGCAGGCCGGGATTCTGCGCGTTAAGCTCCGGCGCCTGGATGAGTGGAACGAGCAGCGGCGTGAGGCGGCGGCGCGGTATCGCGACTTGCTGGACGCAGCCGGCCTCGGTGGCCTGCCCCCTTACGAGCCCCGCTGGGTGAAGGCGGTATACCACCTGTACGTGATCCGCGTGCAAGACCGTGACGGGCTGATCAAACACCTGTCCGACGCAGGCATCGGCACGGGGATCCACTACCCCGTCCCGCTGCACTTGCAGAACGCCTACCGCGGGCTGGGCCTCAGGGCGGGCGACTTTCCTGTGTGCGAGAAGGCGGCATCCGAGA
>JBBITL010000108.1:0-12010 GCA_037440765.1 Solibacteraceae bacterium
CGATCACCGCCCGTTTCTTCACCGGGAGATCTACACCCGCGATGCGCGCCATAACTTTCCTCCTGCTATCCCTGCCGCTGCTTATGTTTCGGATTGGTGCAGATAACCCTCACCACCCGGCGGCGGTGGATCACCTTGCACTTGTCGCAGATCTTCTTGACCGATGCCCGTACTTTCATACGGCTGTTACCCCTTCCCAAGGAGCTTCACGATCCGGCCGCGGGTCACGTCATGCGGCGAAAGCTCCACCAAAATCCTGTCGCCTGTCCGGACACGGACGAAGTTGGTCTCCGTCGCGCCGGCGGCGTGGGCCACCACTCGCCTGCGGTTGGCCAACTCCACCCGGCAGGCCGCGCTGGGCAGCAACTCGATCACGGTAGCCTCCAGCGGCTCACGCTCTGCTTCACGTTCCGTCATGGCCGTGTCAGCACCCAGGGGCCGTCGCTGGTCACCGCCACGCAGTGCTCGAAATGGGCCGAGTAGGACCCGTCCCGGGTCGCCGCGGTCCAGCGGTCCGCCAGCACCCGCGTCTCCGGCCGCCCCGCGTTCACCATAGGCTCGATGGCCAGCACCATGCCTTCCTTCAACCGCGGATTCTCGTTCCTGCGGTCCACGTAGTTCGGAATCTGCGGCTCCTCGTGGAGCTTCGAGCCGATCCCGTGCCCGACATACTCGCGGACCACGGAGAAACCGTTCCCGGTGACGTGCCGCTCAATGGCGCCGCACACGTCGAAGAGCCGGTTTCCCGGCCGCACCTGATCTATGGCCAGTTCCAGCGCCTCCCGCGTCACCGCCAGCAGCCGCTCGGTCTCCTGGCCGACGCCGTCCACCGGCACCGTCACGGCCGAGTCTCCAAAGAAACCGTCCAGCGCCGCCCCTGTGTCGATCGACACTATATCGCCCTTCTTCAGAACCCGCATGGCGGAAGGCATGCCGTGAACGACCTCCTCGTTCACCGACGTGCAGAGCACGTACGGGTAGGTGGCCCCCACGGCGGGAACGTAATAACCCTTGAACGCCGGCTTGGCGCCCGCATCGCGCATCATGCGGCCGGCGGCGGTCTCCAGGTCCATGGTGGTGATGCCCTCGCGCACCATTCCGGCCAGCTCCGTCAGAATCTTCGACACCAGCAGACCGCTGCGGCGCATCTTCTCCAGGTCCTCGGCGCTCTTTCGTACAATCATTCCGCAGCAGTCAGGCGCTCAGAGGGTCCGCCTCCCGCGGATCCTCCCGGCGCGCGGCGTGAAGCCCTCGTAGTGGCGCATGATCAACTGCGCCTCCACCTGGTTCGCCGTATCCATGGCTACACCGACCACGATGAGCAGGCTGGTGCCGCCGAAGTAGAACGTAACCCCCAGGCCGTCCAGCAGCCAGCGGGGAAAATAGTTGTCGATCCACCCCCCGATCAGCGGAAGGTGCTGCAATGCGATGCCCGAGATCATGATCTGGGGGATCAGGCACAGCAGGGAAAGATACAGGCCGCCCACCATCGTGATCTTGGTGAGGATCTTGTTCATGTATTCGGCCGTGTTCTTGCCCGGACGGATCCCGGGGATGAAGCCGCCGTACTTGCGCATGTTGTCGGCCGCTTCGTTGGGGTTGAAGATGATCGACACGTAGAAGAAGCAGAAGAAAACGATGCCCACCACGAACAGCACGGCGTGCAGCGGCTCCCGCGGCCCCAGGGCGTCGAGCATCCCCCTGATCCAGGGGTTGTTCTGGACCGCCGGAAGTATGCCGAGCGTCTGGGGAAAGGCCAGGATGGAGGAGGCGAAAATCACCGGGATCACGCCGCCGGCGTTGACCTTGAGGGGCAGGTGCGTGGACTGGCCGCCCATCATCCGCCGCCCCACCACCCGCTTGGCGTACTGCACCGGAATGCGCCGCTCGCCCCGCTCCACCAGCACGATGAAGCACACCACCAGGATCATGAACACCAGGATGACGATGACGTGGAAGGCGTTCCACTGGCCGGTGGACAGGTTGGTGGCGAAGTTCTGGATGGCTCCAGGCAGGCCCACCACAATGCCGGAGAAGATTATCAGGGACATGCCGTTGCCGATGCCCCGCTCGCTGATCTGCTCGCCCAGCCACATGATGAAGGCGGTGCCCGTCGTCAGCGTCAGCATGGTCATGGCGATGAAGCCCCAGCCCGGGTTGGTGACGAAGTTGCCCTCGGCGCTCTGAAGCGAGGTGGCGATCCCGAACGACTGGGCCAGCGACAGCCCCACCGTCAGGTAGCGCGTCCACTGGGTGATCTTGCGCCGGCCAAGCTCGCCCTCCTTCTGCAGTTTCTCCAGGGTCGGGATCACCACGGTCAGCAACTGGAGGATGATGGAGGCCGTGATGTAGGGCATGATGCCCAGGGCGAAGATGGCCATCTGGCTCATCATGCCGCCAGTGAACAGGTCGATGAAACCGAAGATCGTGTCCCGGTGCTGGTCGAAGAACTCCTCCAGGCGCAGGGTGTTGATCCCCGGGGTGGGAATGTGCCCGCCCACGCGGTAGACCGCCAGAATCGCCAGCGTGAACAGAACTCGCTTGCGCAGGTCCGGAATCCGGAATACGTTGGCGACGGCCTCGAAGAACTTGTTCATATGCGCCTGGCCTCCCGGCTACTTCGCGCCGGAACCGATGACCTCCGCCTTCCCGCCGGCCGCCCGGATCTTCTCCATCGCCGAGCTGGAAAAAACGTGCGCCGCGACGGAGATCTTGCGGGTCAGTTCTCCGGAGCCGAGCACCTTCAGCCCGGCGCCGAGTTTCTTGACCACTCCCATTTCCACCAGGCGGTTGGGGTCGAACGATTCTCCCTCCAGTTTCTCCAGCCGCCCCACGTTCACCACGGCGTACTGCTTGCGGAAGATGTTGGTGAATCCGCGCTTGGGCAGGCGCCGGTGCAAGGGCATCTGTCCGCCCTCGAACCCGCGCATCAGGCTGGAGCCGCTGATCGAGTGCTGGCCCTTGTGGCCGCGCCCCGAGGTCTTGCCCCGGCCGGATCCCATGCCGCGGCCCACGCGCCGCTTGGCCCGTTTCTGTCCGGCCGGTGGTCTCAAATCGCTGAGGTTCATAGCTTGGGCTCCTTACTCGCTCAGTCGCAGCAGGTGCGGGATCTTCGCCACCATGCCGCGGAATCCGGGCGTGTCCGGCCTCTCCACCACCTGGTTCAGCTTGCGAAGTCCGAGCGAGCGCACAATCTTCTTGTGCTTCTCCGGCGCGCAGATCGGGCTGCGCACCAGCTTGATTCGAATCATGGCGCCCGGCATCACAGTTTCTCCACCTGCAACCCGCGCAGGTCGGCCACCGCCTGCCGGTCCCGCAGTTGCTCCAGCGCGTTGACGGTCGCCCGCACCACGTTGTGCGGATTGTGGCTCCCTATCGACTTGGTCAGCACGTTGGGGATGCCGGCCGCCTGTATGACCGCCCGCACCGGCCCGCCGGCGATTACGCCCGTGCCTTCCGGCGCCGGCTTCAGCAGCACCAGTCCGCTGCCGAAGCGCCCTTCGACCGTGTGCGCGATGGTGGTCGCCAGCACATTCACTTTCCGCAGGTTCTTCTTGGCTGCCTCGATGCCCTTCTTGATGGCCGCCGGGACCTCCCTGGCCTTGCCCATTCCGAAGCCCACCACCTTGGCCTCGGCGTCGCCCACCACCACCAGCGCCGAAAAGCTCAGGTTCTTGCCGCCTTTGACGACCTTGGTGACCCGGTTGATGGCGACCACCTGTTCCTTCAGGTTCAGGGCCGCCGGGTTCATTCGTTTTTCTGCCGGTATGGTTGCCATGCGCTAGAACTCCAATCCCGCCTCGCGCGCCGCATCGGCGAGCGCCTTGACGCGGCCGTGATACATGTACCCGCCACGGTCGAACACCACCTGCTTGATCCCCTTGGCCTGGGCGCGTTCGGCGATCAGGCGGCCCACGGCCTTGGCGCCGGCCAGGTTCCCGCCGCTGGCCTTGCCGCCCTCGGCGCCGGAACTGGCTGCCGCCAGGGTGCGGCCCTCGCCGTCGTCGATCACCTGCGCGTAGATGTGCTTCAGGCTGCGAAACACGCAGAGCCTCGGCCGCCCGGCCGTGCCCTTGAGCTTCTTCCGCAGGCGGCGATGCACCCGCAGGCGGACCTCGTTCTTGGAAGACTTCCGGATCATTTGGCCCCCGCTCCCGTCTTGCCCACCTTCTTCCTGAGGACTTCACCCGTGTAGCGAATGCCCTTGTTCTTGTAGGGCTCCGGCGGCCGCAGCGCCCTGATGTTGGCCGCCACCTGGCCCACCAGTTGCCGGTCGACGCCGGTGAGCACCAGGTGCGTCTGCTTGTCGATCTTCATGTCCACCCCGTCCGGCAGAAGGACCTCGATGGGGTGGGAATAGCCCAGCAGGAAGGTAGCGATCCGCCCCTTAAGGTCGGCCCGGTAGCCGATCCCCACAATGTCCAACTCCCGCGTGAAACCCTCCGTGACGCCCCTGACGGCGTTGGCGGCCAGCGCCCGGGTCAACCCGTGCTGGGCGGAATGCTTGTCGCCGGCCCGCTCGATACGCAGGGTCCCGTCGCTCTGGCGCACGCGGATGCCCTCCGGGATGGGAACCGTGAGCTTTCCCTTGGGCCCCTCCACGGACAACTGCGCGCCGATCTCGACTTTGACGCTCTTGGCGAGCGGTATAGGCTTCAGTCCTATTCTAGACATGGCTGCACTCCATAGGGCGTCCTACCATACCCGGCAGAGAACCTCACCGCCGACGCCTTCGCGGTGTGCGCGGCGCCCGGTCATCACGCCGCGCGGCGTGGTCAGGATGTTGATCCCCAGCCCGCCCAGCACGCGCGGAATCTCCTTGCGTCCCACGTACACCCGGCACCCGGGCCGGCTGACGCGCTCCAGGCGCGAGATGACCGGGTTGCTGTCGGAGGCGTACTTCAGGTAGACCTTGATGGTCCGCTTGCCCCCCTCTTCGGCCAGCTTGTAGTTTGCGATATATCCTTCCTCTTTGAGGATGCGCGCGATGTCCATTTTCAGCCTGCTGGCGGGCACGTCCACCTTAGGGTGCCGCGCCGCCATGGCGTTGCGGATTCGCGTAAGCATGTCGGCGATCGGATCCGATGTCATCCTCGCACCTTCCTTTCCGCTACCAACTCGCCTTGATCACGCCGGGAACCTCCCCGGCGAGCGCCAACTGGCGGAAGCAAATCCGGCATAGCCCAAACTTGCGGATGTAGCCCCGCGGCCGCCCGCAGCGCTGGCAGCGGTTCCTGTGCCGGCACCACAGTTTGGGGGTGCGGGCCTTCCTGGCCTTCAACAGCTTGCTATCCCTGGCTTTTTTGGCGGTTGTCGCCATCGGTCACTGGTCTCCTCACTGCCGGAACGGCATGCCCAGGTGCCTGAGCAAGGCGAGCCCTTCGGCGTCGGTCGCGGCCGTAGTCGTGATGCAGATGTTCATACCCTTGATCTTGTCGACCTTGTTGTAGTCAACCTCCGGGAAGATAAGCTGGTCCCGGATGCCCAGCGTGTAGCCGCCGCGCCCGTCGAACGACTTGGTCGAGACCCCCCGGAAGTCGCGCACGCGGGGCAGCGCCACGTTCACCAGCCGGTCGAAGAACTCGTACATGCGCTCTCCACGCAGGGTGACCACGCAACCGATCGACATGCCCTCGCGGAGCTTGAACGCCGCAATCGACTTGCGGGCCTTGGTGATCACCGGCTTCTGCCCGGTGATCAGCCCCAGTTCGGCGACCGCGGAGTCCAGCAGTTTCGGGTTCTGCGTGGCCTCTCCCATCCCGATGTTCACCGAGATTTTCTCCAGCTTAGGCACGGCCATCAGGTTGGCGTAGCCGAACTCCTTCATGAGCGCCGGCGCCACCGTCTTCTTGTAGTGTTCCTTGAGCCTGGCAGCCATAGTCCCTACTTCCTCTCCAGCGGGGCCCCGCACTTGCCGCAGACCCGCGTCCGCCGGAGTTTGCCCCCGGCCTGCTCCACCTTGGTGGCGATGCGCACCGGGCCGCAGGAGGAGCACACGATCAGCACGTTGGAAACCGAGATCGGAGACTCCCGCTCGGCGATGCCACCTTTGATCTGCTTGGCGGGGTTGCGCCTCGTATGGCGCTTCACCATCTGCACGCGCTCCACCAGCAGTTTGCCCGTCTTGCGGCTTACGCTGAGCACCCGCCCCGTCTTCCCCTTGTCCCGGCCGGAGATCACCTGGACGGTGTCGTTCTTGCGGATCAGGATGCGGCCCGGCAGGCCGGCGCGCTGGCTGGCGGTCATTGTCTTGGGCATCAGATCACCTCCGGCGCGAGCGATACGATTTTCATGAACCGCTTGTCGCGCAATTCGCGAGCCACGGGGCCGAACACGCGCGTCCCCACCGGCTCGCCGGTTTCATTTATAAGCACGGCCGCGTTGGAATCGAACCGGATGTAGGTGCCGTCCCTGCGGCGCGTCTCCTTGCGCATCCGCACGATCACACAGCGCACGACCTTGCCCTTCTTGATGGCCGAGTCGGGAGCGGCTTCCTTGACGCTGGCCGTCACCACGTCGCCCAGCCCGGCCCTGAGGCCGAGGTCGCCGCCGAGGGGCAGGATGCACTGGAGCCTGCGCGCGCCGCTGTTGTCGGCCACCTCCAGCATGGTTCGCATTCCTATCATGGCGTCCTCCTGTCAGGCCTTCACCTTCTCGCCGGCGCCCTCCACGGCGAGATTCTCCAGTCTCTCCGCCTCCGCGCTGATCTGCGCCGCCCGCCGCAGCACCTCCACCAGGCGCCACTTCTTCAGGCGGCTCAGCGGCCGGCTTTCCATGATCCGGACCGTGTCGCCGAGCCGGGCCACGCCGTCTTCGTCGTGGGCGTAGAACCTCTTCCTGCGCTTCATCACCCTGCGGTACAGGGGGTGGGAGACCCGGCGCGTCACCTCCACCACGATGGTCTTGGCCATCTTGGTGGAGACCACCTCGCCGACCTTCTCGTTCCTCCGCGTGATGCCCTTGTTGTCGCTCATGTCTGGTCTCAGCCCTTCCCGGCCTCCGTGGTCCGCTCGCGCAGAACCGTGAGCAGGCGGGCCCGGTCCTTGCGCAACACCCGGTACTTCTTCACCCCGTCGGTCTGGCCCATCAGGATCTGGAAGCGAAGCCTGTAGATCTGCTCGGTCATTTCGTTAAGCTGCGCCCTCAGTTCGGCGCTGTCGAGATCCCTGACTTTGTCCGCCTTCATGCCTATTCCTCTCACTCCACCCCTGGCCGCACCACCAGCTTGCAGGGCAGGGGCAGCTTGCCGGCGGCCAGTTGCATGGCCTCTTCGGCCACGCGGCGGGGCACGCCTTCCATCTCAAACAGGATCTTGCCGGGCCGGATCACGGCCACCCACTGCTCCGGAGCCCCCTTGCCCTTGCCCATGCGCGTCTCGGCCGGCTTCTTGGTGATGGGCTTGTCGGGGAACAGCCTGATCCAGACCTTGCCTCCGCGCTTGATGAAGCGCGTCATCGCCACGCGCGCCGCCTCGATCTGCCGGTCCGTGATCCAGCCGCAGCGCATGGCCTTGAGACCGAAGTCGCCGAAGGACAACTCCGATCCGCGCCAGGCCTTGCCGGCCATGCGCCCGCGCTGCTGCTTTCTGTACTTCACCTTCTTCGGCATCAACATGGCGTCATTCCTTCTCCGGCTGGCTGGGGCTCCCGGCGGCGGGGGCCGGCTGGCCCTCCTGCTTCATTTCCTGCTTCCAGGCGGGTTGCGGCGGGGTGAGCGGCGGCGTGATGGGGGTTGCCGCCCGGACCGGCTGGGGCAACTCGGCCGGCGCCGGCTGCACGGGAGGTCCGGAGGGCTGCCCTGACGGCGGCGGCACGCCCCGGCGCTCGCGGTCCCGGCGGTCCCTGGGCGGCATGCGCCTGGGCTCGGGCTCTCCGAACAGCGACGGCCGCGTCTGGCTGTCCAGAATCTCCCCCTTGTAAACCCAGGTCTTCACTCCGATGATCCCGAAGGTCGTGCGCGCTTCGCTGAATCCGTAGTCGATGTCGGCGCGGAGCGTGTGCAGAGGCAACTGGCCCTGCAAGTACCACTCGCTGCGCGCGATCTCGGCGCCGTTGAGCCGGCCCGATACGCGGACCTTGATCCCCTTGCAGCCGAAGCGCAGCGCGCTGTCGACGGCCTTGCGCATGGCGCGCCGGAAGGCCACGCGCTTCTCGAGCTGGAGCGCGATCGACTCGGAGACAAGCTGCGCGTCCAACTCCGGCTTGTGAACCTCCTGGATGTCGACAAAGACGTCGCGGCGCGTGCTGGACGCCAGCTCCTGCTTCAGCTTCTCGATCTCGGCGCCCTTGCGGCCGATGACGATCCCGGGCCGGGACGTGCGGATGGTGACCCGCAGCTTGTTGCCGGGCCGGTCCACCTCCACCGAGCTCACGCCCGCCGCCTTCAGCCGCTCGCGCAGGCTCTGCTTCAGCTTGAGATCCTCGTGCAGCAGCTTGGCGTAGTCCTGCTTGGCGAACCAGCGCGACCGCCAGTTCTTGGTGTAGCCCACTCGAAATCCGTAAGGATGAACTTTCTGTCCCATTGTCAGTCGTCCTGGCCCTTCATCCCTCCGCCGCCACCGTGACGGCGATGTGCGCGCTCCTCCGCTGGTAGCGGTAGGCCCGCCCCATGGGCGCGGGGCGAACCCGCTTGGTCCGGGGCCCCTCGTTCACGTAGGCTTCCGCCACCACCAGTTTGTCCACGTCCAGGCTCGCGAAGCGGTTCTGCGCATTGGCAATCGCGCTGCGCAGCACTTTCTCGACGGCCGGCGCGATGCTCTTGTTGGTGCCGCGCAGAATGGTCAGCGCGTCGCCGGCGTTGCGTCCCCGGATCTGGTCCACCACCAGCCGCGCCTTCTGCGGCGAAACCCTGATGTATCTTGCTTCCGCTCTGGCTTCCATGCAGCACCCCTAGGCCGGCTTGGCCGTCTTCTCCGTCGCCGCCTTGGCGGCGTGTCCCCTGAACGAGCGGGTGGGGGAGAATTCGCCCAGCTTGTGCCCCACCATGTTCTCGGTCACGTAGACCGGAATGAACTTCTTCCCGTTGTGCACGGCCAGCGTGTGCCCCACGAACTCGGGCAGGATGGTGGATCGCCGCGACCATGTCCGGATCACCTTCTTCTCGTTCCGCGCGGTCAGCTCGGCCACCTTGGCAACCAGGTGCTGGTCGCTGAAAGGCCCTTTCTTCAGAGAACGTCCCATAGTCCCTCGCTCGGCCCCCTCACCGTTTCTTCGACCTGTGCGTCACGATCCACTTGTCGGTCCGCTTGTTGTTGCGCGTCTTGAACCCGCGCGTCGGCTGGCCCCAGGGCGTCACCGGATTGCGGCCGCCGCTGGTCTTGCCCTCGCCGCCGCCGTGCGGATGATCCACCGGGTTCATGCTGACGCCGCGGTTGTGGGGCCGCTTGCCCATCCAGCGCTTCCTGCCGGCCTTGCCGAGCGACACGTTCTCGTGGTCCGTGTTGCCCACCTGTCCCACGGTGGCCATGCAGCCCGCCTTCACCCTGCGGACCTCGCCCGAAGGCAGCTTCAGCAGCGCGTAGTCGCCTTCCTTGGAAACCAGCTGGGCCTGGGTCCCGGCCGCGCGCGCCATCTGGGCTCCCTTGCCCGGACGCAGCTCTATGCTGTGAATCACAGTGCCGGCCGGAATATTCTTGAGCGGCAGGGCGTTGCCCACCAGGATGTCGGCTTCGGGGCCCGACAGCACGGTCCGCCCCACGGCCAGGCCGAGCGGACACAGAATGTAGCGCTTCTCACCGTCGCGGTAGTGCAGCAGGGCGATCCTGGCGCTGCGGTTGGGATCGTATTCGATCGCCGCCACGCGGGCCGGGATGCCGGTCTTGTCGCGCTTGAAGTCGATGACCCGGTACGACTTCTGGTGCCCGCCCCCCCGGAACCGGCTCGATATCCGGCCCAGGCTGTTGCGGCCTCCGGTGCGCTTCTTCCCGGTGGTCAGGGACTTCTCCGGCTTCTTATCGGTGAGTTCCTTGCGCGTAACCACGCTCTGGAACCGGCGGGTCGGGGTGGTTGGACGGTAACTCTTGATCGGCATGCTAGATCTCCGCGAATTCCGGCGTCTTCTCGCCGGCTTTCAGCTTGACGTAGGCCTTCTTCCAATCGGCCCGGTGACCGGTGAAGCGGCCCCGCCGCCGCATCTTGCCGGCCAGGTTGGAGGTCCGGACTTCCTCCACCCTGACCTTGAACAGCTTCTCGACCGCGCTGCGGATCTCGACCTTGTTGGCCCTGGGGTCGACCTCGAAACACACCGTGCGTTCGGCTTCCTTCCTGGCCTCAACCTTTTCGGTTAGCAGGGGCCGCCGGATCACTTCGTGGATATTCATAGCGCCAACGCCTCCGAGAGCTTGCGGGCGGCCGCTTCGCTCATCAGCACCCGCTCGTGCCCGAGCAGGTCGTAAACACAGACCTCGCGGCTGGCCACCAGCGTGACGCCCGGCAGGTTCCGCGAGCCGAGCGCCAGGTTGCGGTTCTCGCCGTTGTCCACCACCAGCACGGTCCTGCCGGCCTCCAGCCTCGTCAGCACAGCCCGGAAGGACCTGGTCTTGTTGTCGGCGAGCGCGAACTCCCGGACCACCTTCAGTTCGCCGTCCTGCAACTTGGCCGTGAGCGCGGACCTGAGCGCCCCCAGCGCCATCTTCCGCGGCAGGTGGTAGCTGTAATCGCGCGGGACCGGGCCGTGCGTGGTCCCGCCGTGCCGCCACAGCGGAGAGCGGATCGAGCCCACACGGGCCCTGCCCGTGCCCTTCTGGCGCCACAGCTTCCTTCCGGAACCCGACACTTCCCGGCGCGCCTTGGTCTTGGCCGTTCCGCTGCGCAGCCCGGCCTGGTGGTGGCGCACGGCCTCGTAGAGAAGCGCCTGCTTGACGGGCGCCGCAAAGACCGAATCGGCGAGATCCACTTCCCCGACTTTCTGGTTGTTCAGATCAACTACATCCACCTTGGGCATGGCGTTCACCTCTTCGCGCGCCGCACGATCACGTAGCCGCCGTTGGGTCCCGGCACCGCGCCCTTGATGACGAGCACGTTTTCCTCGGCGTCCACGTCGATGACTTCCAGATTCCGAACGGTCACGCGGTCCGCCCCCATGTGGCCGGCCATCCGCAGGCCCGGCAAGACCCGCGAGGGGTAACTGGAGGCCCCGATCGAGCCGGGCGCCCGGTGGAACATGGACCCGTGCGTGGCGTCGCCGCCGCGGTAATTGTGGCGCTTTATCAAGCCCGCAAAACCCCGCCCCTTGCTCACGCCGATCACATCAACTTTGTCGGCCGGCTTGAACTCTCCGACCAGCACGCGGTCGCCGGTCTTCAGATCGCCGTCGCCCGGCTTAAGACGCATTTCGCGGAAAAACTTCACTCCTTCAACCCCGGCCTTGCCGGCATGGCCGCGGACCGCTTTGGTGATGCGCTTCGGCTTGGCGAACTCCAGCAGGCCGAGCTGCACGGAATCGTATCCGTCGCTGACCGGGCTCTTCCGCTGCACCACCACGCACGGTCCGGCCTTCAGGAGCGTGACGGGCACCACCTGGCCGTCGGGCCGGAAAACCTGCGTCATCCCGATCTTCTTGCCGAGTATTCCTGGGCTCATAGCTACCTCAAATCGGCTTACGGCTACTTCTTCCCAAAAGCCTTGATCTCCACATCCACGCCCGCCGGCAGGTCGAGCTTCATCAGGGCGTCGACCGTCTCCTGGGTCGGCTCCAATATGTCGAGCAGCCGCTTGTGCGTGCGGATTTCGAACTGCTCGCGCGACTTCTTGTCCACGTGGGGCGACCGCAGCACCGTGTAGCGGTTCTTCACCGTCGGCAGCGGGATGGGGCCCGCGATCTGCGCCCCGGTGTCGCCAGCCGTCTTGACGATGGCCTTGGTCGACTCGTCCAGTACACGGTGGTCGTAGGCCTTCAGGCGGATTCTGATGCGTTCTCTGAGCATTGTCCTTACCGGAAAGGGCAGGCTAACCGCCTGCCCCTACTCCAAAATCTCGGTGACCGTGCCGGCGCCCACCGTGCGTCCGCCTTC
>JBBITL010000109.1:0-11868 GCA_037440765.1 Solibacteraceae bacterium
ACTCGAACTTGGGCTTGGGCTGCGGTGTGGACATGCCGATTGGATGCAGCAAAAACAAAACGACCCGATTATGATTTATTGCAGTCGGAGATTCTTTCACAGACCCGTGAGGGAGCGGGCGCATTTGTCCGGCGAACTTCTGGCTCGGGACACTAGTGCAGCCCGGTGAACCAATCCTGCACGACATGCAGGGCCGGAGCCGGTGACCCTGCGGCCGGGCCGGGATGATCCGCTGTCGAACCCTGCCCTCCGACGAAGGCCAGGGTTCCGTCCCGCGATAGGCTGGGACGGGCGGCGCCGGCTTGGATGGGGAAGGCGGGCCCCGTGGCTTCCAGTCCGGCGAGCGAGAACGGCAAGGCCCAGAGCCCTTCGCGGTCTTCAAAAACAAGATGTCCGGTCGGCGACCATGCCGGACGCCGGCCGGGGCCCAGGTCACGTCGCTTGCCGTCCTCCAGGTCCAGCGCCACGAGCCTGTACGGCAAGGACGCGCCGCCGATGGCGAACAGCAGAATACGGCGCTGCGAGCCGGCCGGGATGTGCGGGTCAACGAAGTCCTGAAGGGCCTCGCCGCCGCCTGGTTGCACCAGCAACTTGTAGCCGCCGCCTTCGGCAGGCACTGTGTAGATGCGGGCCGGCCTGCCTGCGCTGAAGATAATGCTCCTTCCATCCCCGCTCCAGGCCGCGCCACAGGCGGGCTCCCCCGGCAGCTTTGTCACGGTGACGGCGGCGCCGCCGGAGACCGGCGCCTGCCGCAGTTCCTTCTCAGCAAAGAACCCGGCCGCGGTCCCGTCCGGCGACCAGAAGGCCAGGGCCCAGGGGCCGGCCGGCAGGATCTCCCGGGGCGCGTCGCCGTCCAGATCCTGCACCAGAATTGAGGCGCCTTCCGGGGGTCCGGTCTGATACATGACGCGCTTCCCGTCCGGGCTGATGACGGCATGGACGGGAGGCCCCACCGTGGCGAGTCTGAAGTGGAGGAAGGGCGGTTCGTCCGGGCGGTGCGTGCGCATCCGCAGTCCGGCGGCAACCAGCAGGACGAGCAGCAGTACGGCGGCCCAGGGGAGGTAGCGGAGCCAGCGGGGCGGAGCGGCGCCGCCGGGAGTCTGGTCCGAACTCAGCCGCTGGCCTGTTCGCGCTGCCATCTTATCAGCCGGGTGTTAGTCTCATTCTCCCAGAAGCCGGGGCCGCGGTCTTCGAGGCGGCGCGCTAGACTTGTTGTTACGTGGGCGCACGGAAGGCATCGGCAGGGAAGGCGGAAGAGGTTGAACTGGCGAGGAGGCTGGGGGCCGGGGACCTGACGGCCTTCGACCGTTTCGTCGAGAGCTTCCGGAGCCGTCTGTTTCAGTACAGCCTGATGGTGTGCGGCCACCACGAGGACGCCGAGGAGGTGTCGCAGGAAGCGCTGCTCAAAGTCTTCGAGAACTTCGGCCAGTTGCGGGACCCTGAGAGCGTGCGGGCATGGGTGTTCCGCATCGCCCGCAACGCCTGCCTGATGAAGCGGCGCAAGAGCGTTTTCGCGCCCGTACAGGAGCTGTCGCTGGACGAGTTGATGCCGGCGCCGGGCCAGGCGGGAGGCGAGCGGAAGATCGAGATCGCAGACTGGTCCGGTCTGCCCGAGACCGAGGTGCTGCGCGGGGAACTGCGGCAGGCGCTGGCGGATGCCATCGGCGGCTTGCCCGACATCTACAGGAGCGTCCTGATGCTGCGCGACGTGGAGGAACTCAGCACCGGTGAAACGGCCGGCATCCTGGAGGTAAGCGAAGACGTGGTGAAGACCAGACTCCACCGGGCGAGGCTGGCCGTGCGCCGGAGCCTCGATGCCTACCTGCGAGGTACGGCCAATTGACGAGCCCCCCCTCCGCCCACGACAAGGAGAACTGCCGCGAGATTTTTGCCGGCTTGTCCGCCTACCTGGACGCGGAGCTGACGCCAGAGGCGCGCCGCGAACTGGAAGAGCACCTGTGCGATTGCCCGCCCTGCATGGCTTTCCTGGAGAGCTTGCGCCGCACGGTCGATCTGTGCCGCGGGTTCCAGTCCGATGCCGAGCCTTCACCGCTGAAGCCGGAGGAGCGGGAGCGTCTTCTTGCGGCGTGCATGAAGACGCTGGCCGCCCGCCGCGGCGTGTGACCGCGGTCACTGCTCCCCGCGCCACCTCCCCTTAGGCTGGAAGCAGGGCCATGCCGAAAAAGCTGACCGTGCGGGCGCCCGCGGACCGTTCCCAGCCCATGCGCTGGGCATTCCAGGCGGCGTTTCTCCTGCTGAATCTCTGGATCGGGGTCGGGTTCTATCTTTTCGTCCGGCACCACGAATCGGCGGGGGCGGCGGTCTATGTGGAGCGTCCTCCGGGGGTGGAGGGCTGGCTGCCGATCGCCTCGCTCATGAACCTGAAGGTGTGGATCGCCACGGGCGATTTGCCGGAGACTCATCCGGCCGGCGCCGTGCTGCTGGTGGCCTTTCTTGCGATTTCCCTGGTCTTCAGGAAAGCGTTTTGCAGTTGGCTCTGCCCGGTGGGAACGGTTTCCGAGTGGCTGTGGCGCTTCGGGCGGCGGACCTTCGGCAGGAACTTTTTTCTTCCGCGCTGGCTGGACGTGGCGTTGCGGAGTCTGAAATACGTCCTGCTGGGGCTGTTCCTCTATGCGGTAGGGTCGATGAGCGTGGGGGCCATCGAGGCGTTCCTGGGTGGCCCGTACGGGCTGATCGCCGACGTGAAGATGCTGAACTTCTTCCGATTCCTGAGCGTCACCGCGGCGGTGGTCCTGGGCATTCTGCTGGTGGCGTCGATCTTCGTGCAGAACTTCTGGTGCCGGTACCTGTGTCCGTATGGCGCGCTGGTGGGCCTGGTGGCGCTCCTGAGTCCCGCCCGGATCCGGCGCTCGCCGGAGGCTTGCATCGATTGCTCCAAGTGCGCGAAGGCATGCCCCTCGCTGCTGCCGGTGGACAAGCTGATAACTGTGCGGTCGGCCGAGTGCACCGGCTGTCTGGAGTGCGTGGCCGAATGCCCTGCCGCCGGCGCGTTGTGGATGTCGGCGGGCGGGCGCCGGCGCGTCCCGGCCTGGACGATGGCTGCGGGCATAGCCGTGCTGTTTCTGGGCATCGTGGGCTACGCGAAGTGGACTGGAAACTGGGGATCGGACATCCCGGCGCAGGTTTACAGGGAGCTCATCCCCCGTGCGCACGAGTTTTCCCACCCTTGACGGCGCTAACATTAAGTTGTGGTGCGAACGGCCCGCGTGTTGGGGTGGCCTCTGGCGGCG
This sequence comes from Solibacteraceae bacterium, assembly GCA_037440765.1. Taxonomy (GTDB): domain Bacteria; phylum Acidobacteriota; class Terriglobia; order Bryobacterales; family Bryobacteraceae; genus DTKY01. Next base: position 3,252 of record JBBITL010000109.1, read on the forward strand.
CTGGCGCTGTGGGCGGCGGAGGCGAGATTCGAACTGGCCGGCGAGATCGACCCGCCTCGCGGCCGCGTGCTGCTGATACTGGACGGCGCCACTTCGCCCTTCACCGCGAACACGCTCAGCGATTCCAGGGGCCGTTTCCGGTTCCGCAACCTGGAGCCCGGCCCCTACACGTTGCGCATGTTCGTGCCGGGCGTGGATGAGGTGCGGCAGACGGTGCAGGTGAGCAAGAGCTTGGCCGGCGAGGGCCGGCGGATCACGCTGAAGGTCTCCTTCGATCCTACGCCGAGCCGGCAGGCTCAGGAGAGCAGGCACACCGTATCGGCCCGGGAACTGAGCCTGCCCGGCTCCGCCATACGGGAGTTCAAAGAAGCGCAGGCGCTGCTCGGCAGGAATGAGGTCGCCGCGGCGATCAAGCGGCTGGAACGCGCGGTCGAACTCGCCCCGCATTTCACGGCGGCGCGGAATAATCTCGGCACCATAGCGTACCAACAGCGCAGGTACGCCGACGCTGAGCGCCACTTCCGCGCCGCCCTGGAGCAGGAACCGGGCGCTTACTCCCCGGCAGTAAACCTGGGAGGAGTGCTGCTGACCGTCGGCCGGTATGCCGAAGCGCTGGAGTACAACCTCTACGCCGTCCTGGAGCAACCCGGCGACGCGCTGGGCCAGGTCCAATTGGGCATGAACTACCTCCGCCTGGGGAAGCCGGAACCGGCGCTGAAGCACCTGAAGGAAGCTAAGCGCTTGGATCCCAACCACTTTTCGCACCCGCAGCGGTACCTGGCTCAGACTTACCTGGAGCGCGGGGATCGCGAGGCCGCAATTGAGGAACTGAAGGACTTCCTGCGCCGGCACCCGGATTCGCCCGCAGCGGCCGTCATCCGGGAGCGGCTGGGGGAGCTGGAAGGAAGGTAGACGGACACAGAGCCAGTGACTTTGGGCACTGCTGCTGCATCCAAACTGGCAGGCAGTTTACGACTCAGGAGATTGGCATGCCGCAGATCGTTGTGATAGATCCTGATCCCAGGGCCAGAGCGGCCGCCGAGCAGACGCTCCGGGCCCAAGGCTACATGGTTATCCCGGCCGCGTCCCTGGAAGAGATTCGGGGTGCGAACGGTGGCACGCTCGGCAGCCACGCGCTGATGAAACTGCGGGACATCGAAAGGGTGGCCATTGAGCAGGCCCTGCGGGCGAACAACGGCAACCGCACGCGCGCCGCGCGCCAACTTGGCATCAGCCTGCGGAAACTCCAGTACCGGCTCAAGGAGTACGCCGGAGCTTCGAGCGTTTCTCAGTCCGTGCTGTAGTTGATTTCGAGCTTGCGGACGGCGCGGGCGGCGAGCCAGAGCACCACGGCCGTGACCAGCAGAAGGCCTGCCACTGCCACCAGCTTTGAAGGCGGGTTGGCAGGCGAGAACAGCAGTTGGAGAATGGCCGGCATGTCCGGGTCGGGCGGCGGCACCACCGGACAGAGCGCCTGCACGTAATAAATCACGCTGAGCTTCTGGAGCATCGGCGGCAGGAATGGATTGGCCCCCTCCCATAGCAGAAGGACCGCCGCCGGAATGATCGGATTCCGCAACAGCAGGCCAGTCGCCAGGAACACGCTGCCGTAACCCACACAGGCCAGAACCGCAGCCGCCGTGTAGGAGAAGGCATGCTCCGGACCGTGCCGCTGCCAGAAGGCGAGCAACTCCGAGGGCTGCTGCTGCCAGAGCATAATGCGGTAACTGAGCAGCGCCCCCAGGCCGAAGATAACCGAGGCGGCCAGCAGTCCGGCCAGGTACTTTCCCCCCAGGAGCACCTCGCGGCGCAGCGGAGCCAGCAGCCAGAAGTGCAGGGTCTTGTCCATCATCTTGCCTCGGAACAGGTTCACGAAGATGCCCAGGCAGCCGAAGAACACCGCCAGCCGCAGGTAGAAGTTCTGAAAGACCATGGCGAAGACCGCGCGGTCCTCATCCAGGTTCACGATGGTCCGCACCCGCCTGGATTCCAGCACACCGTTGGAGAATGTCAGGGTGACTCTGCGGCTGCCGTCGAAGTACTCCACGCGGCGGACCAGGGCGCGGTTCCGTTTGGCCCGCCGGTCGAAGGCAAAGTCGCTGGCGGGCTTGCCCAGGCGGGCGATGACCTCGCCCTCGGATTCCCCTTCCCGGACCGAGTCCACCAGCGCGGCGCTGACCACGCCGCGGGCCGAGAGACGGTCCTTCTGGATCTTCACGTTCAGCCCGTGCATGAAAAACACGAACGCCGGGAACAGCGCCAGAAGGTACACCCACAGTGACCGCCTGGAGAGGAACGCCCGCCGCGCCTCAAGCCAGGCGAGAGTCACGCCCTGCCGCAGCCTGAGCGGAGTCATGACGATTCACCCCCGATCAGATACTTGTACAGCGCGTCCACGCTCTCGTCGGCCGGCGCCACGCTCTCAATCGGGTGCCCGTTCAGCGCAATGCGCGTCAGGGCTGCGGAGAACGCCTCGCGGCTGCGCGTGTGCACCAGCAGTCCCTGCCGGTCCTCGCTCAGCCGGACTTCGGTTACGTGGTCTTCTTTGAACAGAACGGAGGCGACGCCGGAGGCGTCCTTCGCCCTCACCAGGAACTGGGCCGGGTGCTCGCGCATCTCTTCGCGCACGCTCCGGATCTGGCCCTCGGCCGCGATCATGCCGTTGGCGATCAGGATCACCTGGTCCGAGATGATGTCCACCTCCTGGAGGACGTGGCTGGAGAGGATCACATGACGGCCCCGTTGGGCTTCGCCGCGGAACATCTCGATGGTTTCGGCCCGCACCAGCGGATCGAGGCCGTTGAGCGGCTCGTCCAGGATCAAAACCTCCGGGTCGTGGGCGAGGGCCTGGGCCAGCCGCACGCGCTGGCGCATGCCCTTGGAGTAGCCGGCCACCTTGCGGTGGGCCGCTTCGCCGAGGCCGACGCGCTGCAAGGACTGCGAGGCCAGCTCCGCGGCCCTCGCGCGGGAGTGCCCGTGCAGCGCCAGGAGCGACGAGATGAACTCGAAGCCGGTCATCCCGCGCGGCGCGGCGTCGTACTGGGTGGCGTAACCGGTGATGCGCATGAGGCGCTCGGGCTCCTGCGGAGGGATCCCGCGCACCCGGATCGAGCCGCGATCCGGGTGGATGAGGCCGGCCATCAGGTTCATCAGCGTGGTCTTGCCCGACCCGTTGGGACCCACCAGGCTGGTGATGCCTGGAGGAATCCGGAGCGAGACCCGGTTGACGCCCAGCACGTCGCCGTAGAACTTGGAGACGTCCTCCAGGATGACCTCGGCGCCGTTCAAGAGACCACCTCCACCGGACGCAGCTTGCGTTCCAGTACACAGGCCAGAAGGACAGCCATCACCACCAGGGCCAGTCCGCAGGCCAGCGGACCCGGCCCCTCCAGAGCCTCAACCCCCAACAGCGCGCGCCAGATACGGTACATCGCGTTGCCCGGGTCCATCAGCACGCTCCACTCGACGCGCAGGATCTGGCGGATGATCTGAGCCGCGCCGGTCAGCACGAAGAAGAAGCTGAGCACAAGCGCGCCGGCTATGATGCGCCACCGCACCAGGGCCGAACTGGCGAGCGCGACCAGGCCCACCAGCAGGATCCAGGCCACGAATCCCAGGAGAATCCCGGCCCCCAGCCTCCAGTTGGCCGCCAACCAGCCCCAGCCCGCCATGCCGGATTGCATGGCGAACAGCAGCAGGCCCGGAATCCAGGTGACGGGCGAGAGCAGACCCACCAGCACCAGCAAGCGCCCCATAACGTAGTCCAGCCGGGAGAGCGGGCGGCTCAGGTAGAGGGGCAGGGCATTGTTCGCGAGATCCGGCGCCACCAGCCCGGGCCCGGCCAAAGCCGCCAGGATCACCGCCGCCGCCGCCTGCGTGTTCATGAAGACCAGGAAGAAGTTGCCGTTCACCTGGAGGAAAGCCACGAAACCTCCGTCGAGGCCCTGGAGCAGATCCGCGCGGTTCGACATGTAGACGAACACCGCGCAGGCCAGCGGCCAGAAGAACGAGGCCAGCATCACCAGCACCACCAGCCGCTGCTCCATGAGCCGCTTCCAGGCGTGGCGGGGGAAGGCGAGCATCCGGTCGCGGTGCGGCGTCTTCACGCCCGTGTAGCGCTGGTAGCCGCGCTTATAGACCGCCATGCGTGGGGACCTCCTTCGGCGTCAGCGCCTCTTCGCCCGGAGTCCGCTGCAAGCGCCCTACTGCCTTAAGGAAGATCTCCTCCAGAGAGTCGCGGCGGTGGGTCAGCTTGTGCACGCCCAGGCCGTGCCGCGCGAGCAATGCCCAGAGCGCCTCCAGTTCGACGCCCGCCGGCATCACGACGCGCCAGCGGCCCTGTCCCTCGTTGACGCCCTCGGCTCCCTGCTCGCGCAGCGAGCCGGCCAGGTGCTTGTCGTCTCCGGTCACCTCCAGTTCGACGAAGCGCCGGTTGGCGCGGCGCTCCTCCTCGAGGTTGGCGTGATGGACCACGCGGCCGTCGTTGAGGATGACGGCTTCGTCGCAGACCTCCTCGACGTCTCCGAGCAGGTGGCTGCACAGCAGCACGATCATCCCGTGCGCCTCCTTCATCTCGCGGATGAGAGCCAGCATGCGGCGGCGGGCCGAGGGGTCCAGGCCGTTGGTCGGCTCGTCCAGAATCAGCAACTCCGGGCCGTGGACGATGGACTGCGCGAACTTGGCCATCTGCTTCATGCCGAGCGAGTATGTCCCCAGCGTCCGGTACCGGCTCTCTCCCAGGCCGACGTGATAGAGGACTTCGTGAGCCTTCTCGAGCGCGGCTTCCGAGGGGAGCCCGGAGATCTCGGCCAGGAGCCTGAGGAACGAAACGGCCGTCATGTTGGCGACGAAGGCGTCGGTCTCGGGCATGTAGCCGATGCGCGCCTTGACCTGGCGGGAGCCCTCCCGGCAGTCGTGGCCCAGGATGCGGGCCCGGCCGGCGGAGGGTTTATGGAATCCGAGCAGCGTGCGGATCAGGGTGGACTTGCCGGCGCCGTTCGGCCCCAGCAGGCCGATGGCCTTGCCGGCGCCGGCCGCGCCCAGCCGGCAGGAGATCTGGTGCAGAACCTCCCGCCGGCCCAGGCGGACACTGAGTCCCTCCAGCTCAATTAGTGGCGCTACCGGCTGCATTCCCTGTCTGTCCCGCCCGAGACTGCCCTGCCATCATCATGGTAAGGAGCATGCTCATAAAGCGGGTACGGCTGGCGGCCTGAATTCGTTCCCTCTCTCCATTTACCACAATCAGGACCGGTTCGCGGCTCTGGAGCAGGTTCCTGGCCGCCTCGCCGCCGAAGGCCGCCAGCACGTCGGCCAGCGGGCCCTGGGTATTCAGCCAGAAGAAGCCCGACTGGTGGAGGCCGCTCGAAGCGGGCAAATGGGCCCGGAACTGAGCGGAACGGACCAGCGGCAGGCCGCCGGCGCGGGTGGCTATGGCGGCGGCCGCCAGCGCGCGGTCCGTGCTCATCACCCAGTAGCCGCGGTCGTAGGTCCAGGAAAGCGCGAGGTTGATGTTCTCAAGGCGCAGGACCGTCCAGGAGCGTCCCTCGGCCTGCTGCTGTTCGACGACGAGCCTGGGGGCGGCGCCGGCGGCCTCCTGGTTGACGTTGTCCGCCAGCTTGCGGATTGCCGACTCCAGCAGCGCGGGCTGATTCACCTCGACGATCGCCACCCAGCCAGGCAGGGGGATGGCCGGCCGTTCGATGGCGAAGGTGAAGTCCGTGCCCAGCGCGGCGGCCATGTCCTCGCCCACGCGGAGGCCTGCCCTGGATTCCACCTCGGCCAGCTCCTGCGGGAACTTCGGATTGAGCCGGCCTATCAGGGCCACGAGCTCGTCGAAAGCCTGCTTCGGGCTGCGGGTGGAGGCGGAGACCGCCGCCACAGCCGCGGCCGACACGTACTCGGCGCTCCCCGCCACCGCTGGTGAGGCCAGCCAGGACGCGACTCCGGTGCGGGGGCCAGTGAACGTCGCCGTGGCCTTCAGTTCGTCTGCGCCGCCCGCGGGCTGCTGTTCGAGACAAAGGTACTTCAGCTTGTCGGCCCCCAGGATGACGGCGGCTTCGCCCGTGGCGTGCGTTGTGGAGGCGGCATCGACGACCAGCAGCACACCGGCGCCGCTGCGATAGTGTTCGGCGACCTCGGCCGCGAACGGGCTGGCGGCGCCTTGTCCCAGGCGGGCCAGGATGGAGTCGAGGTGGGCCTGGGAGTCTGAGATCACCACCAGCGTTTCCGACACACGGGCAACGCCGTGCTCGCCGGGCAACGCTTCCTTCAGCGCCTGCTCCAGGGCCGCCCGCTGTCCCGGCAGGACCTCGGCGAGGAACGCTGTAACCCCCGGGCCGGCCAGGCTCGGCTGGCGGGCGGTCACCATCGCGATTTCTTCGCCGAGCATGGGCGTCAGCTTCTGCACCCGTTCCATGATCTCCCTCAGCCGTCCCCCTTGAGCCGAGTTCCACCATTCGCGCAGCACGGCGCTGTGCGCGCTGCGCTGTCCGACCAGCTCAGTGGCATGTTGGAGCATCGGGCCGGGGTTGGGGGCGGCGAAGTACAGCACGGAGTCGGCGGGCAGGTAACGGAGAAGCCTGGGCTGGGTGCGCGGCGCCGGCCTTACAGCGGCCGCGGCGGACTGCTCGATCCTGGCCAGTTCCCCAAGCAGTGTGTAGTACTTTTCGGCGTCTCCGCTCCAGGCCAGGGCGTGCCTGACCGGTATCCTCTCCAGCGTCTCGGCGGAGGCCGCCTGCTGGCCGCGGGTCAGCAGGCGGGTGCTCCCGGCCTGCCGTACCTGGACGGAACCGTCCACCACCGAGACCAGCGAGCCTGCCAGGCCGCTGGACACGGCGAACACGGTCCCCTTGACTGAGACGGATGTGTCGCGAGTCTCGACGCGCAGCCGGCCGCGCCGCTGCGGCACGGCCTGTACGATCACGTCGCCGCGCGCCAGTTGAATGGACTGCCCGCTCCAGGCGGCGCGGATCGACAACTCGGTCCTCTGGTTGACTTCGACCAGGGAGCCGTCGCGGAGCCGGAGCACGGCCCGCGCGCCCAGGCCGGTGCGCACGACGCCGCCTTCGCCGACGGCGCTGCCGGCGGCGAGGATTTCACCGGGCAGCCGGTACACGCTTCCGCTCACGGTTTCCACGGTGGCTCGGGGGCCGGCGGGAGCCAGCGCCGCGTCGATGCGGTCCCTTCCCGCGTACACCGCCGCCGCGGCCAGCCCGGCGGCGATGGCCCAGCGGGACCATGCCGGCAGCCTCCTGCGCGGCATCACGAGCACGGGCTCGGGCTCGTGCGAGGCCGGCTCTCCCGCCAGGGCCCGGCGGCAGGCGGGGCAACGGCTCAGGTGGTCCTCCACCAGCAGCCGCCGCGAGGCCTCCAGCCCGCCGGCTGTGTACGCCTCCAGGTCCGCCTGGAACCCGGCGCACAGCGCAGAGGCGTCCCCGGCGATCTTCTTCCAGACCCTGGCGGTGGCGGCGGCAACCTCCTCGGCTGGAGCGGTCTCTTCCCTCATTTCGTTGAGCAGTTCTTCCAGGCGATTTTCCGGCATGTCGGATTCCCCTCTCATTGCTCGAATACCCTCTGCAACACCTGGCGTATCCGGAACAGCCGGCTGCCCACCGTGCCCCTCTCTATGCCGAACCGGCCGGCCAGTTCGTTCGACGACCAGCCCTCCAGGTACTTGAGAAGGAACAACTCGGCATCCTCGCGGTCAAGGCCGGCTATGGCCCTCCGCAGCCGCTCCTTCAGCACCGGACCGGGCTCCTGGACCGGCTGGGGGCCGATCCCATCAAGCGGCGTCTCCGAGCGGACCATCCGGCGGCGCAGCACGTCGATGGAGGCGTTGGTGGCGGCGCGGCGGAAATATGCCTCGGCCGACTGGGCATCCAGAGCGGTGTCCGGACGGTTGAGGAACCTCAGAAAGACCGTCTGAAGGACATCCTCGGCGTCGGTGGGATTCCCGGTGATCCGGCGGGCAGTTCGGTAGACGGTTTCCGAGTACCTGTGGTAGAACTCGTCGAATCCGGGTGGTCTGGTCAACTCAACTGGTTCCGCGTGGATTGCCAGGCAATTGGTTGCCATGTGAGTGCTCTCACCTGGCAATACGCAGCCCGACGACGATTATTCCATGCCGGGAGGAAAAATGGGAACGGCCAGCCCGCTCGCTTACGAGTGTGCGTGAAAAGTCGCCGGGGCAGGGCACCCAAACCGGGATGGGTGACGCTTTAGACAATAATGGGCAAGTACATTTGCCACACACCGGAGCAAGACTGGCTGCTGCCGCCGCGGGTCGATGAGGAATCGGGGGCAGAGCATCTGGTGTTCTTCCTGCATCAGACGGTCGAGCGGCTTGATCTGAGCGCCTTCGAAAGGCTGTGTAGCGACGGCGGTCGACCGGCCTATGCGCCGCAGATGCTGGTGAAGGTGTGGTTGTACGCCTGCGCCACCGGGGTGATCTCGTCACGGCGGCTGGAGCGGCGCCTCCGGGAGGACCTGGGCTTCCGCTTTCTGGCCGGGAATCTCAAACCCGGCCACTGGACGCTGAACGAGTTCCGCCGGCGCCACCCGCGGGCGCTCAAACAGCAGCGCGGCATGCGGCAGTTCCTCTGCCGTGGGCTGGCCGCGG
>JBBITL010000110.1:0-11853 GCA_037440765.1 Solibacteraceae bacterium
GGGCTCCGGCACGTACGGCATCCAGGACCAGATCGCGGGCCTGCGCTGGGTGAGGGACAACATCGCGAAGTTCGGCGGCGACCCTGCTCGCGTCACCATCTTCGGAGAATCGGCGGGCGGCATTTCGGTGAGCATGCTGGCCGCTTCGCCGGCCGCCAGGGGCCTTTTCCAGCGCGCGATTTCTCAGAGCGGCGGCAGCTTCGCCCCGCCGCGCTTCGGCGGCGAAGGCGGCCAGAACGTGCCTCCGCTCGGGGTGGCCGAAGCCGCCGGCGAGAAGTTCCTGGCCAGGCTCGCGGCCGGCGGCATCAAAGCGGCGCGGGCCGTCGAAGCCGAGAAGGTCCAGGCCGCCGCCGGCGGCGGACTCGGCGGCGGGTTCTGGCCCGTCTTTGATGGAGATATTCTCCCGGGCGATCAGTACGAACTCTACCAGGCGGGACGCTTCAACGATGTTCCCGTGCTGATCGGAACCAACTCCGATGAGGGCGCCATGTTCGCCCGCCCCGGCATGACGCCGGAGGCCTTCCAGTCGCAGATTCGGGCCGGCTACGGCAAACACGCCGATGCGATCCTGGCCGCCTACCCGCACGCCACCGTCGCCGAAGCGGAACGAGCCGGCAAGGACATCTTCCGCGATTCCGCCTTCGCCTGGCACACCTGGGCGTGGGCCGTGCTTCAGTCGCAAAGGGGAAAGGGCAAGGTGTTCCTTTACTACTTCGACCACCGCACGCCCGCATCGCCGGACGGAGCCAACCACGCGGCCGAGATCCCATACGTGTTCCGGAATCTCAGGGGCTCGGGCCCCGGCGCGCCCCGCCCCGAAGACATCGCCATGTCGGATCTGATGAGCAGCTACTGGGTGAACTTCGCCGCCTCCGGCGATCCCAACGGCGCGGGCCTTCCCGCCTGGCCGGCGTTCACCGCGGCGGCGCAGCAGGCGCTTCACTTCAATGCCAAGCCGGGGGCCAGGCCGGTCCCCAACATGGAGCAACTCAAGGCGCTGGACGGTTACTACGCCTGGCGCCGCGAAGAGGCCAGGGCCCGGGGCGCGAAGTAGGCGCCCCCGGGCCTCAGCAGCCTGTCACTGGAAGAGCATCGGCGCCAGCTGGTTCAGGTAGATCCGCCAGTTGATCCAGGTGTGGCCGCCGGAGTTCTCGTTGTAGAGGTGCTTGATGCCCACCTTCTCCAGCAGGCCGGCCAGGTTGCGGCTGCCCTCCACGCAGATCTTGTCTTCCTCGCCGCAGGCGACGTAGTAGAACTTCACGCCGGCCTTCTTGATGGCTGTGAGTTCCTTGGTGATGTCGTTTCGCGTGCCCATGCTCATGACACCGATGTAGCTGAAGACGTTGGGGTGCGCGTTGGTCGCCGCGAGCGTGTGGCCGCCGCCCATCGACAGACCGGCAATGGCGCGGCCCTCCATCTTGGCCAGCACGCGGTAGTTCTTCTCGATGTAAGGGATCACGTCCTTCACCAGGCTCTCGGGGAAGGATGGCCCGGCCGGAGCGGCGCCTCGGCCGGGGGCCGGAGCCGCGCCCGGTGCCGCGCCCGGAGCTGTTGCGGGAGCGGCGCCAGGGGGAGCGCCCATGCCGCGTCCGGCGGCCTGTCCCGGAACCGGACCTGAACCCGGCGCCATCTTCTGGTTCGCATTGCCGTTGGTCATGACCACCAGCATCGGCCTCGCCTTCTTGGCCGCGATCAGGTTGTCCATTATCTGGCTGGCGCGGCCGAGGGTGAACCAGGCGTCCTCGTCGCCGCCCGCGCCGTGCAGCAGGTACAGCACCGGATAGCGCTCCTTGCTCGTCTCATACCCCGGTGGCGTGTACACGTACATGCGCCGGGTGAGCTTGAGCGTCGGCGAATCGTACCACACCTTGTTCACGTTGCCGTGCGGCACGTCCTTCACCTGGTAGTTGTCGGACAACGGCCCGGGGATCAGCAGGATGTTGTCGATCCTTCTGCCGTCGCGTTTGGTCTCGCCGTTGCCGGGGTCCAGCGTGGGCACCCCGTTCACGCTGAACGTGTAGCCCCACATCTCCGGCGCGAGCGGGCCCGTGGTGACCGACCACACGCCCTCCTCGTCCCTGGCCATCTTGACCCCGCGGCCCTGCGGCCAGTCTCCGTTCAACGTGACGCTGGTCGCCTCCGGAGCCCTCAGCCGGAACGTCACCGTGTTGTCCGGCATGATCTCCGGCGAGCGGGCCGCCTGCGCGCCGGCCATCCCCCTGCCTGGCGCCGGCGCGGCGGGCGGCGCCTGGGCCCCTGCAACCAGCGCCGCCAGCAATACTGCTGCTTGAATCCTGAGTATCATGGGTGTTTCCTCTCCCTAGTTGCCTGAATCCCCCGGCTTGCTCACTTGCGCGGTTCGAAGCGCACCTCCACTTCAGTGGCCACCAGTACAGGGCGGCCGCCCTGGACCGTGGGCTTGTAAAGAAACTCGGACCACGGCACGGCTTCACAAAGCTGTACGCCGGTCTGCAACTCCGAGATCTTCCCTTCCTCGTCGATGAGGACCTTGCACTTGGCCGTTCCCCCCTGGGGCGCCCAGAGTGGCGCGGCGTGCACGGTCTGGCCCTTGATAAGGAGGGCGCTCTGCTTTTCCGCGGGAACGGAGACCTCCCGGATGTCCTTAGCCCCGGCCTTCGCCGCCTTGGCGGCCTGGCCTTCCTCGGCTGCCGGCGCGGGCTCCAGTTTGGTGACCAGAAATACCGGCCTGGCGGGATACCGGTTGACCCGGACTCGCAGGACCGTCGCCTGCGCGTCCAGTTCATCGAAGGCCATGCTCCCCCACGCCATGGTGACGACACGTTCACAGCTTGACTTGAGCGGATAACCGCTCTTGCCCTGGTCGGGGTCGCCGATTTCGTCGATTACCCTCTGCGCGTGTACGCCCTCGACGACGTATTCCCTCCCGTGGACCACCTCAGTGGGAGTCCGCAGGAACAGGCGATAGCGCCGGGGGCCTTCCCATATGTATACGGAAGGCCCGCCCTGGTTCAGCGCCGCATCGGTCAGCCCGATCGATTCCTGAAGGAGCTGGGCTCTTCCCTGGATCTTGTGCGGCGCGGCCGCGGCCTTCTTGGCTTCTTTGCCTGGCTGCCCGCCGCCGCAGCCGCCCAGTGCGGCGAGCGTGGCAACCACAAAGCAGAAAACATACGCGCTGCGGTTCATCCGTCCTGTCCTCGCTTTAGAGACGATTTGATCCGCTTCCAAAGGTATCACGAGGCAGGGCCGCTGCCCAACCGGTAATCCGGATCAGACCCGCGCGCTACCGGCACTGCGAGTCGTCCCGGTGGACGTAGTAGCTCTTGTAGCCGGCGGCTCCGGGCTGCATGCAGCCGGAGAGGTTCAGGACCTCGATCTTGCGGAATTCGGTGGGGTGACTTTCGGCCTGGACGGCGATGTAGCCCTCTCCGAGCGGCGCGCCATCCTTCTTGACTGAAGGGTCGAAGTTGGCCACGCTGCCCCCGCCGATTTGCAGGTTGCCGTACTCGAGAACCGTCTTGCCGTCGATCATGTGGCGGACGCGCTCGGAGCCCAGCACCTCGATCTCGACCCTCACCCACTGCTCGCCCCGGTAGGTCTGAGAAGTTGAGTTGGTGCAGTGCGCCTTGACCATCTCCCCGTTCCGGAAGATCTCAGTGCCCGGGGTGCAGACGTTCGCGGTGGATCGCTCGCCGGTGGGCCCGCCGCCCAAAAGCTGGGCTTCGATGGAGATCGGGAAGTCCTGGTCCCGGCCCATGGTGTCCGGCGCCTGGCAGTGAAACATGATGCCGTTGTTGCGAAGGGCCCAGGATGGTCCGCCCTTCACCTGCTCGCCGACAAAGCGGTACTCGGCGGCGACGATGTAATGAGAGAACTTCCGGTCCCGGTAGAACAGATGGCCGAACCGGCCGCCAAATTCGGCGTACTCGTCGTAGGAGATCCTGAGGACGCCGTTTTCGGCGCGGAATGTGTTGCCGTGGTTCTCGCCGAGGGGGAAGCCGGTGATCTTGGGGACCCAGCCGTCGAGGTTCCTGCCGTTGAACAGCTGGATCCAGTCCTTGCGGTCCGGGTCGTTCTGGGCGAAGGCGGCGGCACTCAGCAGGAGAGCCAGGGTGGCTGCGCGCGTAACTGGTCGTGGCATAGATCAAGCCTACATCTGAAGCGACCGTGGCGCAAAGCCGGCGATTTGCGCTCAGCTTTGGCGTAAACTTGGTGGGACAGTCCTCCGGGCCTGTCCGCCACGCTCGTGACTGAACTCGCCGGCATCGTGCTTGCGCACCTCGTGCGCTACTCACTGTTCTACGTTGAGGCGCTGCTGCTCGTGGTGCTGGCGAGGTGCGCGGCGAGCGGCCAGTGGCGGCGCTGGGAGCGGCGGATCTCAGGCTTCGCCCGCCGCCGCGGGGCAGCGGTCGCGGCGGTGTGCTTCCTGGCGCTGGCGGGGCGCGCCGCTCTGATTCCCGTCCTGCCAGAGAGGGCGCCAGTCATCACCGACGAGTTCAGCTACCTGCTCGCCGCCGACACCTTCGCCTCGGGCCGCCTGGCCAATCCCACCCACCCGATGTGGGTCCACTTCGAGACCATGCACGTGAACCAGCAGCCCGCCTACGCCTCCATGTACCCGCCTGCGCAGGGCCTGGCGCTGGCGGCGGGGCAGAGGCTTTTTGGGGACCCCTGGTGGGGGGTCTGGCTGAGCACGGGGCTGATGTGCGCGGCCATCTGCTGGATGCTGCAAGGGTGGCTGCCGCCGTTTTGGGCCCTGCTCGGAGGTTTGCTGGCGGTGCTGCGTCTGGGCTTGTTCAGCTACTGGGCCAACAGCTACTGGGGCGGAGCGGTGGCGGCCATGGGAGGGGCGCTGCTGCTGGGCGCGCTCGGGCGCATCCGGCGGCGGCCGCGAATCGCCGACTCCATCTGGCTGGCCATGGGCGTGGCCGTTCTAGCCGCCAGCAGGCCGTATGAAGGACTCCTGCTCTGCCTTCCCGCCTCGATCGCGCTGTTGGCATGGACCCGCCGCAGGCGCCGAGTTCTCATCCCCGCCGCACTGGTGCTGGCTGCGGCCGCCACGGCCCTCGGCTATTACAACTGGCGCGTCACCGGAGATCCGCTCAAGCTGCCCTATCAGGTGAACCGCGAAACCTACATCGGAGGGCGCTACTTCCTGTGGGATGAGGCCGTCCCCGAGTCGGCTTACCGCCACGCGTCCATGCGGGACTTCTACGCCGGCTGGCAGGTGCAGCGGGCCAAGGCCGCCGAACCGCTGCTTGGCTGGCTGGCCAACGCCGCGGGCAATCTCGGCGTGTTCTGGGTGTTCTTCCTCGGACCGGCGCTGGCGCTTCCCCTGGTCATGTTGCCGGGCGTGCTGCGCGACAGGCGGGTGCGGTTTCTGGCCATCGCGGGAGCCGTATTCGCGGCCGGTCTCGCTCTGAACCTGTGGTTCTACCCGCACTACGCCGCGCCCGCCACCGCGCTGATCTACGCGCTGCTTCTACAGGCCACGCGCCACCTGCGCTTTGCCCGAGGCCGGAAGGGCGCGGCCGCAGCGCTGGCACTGGCCGTCCCGGTGGCCTGCCTGGCTGCGGCCGGCGTCCGGCTGGCCTCGCAGCCGGTGAGCCGCTACCTCGCCACCGATCACCCCGCAACGTGGTTCAATACACAGCCCGGCAACGTCGAACGGGCCAACGTGGCGCAGCGGCTCAGCAGGCTGGAAGGGCAGCACTTGGTGCTGGTGCGCTACCGGGCCGGCCACAACTGGTTCGTGGAGTGGGTCTACAACCGCGCCGACATCGACCGCGCCAAGGTGGTTTGGGCACACGACATGGACGCGGACCACAATCGCAAACTGCTGGCATACTTCGCGGGACGGCGGGCGTGGCTGATGGAGGCCGATCTGAACCCGCCGAGGTTGTCTCCTTATACGCTCCCTTGACAGCCAGTCAGTCCAATATGGTATGGTTGGTGCTGTCTGGATGTTTCCTCGGCCACAACTCGACGCAGGTTCAAGTGTTCCGCTTTACAGGCAATTGCATGCCCAGATAAAGGAATGGATAGAATCCGGGAGGCTTTCGGCCGGAGATAGGCTGCCATCCACCAGGGAGATGGCTGGCCTGCTTGGACTTAATCGGACCACGGTTTCGGCCGCATACTCACTGCTCGACTCCGAGCGCCTTATCCAAGGCCACGTGGGGCGGGGAAGCTTCGTCGCCGGCCAGATGCGCGGCCGGGCGCCGGCAATCGACTGGGACCAGCTTCTGGACGGCGTCGAGCGGTTGCCTGCCCCCCTGGCGCAGGCCCCCGAAACCGAGATCAGCTTTGCCACCTCACGGCCTCCGGCTTCGCTGTTTCCCATGGACGAAATCCGCGCCGCATGCCAGGAAGTGCTTTCAGGCCCCCAGGCGGCGGGCCTTCTCCAACTCGGTTCGCCCGGCGGGTACGCCCCGCTCAGGGCGTTCCTGCTCGCCGAGGGGCAGAAGAACGGCACGGTACGTCCCCAGGACGACATCCTGATCGTCAACGGCTGCCAGCAGGGGCTGGACCTGGTGGCGCGGGTTCTGGTCCGCCCCGGCGACACGGTCCTGGTCGAGGACCCCATTTACCCCGGTGTGAAGCACCTGATGGCGCGCGCGGGCGCGCGAGTTGTGGGCATCCCTGTTGGTCCGCACGGCATGGACATGGACCTGGCGGCCCGGGCCCTGGACCGGGGGACGGTGCGCCTGGTGGTGGTAACGCCGAGTTTTCAGAACCCGACCGGGGCCACGCTCCCGGCGGCCTCGCGCCAGTTCCTTATTTCGAGGGCGCGCGCGGCAGGCGCGGTTGTCGTCGAGAACGACTCCTACGGGGATCTCCGCTACGAGGGCGAGGCCCTGCCGCCGCTCAAGCAACTGGACGATGCGGGCGCCGCGGTGCTGCTGCGCAGTTTCTCCAAGGTGGCCTTCCCTGGACTGCGGGTCGGGTGGATCACGGCGCCCTGCGCCCTGGTGGCGCGCCTCACGGAGGCCAAGCAACTGGCCGATCTGCATACGGACCAGCTTTCGCAGGCGGTGATGCTGCGCTTTGCCGAGACTGGCCGGCTGGCGGCGCACAGGGCCCGGATACTGACGGCCGGCGCGCTGCGCCTGTCGGCGGTGCTGGACTCCTGCGAGCGGCTTCTTCCGCCGGGGACGCGCTTCACGCGGCCGCAGGGTGGCATGAACCTGTGGGTGCGCCTGCCCGAGCCCCTGGACGCGGCCGAGTTGCTCGCCAGGTCGGAACGGGAAGGCGTGGCGTACCTTCCGGGGCGGTTCTTCGAGGTCACGCACCGCGACCCGGGTGGACTGCGGTTGAGCTTCGCCGGCCTGGCGCCGGAGAAGATCCGGGCGGGCGTGGCCGTGCTGGGCAAAGTGTTTTCGGCCGAACTGGAACGGGTGCGCGCGCTGCGTCGCAGCCAGCCGGCGCCGGCCATAGTTTAGGAAATTGGAGGAGGGTATGTATCTGGACGACACGTACCGTGTCAAGGTCGGACTGGCCGAGATGCTCAAGGGCGGGGTGATCATGGACGTCACCAACGCCGAGCAGGCCCTGATTGCGGAGCGGGCCGGGGCGGCCTCGGTCATGGCGCTGGAGCGGGTGCCGGCCGACATCCGAAAGGAGGGCGGCGTGGCGCGCATGGCGCCGGTCCGCAAGATCCGCGAGATCATGGAGGCCGTCAGCATCCCGGTGATGGCCAAGGCCCGCATCGGCCATTTCATGGAGGCGCGCATCCTGGAAGCCCTCGAGGTCGACTACATCGACGAGAGCGAAGTCCTGACGCCCGCCGACGAGGAGCACCACATCGACAAGCGCGCCTTCAAGGTGCCCTTCGTGTGCGGCGCGCGCAACCTGGGCGAGGCGTTGCGGCGCATCGCCGAGGGCGCCGCCATGATCCGCACCAAGGGCGAGGCGGGCTCGGGCAACATTGTCGAAGCCGTGCGCCACATGCGCACCATCCAGAAGGAGATGCGGCAGTTGACGGTGCTGGGCAAGGAGGAACTGGTGGCTGAATCCAAGAAGCTCCAGGCGCCGCTGGAGCTGGTCCAGTACGTGGCCGCGCACGGCAAGCTGCCGGTGCCGAATTTCTCGGCGGGCGGTATCGCCACGCCGGCCGACGCCGCCCTGGTCATGCAGCTCGGGGCGGAGGCTGTGTTTGTCGGATCGGGCGTCTTCAAGAGCGAAGACCCGGAGGCGCGCGCCAGGGCCATCGTCAAGGCCGCCACCTACTTCAACGACCCGGCCAGGCTGCTGGAGGCCAGCGAGGATCTGGGCATGGCCATGCCGGGCCTGGACGTTGCAAAACTCCAGGAGTCCGACCTGCTCCAGACACGCGGATGGTGATGAGCCCCCCGCTGGTCGGCGTTCTCGCCCTGCAAGGCGGCTTCCAGGCTCACATCAAGGCTCTGGAGCGTGCCGGGGCCCGCGGCCTTGAGATCCGCTCGGCGGCGGAACTGGAGCGCGTGGAGCGGCTGATCCTGCCCGGCGGCGAGAGCACAACCATGCTCAAGCTGCTGGGGGCGGAGGGCTTGCTCGAACCTCTTCGCCGGTTCGGCGAGCGCAGTCCCGTCTTTGGCACCTGTGCCGGGGCCATACTGCTGGCCCGGCGCGTAACCGGTCCTGCCCAGGAGAGCCTCGGGCTGATGGACATGGACGTGGAGCGCAACGCCTACGGCCGCCAGCTCGACAGCCGCGTGGTGCGCCTCAGTGAGGCGGAGGGCGGGCCGCTCGAGGCCGTCTTCATCCGGGCGCCCGCCATTCGGAGGGTGGGGCCCGGCGTGCGCGTGCTGGTGAGTCACGGCGGCGATCCCGTGCTGGTGGAAGATGGCCTCCACCTGGCCGCCACGTTCCACCCCGAGCTGACCGCGGATCCCGGCGTTCACCGGCTGTTTCTGGAAAAGAGGCCCGCATGAGGCGCGTGCTGTTCGTCTGCCTGGGAAACTCCTGCCGCAGCCAGATGGCGGAGGGCTTCGCGCGGCACCTTGGCGCGGGGGTGTGGGAGGTGGAAAGCGCCGGGCTGATGCCGGCCACCATCATCGCGCCGCCCGTCCGCGAAGTAATGGCGGAAAAGAACGTCGACCTCGGCGGACAGTTCCCCAAACCCATTGAGTGGATGCGTCTGCGGACCTTCGACGTGGTTGTGAACATGAGCGGGTACCCGCTGCCGGAGACCTTCGCGGGCCCCGCGCGCCACTGGCAGGTGGACGATCCGATCGGCCAGAGCGGAAAAGTATACCGCCGCGTGCGGGACCGGATCGAGAGGCTGGTGCGAGACCTGCTGGAGGAAATCCGGGCCGAGTCCGCTCCCCGCCCAGGGGGCACCCGGTCGCGGTTTCCATGAGAGGGCCGGTCGAGGTCAAGCATCTTTTTGGGCCGGCGGCAGCCGGCCAGCCTTGCCGTGACATGGCCCGCCATTCCCTGCTATGAGCAGGATCCCGGCATGGCGGCCGGGTCCCGTCCAGGCCGAGCAGAGCGAGCCGCAGGGCAGCCTTGAGGGGTGGCCGCCATGCCCATCCTCCGGGCCGAGAGAATGGGGGGCCCGGCCTCGCCCTGGCTTGCCGTTCTACGTTTGCCATCGGTCTTCTGCCGCCTGCCTTGCTGCGCCCCTGTCGCCAGGTTTCCATCCGCACTCGCATTGCGGCTTGCGCCGCGGTGCCCGTTGGGGTTCTCGATTCAGCGGGTGCTGCCATTTCAGTGCCGATCTGCTTCCGGCCAGTAAACTGGCCGGCGGCGATCCACCACGACTTCGCAGTCACCCGAACTCGGCGCCTTTGCATCGCTGGCAGAATCCGATCCATAAGCCTCAGGCGGCGATTTCCGCTGTGCCCGGCCGGTGGTTATGCAACGGTTCGTAGACTTCTCCATTCACCCACAACCGGTGCAGCAATACCGCCAGTCTCCTGGCAACCGCCACCACCACTCGCTTCTTCACGCTCTTCCCACTGCGCTTCCGACCCCGGACCTGCTTCTCCGCCTGCTCAATCTTGGCCCGCCCCCACCGCCGCAGATCGCTGTCCGGCGCCCCCCGCTTCAGGATGCAGTGCGCCGACTGCACCAATAACGCCCGCAGCAACCGGTCGCCTTCCTTGCTGATCCCCAGTTCCGGCTCGCTCTGACTCGAGTCCCGCCGCTTGGGCGCCATCCCCAGATAGCCCCCTACCTCGCGGCTATGTCGAAACCGGCCGGGATCCTCGATGGTCAGCACGAAGGCCGTGCTCACCAGCGTCCCCACCCCATAGACCTGCTGTAACAACTCCACTTCCGGGTAGCGGCTGGCCAGGCCCTGAATCTGCCGGTCGTATTCGCCAATCTGCTCACTCATCTGCCCGATGCTCTTCAGCAGCGGTTGCAGGATCTGCCGTAGGCCTGCACCCAAACCCTCCGCGGTAACCTCGTCCACGGCCCCGCCCTCACAGGCCTTCAGCCGTTCCCCCAGCGACTTGGCCAGTCCCCGCGCCGCGTTGATCAGCTTGGTCCGCGCTTCCACCAGCGTCGCGCGCGCCCGGATCACAACTTGGCGATGGTGTGACTTGGTGATTGACCGGCGGCCATCAGATCCCGAGCTCAGCAACTCGCCAGGGCCCAACAATCGCCTTCAATCCTTCGATCCAGGATTGACATAGTGCGGAAGTCATGGCATTATCAGTACCGGATTCGAGGAGTACCGGGTGCAGTACTCTCAGACGACTTATCTATCCACGTACACCCACCGCGGGCGGGCGCCGCGGCGGGGGGGGCACCGGGACCTTGGCGGCAAGTAGCGCCTCGCCCCACGGACCGCTCCGCCGGTACAAGGGGTCTGACCCCGGTACCAGCGACGGCTGGCGTCCGGGGCCGTCAGGGCGCAGGCAGCGCTCGC
The DNA here is from genome assembly GCA_037440765.1 of Solibacteraceae bacterium. GTDB lineage: Bacteria > Acidobacteriota > Terriglobia > Bryobacterales > Bryobacteraceae > DTKY01. Next base: position 10,838 of record JBBITL010000110.1, read on the forward strand.
ATAGGAGTTCCGGAGGAGGCCATCCATGCCTGGGCAACGCCCTAGAACCCTGCTTGATTCCCAGTCGGGCATGAGACTCCTCGCCCCGCTTCCGCCTGTGGAAGTTTATCAGCCCGGTGTAAACCTGACATCCCAAGGGGAGGTGCCGCCCCACGTCTACCTTGTAGTGGATGGCGTGGTGAAGCTGGTTCACGAGTACGTGGATGGCCGCGCGGGCATCGTGGAGCTGGCGTGTGAAGGAGACTTGGTTGGCGTACACGCCGCTCTTCTCGGGGAAGCGTGCTTGGAGTCCGCGGTCACCCTTACGAAATCCAGCCTGGCGCGGTGGAGGTCCTCCGAGTTCATCGCGCGGCTCGCGAGCGATGCTGGCTTCTCCGTTGGAGTCTGCCGTGTGGTCTGCCGGCAAGTCCGCGCGCTTCGCTGCCGCCTCCTTGAATCCTTGTCGCAGACCGCGCGGCAGCGGTTCGAGGGGCTGGTCCGGTTCTGGCTGGACCACGGGCTTGCCGCGAACCGGGATACAGCCGGACCATTCGACCTGCCCCTCACGCGGGAGGAACTCGGGGCGCTTCTTTCCGTCACGCCGTCCCACCTCTCCAATCTCCTGGGTGGATTGGAGAAGGAGGACATGATCGCCCGGCAAGGGCGTGTCATCCGCGTCCTCCCCGCCGCCCTCAGAAGAGCGGCGCCACCTCGAGCCTGAGCGCCATGGTTCGCGGTACCTTAGGGCTACAGAGCCCTTGCGATATACTGAGAATCACTTGCGGTAGTTGCTTGCGGAAATCAGGCATTCGTCCTACACTCCTCACGATGGTGCCAATGCCCCTTGGGATACTTGGCAGAAATAGAACCAGAACCTCGGTTGCGTGCCCTGACACGGGGAAAAAGGAGGGCGATTCCAATGAAAGTATCCGATGTTGTTCTTCGTGGCGTCATGCTCGCTGCATGATGCAGGCGACAGGTGGGTTCCCACAGCTTTCAGGAGGCTACTGCGCTTATGATATCTACTTCATTAGCTG
>JBBITL010000111.1:0-11846 GCA_037440765.1 Solibacteraceae bacterium
ACACCCGCTTGGCATTCACGACCCAGCCACGGCGCCGCAGCTCCGCAGTAATGCGAGGCCGGCCATGACCCCCATGCCCTGTTCCAGTCGCCGAACCGCCGTCAGCTTGAAATCCCGTGTGAACCGCCTGCGCGACAACCCCATGACTCATCTTCTCGTTTCGCTGCAAACCGAGCGGAGCGGGATAGATACCCAGCTTCAAGAGGCGGTTTTGCCTTGTGAGTCGATCGCCGATCGAGCCCCATTGTAGGCGGACTTCTACTAAGATGAAATGGACATGGGTCCCGTCGAGAAGGCTGGCAGAAAAACGGATCGAGATGGTGCCGAACTGGAAACGCCACGCCAAGGAGCCAAGTTCCATGCGCGGACCTGAACGCTGGTCACGCGTTCTGATGATCGCTGGTCTTGTTGCCATGTTGATTGGAGCCATAGACCCGCTCGAGGGCTCGCTCATCATCCTTCCCGGCAGTGGTCTGGTTGCGCTCGGCGCGCTCCTCGGCAAGAGCCGACACCGGAGGCTCCTTTGCTGGTCCTTCGGCCTGATCGCCGTTGGTGTCGGTGCGATGTTCGTGCTGAGTGGGTTCGGGGGGACTGGCGGCAGCAGTGGGCATTCGAACTGGTGGCTGCTCGTGGTCCTACCCTACCCAGCCGGCTGGATCATGAGCCTCGTCGGCGTTATCCTCAACCTCAGGAAACGCAGTGTTGAGCACGGAGATAAGAACACTGCTGCCCGGCAATGAAGGGAATGGAAGAAGCCGGTTCGCCGTTGCTCCGCCAAGCGGCGCGTGATCGGGCCATGCGTGGGGCCCGAACGTTGCCTGTATGGCTCGTGCAGTCATCGCAATCCAACTCATGGACCAGGCCTGGAACTGTGCGGTGTGAGGGGCCGTGCAGTTGGGCAGCGTCAGGCGATCCAGCGTGGCTGACAACAAGCCTGAACTCATCGTCCAGGTGGACGTGGACAAGGCGAACGTTTCGGTCAGGAGCGTCAACGCCGGCCTGTCCAGCATAGAGCGTATCCGTCCGGCGATCCCATCTTACCTGTCCTGAAGTAGGCGGTCATACGTAAGCGTCAAGCCAGCCGCGTCTTGACAGGCGGCGCCGTTGAGGCTACCGGTTCCGGGCGGCCCAGGCTGCGGAGGTGAGTTCAGCCAGCCGCTGGATGGAGGTCCTGGCCAAGCCCGGCAGCACCGCACCCAGGTAGCCGCGGGCCGGGATGTTCAGGCGGCGGCAGGTTTCGACAGCGGAGAGGATGGCGGCCACTTCTGGTCCGGCCTGCGGGCTGCCCAGGTGGATCCAATTCTTTCGTCCCAAGGCCACCGGGCGCATGGAATTCTCCGCCAGGTTGATGCTCAGTTCCAGCTCGGGACAGTCGAGGAAGCGCGTGAGCCTGCCCCAGAGCGCCAACGTGCAGTGGGCCGCTCTGCCCAGCGCACTGGAGGGCAAGACCGCCGCCCCCACCTCGTCGATCCTCCGCTTCAGAGCGTCCAGCACCGGCCGGGCCTGCTCCTGGCGCAGCGCGTGGCGGTCCGCCAGGTCCAGATTCTTCGCCTGGTGCTTCGCCGCCGCGCCGGAGGGCGCCATCGCCTCCGCCATCTGTCCTATCGCGGAAACGGTTGCCGTGGCAAGCCTGACCGCCACCGCGGCCGTGTTCTGGGAATTCGCCGAGTTGGCCAGCGACGCCGTCTTCGGCTCGCAAACCCAGCGTGGACTTGCGGATACCATGCTCGATCCGGCGATGGGAATCACGGGCGGGGTTTCACTGGTCCTGGCGCGCTGGCGACGCGGCCTGGCGGACGGCCGCTGCCCTCGGCGGAGGGGAGCCGGCTCCGCCCGCCGCTGTGATATCCTGTAGTGGTAAGAAATCGAGATTACGAGAAGACAAGGAGCATCCACCCTAGATGGCACTGGCGGCAGACGTCAAAAGCCGGGTGATCGGAGAGTACCGGGTCCACCCAAAGGACACCGGCAGCCCGGAAGTGCAGATCGCGGTTCTCACCCGAAGAATCGCGGAGCTGACCGAGCACTTCAAGTCTCATAACAAAGACCATCACTCACGAAGAGGTCTGCTCGCCATGGTGGCCCGGCGCCGGCGGCTCCTGAAGTATCTGAAGGGCAAGAGTCCCGAGAGATACCAGGGGCTCATCCTGAAGCTGGGCATTCGCCGCTAGAGGGTGCGGGCGAGAGCCCATTGCCGTCCGACAACGAGGCACATACTGGGCATGCGCGAAGTGCGCGGGCGCCCAGCCCGCCCGGAGGCGGTCCGTCCTGGAACGCCCATCCCACCATTGTCAACTCCACTCTCTCAATAACAAGCCGGGCCGCGCGCCCGGCCGAGTTTGGAGAAAGTTTCCATGATGCATACCGTAGAAATCGACCTGGATGGTCGAACCCTGAGCCTGGAGACAGGCAAAGTCGCCAAGCAAGCCAATGGCTCCGTCGTTGTACGAATGGGCGACTCCGTGGTGCTGGTCACCGCGTGCAGCGCGGAGGAGCCTAAGCCCGGCGCCTCCTTCTTCCCGCTCACGGTGGATTACCGTGAGTACACCTACGCCGCCGGCAGGTTCCCGGGCGGCTTCATCAAGCGCGAAGGCAGGCCCACCGAGAAGGAGATCCTCACCTGCCGCATGATCGACCGGCCCATCCGTCCCTTGTTTCCCGAGGGCTACTCCTGCGAGACGCAGATCATCGGCATGGTGCTGTCGGCGGACCCGGACGTGGACCCCGCGCCGCTCGCCATGGCGGGCGCCGCCGCGGCGCTGGCCATCTCGGACATTCCTTTCGAGCACGTGATGGCGGCCGTGACCGTCGGCTCCGTCCAGGGGCGGCTGATCGCCAACCCGTCCCACCCGGAGCTGCGTGAGTCCACGCTGAACATCGTCGTGGCTGCCACCGACGACGGCATCGTGATGGTCGAAGCCGGGTCCTCGCAGGCTTCCGAAGCCGAGGTCCTCGCGGCCATTGAATTCGGGCACGCAAGCTGCCGGAAGATCACCGCCGGCATCCGCGAGCTGCTCGCCAAGGCCGGCAAGCCCAAGCGCGCCTACACGCCGCCGGCCATCAACCAGGAACTCCTCGGCCAGATAGACGGCCGGTTCCGCGCCGAGTTGAGCGATGCGCTCAACACCGGCAAGTACGAGAAGATCGAGAGCTACCGCCGCGTGGACGCGCTGCGTGCCAAAGCCGTCGAGCTGTTCCCCGAGGAGCAGAAGGCTGAAGCCGGCGACCTGTTCGACCGGCTCAAGGAACGGATCTTCCGCGACGAGATGCTCAAGGAGCGCCGCCGTCCCGACGGCCGGGCCTTCGACCAGATCCGCCGCATCGATTGCGAGGTCGGCGTACTTCCGCGCACGCACGGCTCCGGCCTGTTCACGCGCGGCGAGACGCAGGCCCTGGTCACCGTCACGCTCGGCACCAAGGACGACGAGCAGCGCCTGGAGCTGATCGAGAGCGGTGAAACCTCCAAGCGTTTCATGCTGCATTACAACTTCCCGCCGTTCAGCGTCGGCGAAGTCGGCTTCATGCGCGGACCTGGCCGCCGCGAGATCGGCCACGGCGCGCTCGCCGAGCGGGCGCTGGCGGCCGTGATTCCGGACGAGAAGTCCTTCCCCTATACCATGCGTGTGGTGAGCGACATCCTGGAGTCGAATGGATCCAGTTCGCAGGCCAGCGTCTGCGGGGCCACCCTGGCCCTCATGGACGCCGGCGTGCCCATCAAGGCCCCCGTGGCGGGCATCGCCATGGGCCTGGTGAAGGAAGGCGACGACTACGCCATCCTCACCGACATCGCGGGCGCCGAAGACCACTACGGCGACATGGACTTCAAGGTCGCCGGCACCCGTGAGGGGATCACCGCCCTCCAGATGGACATCAAGGTGCCCAACGTCACCTCGTCCATCATGAAAGAGGCGCTGGAACAGGCCCGGCGGGCCCGGCTGTCCATCCTCGACAACATCGTCGAAACCATCTCCCAGCCGCGCGAGACGATGTCGCCCTACGCGCCGCGCATTTACAGCCTGACTATCCCCACCGACAAGATCCGCGAGCTGATCGGCCCCGGCGGCAAGGTCATCCGCGGCATCATCGAGCAGACCGGCGTGAAGATCGACGTCGAGGACGACGGCAGCGTGAACATCTTCGCCACCGACGGCATCTCGGCCAACAAGGCCATCCAGATGGTCAACGACATCACGGCCGTGGCCGAGGTCGGCAAGACCTATCTGGGCAAGGTGGTGCGCCTGGCGGAGTTCGGCGCGTTCGTCGAGATCTTCCCCGGCACCGACGGCCTGCTGCACATCAGCGAGATCTCCGAGACCCGCATCCGCAACGTGCGCGACGAGCTCAAGGAGGGCGACCAGGTCCTGGTGAAGGTGCTGGCGCTCGAAGGCAACAAGATCAAGCTCAGCCGCAAGGCGGTGCTCAAGGACCAGCGCGAGAAGCTCAAGGCCGGCAAACACTAGGGAAGCATCGCGGTGAGTCGGGCCGTAAGACGCCTGCTGTTCTGGACGCCCAGGATCATCTGCATCCTGTTCGCTCTCCTCGTGAGCCTGTTCGCCCTGGATGTGTTCGGCCAGGGTCAGCCTCTGTGGAGACAGATCCTGGGCTTCCTGATCCACCTTGTACCGGCCTACATCCTGGTGATCGTGCTCATCGTCTCCCGGCGCTGGGAGTGGGTGGGAGGCGTGATTTTCCCCGCCTTGGGGATCATCTACATCTACATGACCCGCGGCCGGTTTCCGTGGCTGACGTACCTGGTGATGGCGGGCCCGCCGATCCTGCTGGGGGCCCTGTTCATGGCAGGCTGGTTCCTCAGGGCGCAGGTCCGCAGTAGAAACTGAGTACGTTGTCGCCCTGCCGCAGTTCGCGGGTGCGGCGCAGCGGGCCGTAAGCCTCTTCGAGAGTGCGGCGCACCGAGTGCTGGGCGATCGCCAGGCCCGGCGGCCGTCCGGCCAGCAGGCGCAGGGCCTGGAAGTACTCGCGGTCCAGGTCGTATGGCGGATCGAGAAACACGATGTCAGCCTCCAGCCGCCCCAGGTGCTTCAGCGCCTGGCCGCACAGAACGAGCGCCCGTGATTCGGCGCCGAGTGAACGCAGGTTCTCCTGGATCAGACGCGCGGCGGGCTTGTGCTTCTCGATGAAGACAGCGCGGGCGGCGCCGCGGCTCAGCGCCTCAACGCCCACCGCGCCGCATCCGGCGTAGGCGTCCAGGAACACGCACCCCTCGATCCGCGGCGCGAGCACGCTGAACAGCGACTCCCGCAGCCGGTCCGGCGTGGGGCGCAGCGCGGCGCCGGGTAGCGTCTTCAATCTCCGGCTCCGGAACTCGCCTCCAATAACGCGCATCAGGCCACCTCGACCAGCCCGTAGCGGCGCTGCCAGTGGTTGCGGAGATATGCCACCGCGCGCTGGTATTCGGACCCGGAGTGCGGCGATTCGACAAAGCGCGCCGCCTCGGAGCGGGCCAGCTCCAGGATTTCCATATCCCTCACCAGGTTGGCGATGCGCATGGCAGGCAGCCCGGACTGGCGCGTGCCGCAAAACTCACCCGGTCCGCGCAGTTTCAGATCCATCTCCGCGATGTAGAAGCCGTCGGAGGACTCCACCAATGTCCGCATGCGCTCCTGTGCGCCGGGGCCGAGTTTCCCGGTGACCAGAATGCAATAACTCTGATCGGCGCCCCGCCCCACCCGGCCGCGAAGCTGGTGAAGTTGCGCCAGGCCGTAGCGCTCGGCCTGCTCGATCACCATGATGGTGGCGTTGGCCACGTCAACCCCGACCTCGATCACCGTGGTGGAAACCAGTATCTTCAGCTGGCCGCGCTTGAAGCTCTCCATCACGGCTTCCTTCTCGCCGGACGGCAGACGCCCATGCAGCAAGCCCGCAGGCAGGCCCGGGAAGACCACCTCCGACAGATGCCGGTGCATCTTCTGAGCGGCCTTCAGCGCCGCCGTCTCCGATTCCTCAATCACCGGGTAGACCACGTAGCCCTGCCGGCCGCGATCGACCTGCTTCTTGAGGAAACTGTAGACCAGCTCGATCTGGTCTTCGTACACGTGCTTCGTAATGATGGGTTTCCTGCCGGGCGGCAATTCGTCGAGACTGGAAACGTCCAGGTCTCCGTAGAGCGTAAGGGCCAGGGTGCGCGGGATCGGCGTGGCCGTCATCACCAGCACGTCCGGGCGCACGCCCTTGCGCATGAACTTCAGCCGCTGCATGACGCCGAAGCGGTGCTGCTCGTCAACGACGGCGAGGCCCAGCGCGTTGAACTCAACATCCTCCTCGAGCACCGCATGCGTGCCGACGACGACCTGGGCGCTTCCTCCGGCGACCAGTTTCTTCAGGGCCTTCTTCTCCCTGGCGGGGATGGAGCCGGTCACGAGGACGACGTTGTAGTTCAGGGGCTCAAACAGCCGCTTGAGATAATACAGGTGCTGCGAGGCCAGGATCTCGGTGGGCGCGAGCACGGCCACCTGGTAGCCGTTCTCGATGGCGACGATGGCGGCCTGCGCCGCCACCAGCGTCTTGCCGCTCCCCACGTCGCCCTGCAAGAGGCGGCTCATGGGGTGCGGGGCGGCCATGTCCTTCACGATCTGGCCCAGGACCTTCTTCTGCGCGCCTGTCGGCTTGAACGGCAGCATGCGCTTGATCTGCTCCCGCGCACGGGCGGTCAGCTCAAAGGCCACTCCCGCCTGCCGGCGCGCCGCGCTGCGCTTGAGCAACAGCCCGCACTCGAGCCAGAAGAACTCCTCGAAGATCATCCGGAACTGGGCGGGCGAGCGGAACTCGTTCAGCAGGCGCAGGTCGTCTTCCTCGCCCGGGAAGTGCAGCCGGCGCACCGCCGTCCAGTAGTCCATCAGCTTCAAGCGGGTGCGAACCGTTTCCGGCAGCGGGTCGGGCGCGGGCGGCAGCGCCTGGAGAGCCGTGTGAAGCAACTTCCGGAACACCCGGGTCGTGACCTTCCCGGCCGCTTCGTAGATGGGGACGATCCGCCCGACGTGCAGCGACGCGTCGCCTTCTTCCTCATCGCCCGAGAGCAGCTCGAACTCCGGGTGCATCATCGAAAGCCCGCCCGAGTAGCTGTCCCACTCCACCTTGCCGTAGAGTGCGATCCTGCGCCCGGGCTGGATCAGGTCGACGAGATAAGCCGCATGGAACCACTTGGCGGCAAGCGTCGCCCGCGAGGAGTCGGCGAAGACCGCCTCGAACATCCCAAGTTGCCGCCGTTTGAACCCGGCCAGTTCCGCTGACCGGACCGTGGCCATCACGGTGGCCATCTCTCCCGGCGCAAGCTCTGAGAGGGGTTTAACGTTGGTGCGGTCCTCATAACGGAACGGGGCGTAGGCAACCAGGTCCTCTGCCGTACTTATGCCCTTGGTTTCGAGCACGCCGGCGCGCGCCGGCCCCACCCCCTTCACGTACTTGACCGGTGTCGAGAGGTTCACGGAGAAGTCCAGTGTACAATGGACATCCGGAGATGATGGCTTCGAGCGGACTGCGGGACAGAATGGCGGGGGTTTTCGCCCCGATATCCACGCCCTTCTCCGATAGCGAAGAGGTCGATTACGGCGCGCTCCGCATCAACCTGGAGCGGTATGCCACGAGCGGCATCCTGGGCTACCTGGCGCTGGGCTCCAACGGCGAGAACCGGAGCCTGACCGAGGAGGAGAAGCTGCGCGTGCTTGGGACCATCGTCCGCCACAAGGGCGGCGGGCAGGTGGTGATCGCGGGCGCCACCTACGACGCGCAGCGGGACACCGAGCGGTTTCTCGCGCAAGCCGCGGACCTTGGCGCGGACTTCGGACTGGTGCTCCCGCCGGGCTACTTTCGCAAGCAGATGACCGAGGAGGTGCTGTACCGCTACTTCTCGACGCTGGCGGACGCATCTCCCCTTCCCCTGCTGATCTACAACGCTCCCGGCTTCTGCGCGGTGACCGTCTCCCCGGCGCTGGTTGGGCGGCTGGCACAGCATCCCAACATCGTGGGCATGAAGGACAGCGCGCCGAGCGGCATTGAGCACTTTTTGCCCTTCGAGTCGGAGACCTTCCACGTGCTGGCAGGTTCGGCCAACTTTTTGTTCCCGGCTATGATGGGCGGCTCGGTGGGGGGCACGGTGTCGCTGGCCAACACCTTCCCCGGTTTGGCGATGGAACTGTTCCGCTGCGGCCAGGCGCGCGACCGGGAGCGCGGGCGTCCGCTCCAGGAGCGCGTCACGCGGATCAACGAAGCGATCGCGGGGACGCACGGAGTGCCGGGCGTCAAGGCGGCCATGAATCTGGCGGGACTGAAAGGCGGAATCCCGCGCCGGCCGCTGCTGCCGCTGGCGCCGACGCAGGTGGACGAGATGAGGAGAGTGCTCGTCGAAGAAGGCCTGCTATCCGCTCGCTAACGCTCGCGGTTCCGTGCCCGGCGCCGGACCGCGACCGTAAGGGAGCGGCAGTGTGAAGAGAGACATACTGAGCCTGGACGTGGGCACGACGGCCTTCAAGCTCGGCGTGTTCACGCCGGAGCTCGAGAAGAAGTGCGAGGCGTCCCGCGCCTACGGCGTAAACGTCTACGATCAGGGCAAGGCTGACATCGAGCCGGAGAAGTGGTGGCAGGCGCTCGGCGAGTGCTGCGCGGAGGTCCGTGAGCATTTATCGCAGGTCGGCGTTCTGACGCTGTCGGTCACCACGCCGGGGCTTACCCCCATGGCGGCCGACGGGACGGCGCTCGGCCCGGCGATCCTGTTTTTCGACGGACGGTCGCACGCGCAGGCGCGCGCCATCCGGGCGCTCGTAGGCGAGCAGAAGTTCCTGCGCGAAACGTGCAACCTTCCGGTTTCGGGCGGTTCCTCGCTGTGCTCGATGTTGTGGATCAGGGACAACCTGCCCGAGGTCTGGACGGCCGCCGACAGGTTCGGCCACTCGAACACTTACATGGTCAAGCGGCTCACCGGCAACTGGGCGATCGACCCTTCGACGGTTTCGATCACCGGTCTCTACAACACACGGGCGAACGACCTCACGTGGAACCGCGACGTGCTGGCGCACGCCGGGATACCTGAGAGCAAGCTGCCGCCGCTGATGCACTCCTACGAGCCGGCGGGCCGCATCCTGCCTGAGCGCGCGGCGGAACTGGGGCTGCCCGCGGACACCGTGGTCCTGTGTGGCGGCAACGACGCGGTTCTCGGAGCCTTCTCCGGAGGCGACACCGATCCCGGCATGATCAACAACGTCTGCGGCACCTGCGAGATCACCAGCGTCTTCGTGGACGAGCCCGTCAGCAGCCCCAACTTCAACATACGCTGCCACGTGATCCCGGGCCGCTGGGTGACGTTCTTCGTGCTGAACACGGGGGGCAAGGCGCTGGAGTGGTTCCACTCGGTGTTCTGCGCGGATATGAGCCAGGCGCGTTTCTACGAAGAGTACATACCGTCGGTGCTCGCGGCGTTCTTCAGCGGAGCGGATCAGGACCGCCGCGAATCCGAGCTGCCTGTGTATGTCCCGTTCCTGGGCGGTTCGCGCTACAGCATGGAGCAGTTGAAGGCCGAGTTCAAGGGCGTAACGCTCGAGACCACGCGCGAGGACCTGCTGCTCGGCCTGATCCGCGGCAACGCGGCGTACCATGGGGAGCACCTGCGCGAGGTGAGCCGCATGGTGAAACTGGGGCGCAGGGTGATCACCACGGGCGGCGGCGCGGGGATTCCGGGCTATCTCCAGGTCAAGAAACGCTGGACGGGGGACTTCGAGTACGAGTACCAGGAACAGTCCGCGCTTCTGGGCGCGGCCATGCTGGGACAGATCTATCAAGCCGGGGCATAGGAGGTGGAACCATGCCGGTGGTTCCGATGCAGAAGATTCTGAAACACGCCTTTGACAACCGCTATGGCGTGGGCGCGTTCAACATCGTGGACGGCATCACCATGGACGCCGTGCTTACGGCAGCGGCGGAGACACGCTCGCCGGTGATCGTGCAGGTTTCGGTGAAGACGGTGAAGGTGATGGGAGCCAGACTGATCCGCCTCATGTTCGAGGAGATGGCCAGCAAGGTGTCCGTCCCGGCGACCCTGCACCTGGACCACTGCCCCGACCGCGCCGTGATCGACGAGTGCCTGGCGGCGGGCTGGAACTCGGTGTTGTTTGACGGGTCCAGGCTCAGCTACGAGGAGAACATGGCCCAGACCAAGGCCGTGGTCGAGGCGGCGCACGCTTACGGGGCGGCGGTCGAGGGCGAGCTGGAAGCGGTCCAGGGCGTGGAGGACGGCGTGGGCGACGAGTACGGCGGCCCGATCGTGGCGCTGGACAAGGCCGTGGCCTTCATACGGGAAACCGGCATCGACAGCTTCGCGCCCGCCATTGGCACGGCCCACGGCCTCTACAAAGGAACGCCGAAGATCAACTTCAAGCGCGTCGAGGAGATCCTGGCCGAGGAGCCGGTTCCGCTGGTGGTACACGGCGGCACCGGGCTGTCGGAGGAGACCTTCCGCCGGCTGATCAAGAGCGGCGCCCCCAAGGTCAACATCTCGACGCAATTGAAAATCACATACGCGGACGCCTTCCGCAACTACCTGGCCGAAAAGCCCGCCGAGTACGATCCCCTGAAGCTGATCGGCGCGGTGAAGAAGGCGCTGGTGGCCGAGGTTTCGTCGTTCATGCGGTTCTTCGAAAGCGAGGGGAAAGCGGCGTGAAAAAAGCGCTGATCTTCGATTGCGACGGCGTGCTCGGCGACACCGAGCAGTACGGGCATCTGCCCGCCTTCAACCAGATGTGGCGGGAGACGGGCGTGCCCTGGGAATGGAGCGTGGAGGAGTACGGGCGGAAGCTCAGGATCGGCGGCGGCAAGGAGCGCATGAGCAGCCTGTTTGAGGAGCCGGCGTTCCTGAAGGCGTGGCCGGCGTGCCCGGCGGACGAAGCCGCGCGCAGGGACTTGATCGCCGCCTGGCACAAGCGCAAGAGCGCCATCTACAAGGAGATCATCAACTCGGGGATGATTCCGCCGCGCCCCGGCGTGAAGCGTTTGGCCGAGGAGGCGCTGGCGGCCGGCTGGACGCTGGCGGTGGCGTCGACTTCCGCCCTGGAGTCGGTCAACGCGGTGTTGCACCATGCTATGGGGGACCCCACCGCTAGCCGCTTCGCGCTGGTGCTGGCGGGCGACGTGGTGAAGGCCAAGAAGCCGGCTCCGGACATTTACCTGATGGCAGCCGAGAAGCTGGGCATTCCGCCGGAGGCCTGCGTGGTGGTGGAGGACTCGAACAACGGCCTGGAGTCCGCCACGGCGGCGGGGATGAAGTGCGTGGTGACGGTGAGCGGCTACACGCGGGAAGAGGATTTCTCGAAGGCGTCGATCGTCGTGACCTGCCTGGGCGACCCAGGCGGCGAGCGCTGCGAGGTCCTGGAGAACCGCTCCGCCGCGCGCCCCGGCGCGTACTTCACCGCGGCGGACCTGGAGCTGGTGGTGGCTTTCTGAGCTGGCTTGCGCCACATAATCAAAGCATGGAGACTCTCAAGGGAAAGAACGCGGTTGTAACGGGCGGCACGCGCGGAATCGGGCGGGCCATCAGCGAAAGGCTGCTGCGGGAAGGGGCGCAGGTCGCCATCTGCGGGCGCACCCGGGAATCGGTGGAGCGCGCCGTCCGGGAGATGGCGTCACTGGGCCCTGTTCATGGCCGTGAGGCGGACATACGGAAGCCCGGGGACGTGCACGAGTACTTCGAGTGGGTAGAGCAGAAACTCGGGGGCCTCGACATACTCGTCAATAACGCCGGCGAGGGCGTGTTCCGCAGGGTCGGCGAGATGACACTGGAGGAGTGGCACCGCAACATCGACTTGAATCTCAACGGGGCTTACTATTGCGCCCGTGAAGCACTG
>JBBITL010000112.1:0-11820 GCA_037440765.1 Solibacteraceae bacterium
AGGCGCCGCCGTAGAGCCACACCATGACGGGGAGCGAATCGCCTGCCGACCTGGCCGGGGTCCAGACGTTCAGGTAGAGGCAGTCCTCACTCACCACAGGCGGCGAGCCGAACGCCTTCGCCATGCCCAGGTTCTGCATGCAGGCAGGGCCGTATGAGTCGGCCTTTTTAACTCCGGTCCATGGCCTGACCGGCTGCGGAGCCTTCCAGCGCAGCTCACCCACAGGGGGAGCGGCGAACGGAATCCCTTTGAAGGAGACTATACCGCCGGCAGGGACCCCTGCCACGCGGCCTCCGGTAACGTCGACTTCCAGGATCTGGGCTGACACACCCGTGACCGACAGCACAGCAGCCGCGGTCAGCACCGCGCCAATCATTCGCTTCCTCACAAAACCACCTTTCGCGGCCAGGCGGGGATGATGTCCCTCGCGGCCCGGGCCTGTTCGATTGTATACATTTTTCCGCCGCCTCCGACGGTATGATGGATACGGTCCGGCTTGATGAGCGCAGTGGCGGCGGCGGTGTTTGTTCTCAGCGCGGGGTTCGTCGCCCACGTGCTTTTCATCTATCCCCTGCTGGTGGCCGCGCTGGCCCGCTGGCGGCCCAAACCTGTGATCAGAGGATCGTTACAGCCACGGGTCTCGGTCATCCTGGCCGTTTATAACGGAGAGCAGTGGCTCAAGCGGAAGCTGGACTCGATCCTGGCGCTCGACTACCCGCGCGGGTTGATGGAAATCCTGGTCGTCTCCGACGGCTCCACGGACGCGACCGATGATATCGCCGCCGGATACGCCGGCGCGGGCCTGCGGCTGATTCGCATCGCGCGGCAGGGCAAGTGGGCCGCCATCAACGCCGGCACGGAGGCGGCGACTGGAGAGATCCTCTTCTTCACCGACGTCCGCCAGACGCTTGACCCGCAGTGCCTGCGGCGGCTGCTGGCGCCTTTCGCCGATCCCGGCGTGGGAGTGGTGAGCGGCGGGCTCATCATCCGGCAGGGCGACACGCAGCAGGAGGTCAGCACGGGACTCTACTGGCGGTACGAGAAGTGGATACGGGTGCGGCAGAGCGCCGTGGACTCGGTGCTGGGGGCCACAGGGGCGGTCTACGCCATGCGCCGCGAACTGGCCGCGCCCCTGCCGCCCGGCACGCTGCTGGATGACGTTCACCTGCCCATGGGAGCGTTCGTGCGCGGATACCGGCTGCTGCTGGAGGAATCGGCCAGGGCCTTCGACGAGCCGTCAGCGCTGAGCAGCGAGTTCCGGCGCAAGGTGCGCACGCTGGCCGGCAACTACCAGGTGCTGCGGGCGTTTCCCGTTCTGCTGACGCCGGCCAACCGCATGTGGCTGCACTTTCTGTCGCACAAATTCGGCCGGCTGCTGCTGCCGTTCGCGCTGATCCTGTGCGCGGTCTCCACCTTTTTCCTGGCCTCACCATGGCGGGAACTGCTGTTCGCCGGGCAGGCCGCGTTCTATGCGGCGGCCGCGCTGGACCTGGCCGTCCCGGAATCCTGGCACCTGAAGCGCCTGACCTCGCCGGCGCGGACATTCGTGGTGCTGATGGCCGCGACGCTGTCGGCGGCGCGGATGGTGCTGCCGGTCAGTCGGAGATTTCGATGGTAGGCGGCCTGGGCCCGCCCGCTTCGGCCAGGCGCGCCACCACGGCCCGGGCCATTTCCCAAAAACCGGCGGAGTGAGGATCCGAGCCGTCGCGAAGGGCCACGGGGCGGCCTGAGTCGCCGCCGGCGCGGACCTCGGGATCGAGCGGCAGCTCGGCCAGGAAGTGCGCCTCCATCTGCTCGGCCGTGCGGCGGCCGCCTCCGTAGCTGAACACGTCCACCCGCTGGCTGCAATGGGGGCAGACCAGGTAGCTCATGTTCTCCACGATGCCCAGGATCCGGACCCGCACCTGGCGGAACATGTGCACGGCCTTGCGCGCATCCTCCAGAGACACGTCCGAAGGAGTGGTCACCACGACGGCGCCGGAAAGCGGAACCGTCTGAATCAGAGAAAGCTGAACGTCGCCGGTGCCGGGAGGAAGGTCGATGATAAGGTAGTCCAACTCCCCCCAGGCCACGCCCCGGATGAACTGCTGCACCACGCTGTGCAGCATCGGCCCGCGCCAGATCAGCGGACGGTCGCCGGGATTGAGGAAGCCCATGGACATCAGCTTCACTCCGAACTGCTCCAGCGGCTGGAGGACCCTGTCGCGCGCGCCGGGCGAGTCGTGGATTCCCATCATGAGGGGGACGTTGGGGCCGTAGACGTCGGCGTCGAGCAGCCCGGTCTTGTGGCCGAGCCCCGCCAGCGCCACGGCCAGGTTCACGGAAACGGTGGTCTTGCCCACTCCGCCTTTGCCGCTGCCGACGGCCACCAGGTGGCGCACGCCCGGGATGGGCTGTTGGGGCTGTTCGCCCGGCTGATTGGGGGTCATTACTTCCATCCTACGCCAGCGGCAGGCTGGCTCGCGCCGCCAGCGTGTAGTCGCTCAGCAGCCCGCGCTCCAGTTTCCCGAAGGCCGCCGCAGCGATCATGGCGGCGTTGTCGGTGGACAGGCCCGGCGAGGGGAAATACACGGGGCAGGCCAGCGGCAGCGACCGGGCGGCGGCGCGCAGCCCCGAGTTGCAGGCTACGCCGCCCGAGACCATCAGGCAGCGGGCCGAAATCTGCTCCACGGCCGCCGCGGCCCTCCGCAGAAGTTCCTCGATCACGGTGCGCTGGAAGGAGGCCAGCAGATCGAGCGTCGGTTGGGGCGTCAGTGCCAGCCATTCGGCGACCATGGGATGCGGGTTCGCCTTCAACAGCGCGCGGCGGGCTTCGGTCTCGGCCGACATGTCGCGCTGCCGGGTCCACCGCAGCACGGCGGTCTTGAGGCCGCTGAAGCTGAAGTCGAGCGCGTTGCCCTTCATGCGGGCCAGCGTGAACCGCACCGCCTGCGGGTCCCCGTGCGGAGCCAGCCGGTCTATCACCGGCCCGCCCGGGTAGCCGAAGCCGAGCAGCTTGGCCACCTTGTCGAACGCTTCTCCGGCGGCATCGTCGCGCGTCTTGCCGAGCAGGCGGTAGCGCAGGCCCTCGCGCACCTCGAACAGGTGGGTATGCCCGCCGCTCACCACCAGCGCCAGCGCCGGGTACTCGACGGGCTCGCCCCGCTGGCCGGCTTCCATCACCACGGCGTGGATGTGCCCCTCGATGTGATTCACCCCGATAAGCGGCAGGTTGTGCGCGAAGGACAGCGCCTTGGCGTAGGTCATGCCGACCAGCAGCGAGCCGACCAGGCCCGGACCGGCGGTGACAGCCACCGCGGCCAGGTCAGCGTACCGGCAGCGGGCCTGATCGAGGGCCTCCGTCACCACGGGCACGATAGCGCGCAGATGCTCGCGCGAGGCCAGTTCCGGCACCACGCCTCCGTACTTGCCGTGCGTCGAGAGCTGGCTTGCGACCACCGAGGAGAGCACCCGGAACCCGCCTTGGACCACGGCGGCAGCCGTCTCGTCGCAGGAGGTTTCGATACCGAGGATGCGCAGGTTGTTATTCTGGCTGTCGGGGGCCATGCAGCTCACTGAGTTCGATTATCACTTGCCCGAGGACTGCATCGCACAGCAGCCGCTCGAAGACCGCGCCGCCTCCCGCATGCTGGTGGTCCACAGGCGTGAGGGGCGCTGGGAGGACCGTGTCTTCCGCGACCTGCCGGCTTTCCTCAAGCCGGGCGACTGCCTGGTGCTCAACGACTCGCGGGTCATCCCCTCGCGCCTCTTCGGACAGCGGGCGGGAGTCGGCGCGTTGCCCGTTGGGAAGAGGAACCCCAGGCGGCGCGAGCACTTGAGCGGCCCGGTCGAGGTTTTTCTCCTCCGGCCGGTGAAGGGCGAGGCCAGGACGTGGCGGGCGCTGGTGCATCCGGGCCGCAAGATGCGGGTCGGCGAGCGTGTGCGGTTCAGCGCCGGCCTGGAGGCTGAGATCGTCGCGCGGGGCGCGTACGGGGAACGCACCGTGCGATTCCTCGGGGAGGCGCCAGTGCTGGACAGCCTGGAGCAAATCGGCCACGTGCCGCTGCCGCCCTACATCCGCCGTCCGGATACGCCGCGGGATCGCGACCGCTACCAGACCGTGTACGCGCGCGAGAGCGGTTCGGTGGCCGCGCCGACGGCGGGGCTGCACTTCACCGGCGAGATCCTTGAGGAGTGCCGCGCCGCTGGCGCCGAGATCGCCCGCGTCACCCTGCACGTGGGTCTCGGGACGTTTCAGCCCATCCACGCCGAAACCGTCGAGCAGCATCATCTGCATTCCGAATGGTTCCGGATCCTGGAAGAGGACGCCGCGAAGATGCGTGCCGCCTCACGCCTGGTGGCGGTGGGGACAACAGCCGTCCGCACGCTGGAAGCGGCAGCCGGGAGCGGCGCTCTGGCGGCCTCCGAAGGCGACACGGATCTGTATATCTACCCCGGATTCGAGTTCCGTGCCACGGGGGCCATGCTCACCAACTTTCACCTGCCGCGGAGCAGCCTGCTCCTGCTGGTGTGCGCCTTCGCCGGCAGGGAGCTTGTGCTCGAGGCCTATCGCCACGCCGTGGCGTCCGGATATCGTTTTTACTCGTACGGCGACTGCATGTTGTTAGTATGATCCCATGCAGACCTTCCTGGACCTGTCCGCGGAAACACTGTACAACGCCGCCGCGCAGGGCGTTCGCATCCTGTTGATACTGCTGGCCGCTGCCGTCGGCTCAAAGCTGGTCAACAAGTCGATACCCAACATCAGAAAACGGATTGTGTCCGTCATGCTGAAGCACGGCGACTCCGGCAGCAGCGAACTCGAGAAGAGGGCGGAGACGCTGGGCGGCATTCTGCGGAAGACCATTTCGGTCAGCATCTGGGCGGTAGCCATTGCCATGAGCTTGCGGGAGGCCGGCTTTGAGATCGCGCCGATTCTGGCCAGCGCCGGCGTGCTGGGGCTGGCGGTCGGATTCGGAGCGCAGAGCCTGGTGCGGGACGTGATTTCCGGCCTGTTTCTGCTCCTGGAGAACCAGATCCGCGTCAACGACGTCGCGGTGATTAACGGCGTCAGCGGACAGGTGGAGGAGATCAATCTGCGGACAACCGTGCTGCGGAGCATGGATGGCGCCGTTCACATCTTCCCCAACGGCGCCATTCAGACACTCGCCAACAGGACCCGGGATTATTCCTGCTACGTATTCGACATGGGCGTAGCCTACACGGAGGACACTGACCGCGTGATGGAGGTGATGCAGGAGGTAGCCGGCCAGTTGATGCGGGAGGAGGAATTCGCGCCCCAGATCCTGGCGCCGCTGGAGGTGCTGGGCGTGGACCGGTTCGCGGATTCGGCCGTCATCATCAAGGCCCGGATCAGGACAACTCCCATGCAGCAATGGGCCGTGGGACGGGAATTGAACCGGCGCTTCAAGAAGCGGTTTGACGAGCTGGGCATCGAGATACCGCTCCCGCAGCGCACCATCCACATCGCGGCTTCACCCCCCGTGGAGACCGCGAAGAAGGCCTAGCGCCTGCGGAGCAAGCTGCGCCGCCGTCCGCAGGGAGACCGCCGCGAGAGGAACCCAGCCCCAGCGCCAGCCTTCCCTGAAGCCGCCCATGGCCGCCAGAAGCAGCAGGGGCGAGGAGAGGCGCGCGTAAGCGAAGGGATCCCGCATCTCGGCGAGCCTCATCGTGACGAGCATGAATCCCGCGTACGCCAGGCCGGCGAAGGCCAGGGGGCTTCGGGAGGCCCTTAGTACGCTGCGCACGGCGAGGGCCATCGCCGCTACGATAGCCACCAGCATGATCCAGTCCAGGGCATGCAGCGTCCAGGCAACCGGATCAGGGAGGTCGTAGCGTGCCATCCTGAAGGCCATGAACTTCCCGAACACCGGCGGCGGGGCGCCTGCCATCCATTCCTCCATAAGGCCCGGCCTGACGCGCTCGCCGACGAAGCGCGCCCAGGCCAGCGCGGGCAGCGCGGAGGTCGCGTAGAGGCAGGCCTTCAGAGGAAGCCTGCTCCACAGCAGGAACACGACGTAGCCGGCCGCAAGCAGAACCCCGGTTTCGCGCGTGAGGCAGGCGCATGTCAGGATCAGGTACAGCCGCCTTCCTCCGCGGCCCGCGTACAGAGCGAAGCCCGCGACAAGGGCGGCCAGAGTGGCGTCGACCACCGTGCGGTCGATGGTGATGATCGCCGCGGGGACAACCAGGAAGCCCAGTCCCCACACCGCACTGCGTCCCGCAACAACGGCATACCGGGCGAGCCAGTACGCGCCCAGGAGGATGGAGAGCCAGACGACACCGAACAGCGCCGTGTCTATGTACCGGTCCTGACCCAGAGCCAGCAGGTACGCGAGCGCGGGCACAAGCAGCCTGCGATAGCGCAGCGCGGGGTCGTCCATGTACTCGGCGAAGCCCTTCCTGAGGAAAGGGTCATGCGCCATGTAGTGGTAGAACTGCCCGTCGTAGCCGGTGCTGGCGGGGAAGCGGTAGATCCCTTCACTCGCCAGCTCGGGCGGCACACGGAGCCGTTCTCCCGTGCAGAACAAAGCGGTCCAATTGCCGCCGTAGTTGAGGTGGACCGTGAGGGCCTGCCACGCGAACACCAGCGCCACGGCCAGAAGCGCCACGGCTGCGGGCCGGGTGGTCCAGGAGGTCCTCATCCGATCACCCACGCGCCGATTCCGCGGACGCTGCGCCACGCGTCGCCCGCCAGTTGCAGGCAGACCGCCGGCGTCACAAGCGCCAGCGGCGCGAGGTCGCTCCTCCTGCGGCGCGCCACGGCGCGCCAGGCCAGCAGGAGGAACAAGGGAGAAAGCAGCCTCGCGTGCCCATAGACATGCACCCACACGTCCAGCGACCCGAAGGCGGCCATCAGCGCGCCCAAGCCGCCGCACAGGAAGACGCCCGTCTCAACCGCTCCCTTCAGGGGCGGCAGCCCGAAGCGGAAAGCCAGGGCAACACACAGCAGGGACCCGGCGATGGCGGCCAGGTTCGTGGCAGCGGCCAGGGTGGCGACCGCCGTCACGCGGGGAGATGAGAGCAGGCCGGCGGACGCCTCCAGCAGGCCGCGCAAGGGGCTCGCCACAAACCATCCGGCGTGGTAGGCGGGGTACTTGGTCCAGACATACAGGGTCCAGGCCACGAACGGCAGCGCAGCGGCAGCGGAGAGCGCGGCCCTGGCATAGAGCCTGCGCGAAACGAGGCAAAGGCAGTGCGCGGCGAGCAGCGCCAGTCCGGTCTCGCGCACCAGAGGCGCCAGGGCGAGGATCAGCCACAGCCCGCGCCCGTGGTCCCGCGTCCAGGCCAGCGCGAATCCCGCCCAGAGCGCCGCCAGCGCCACATCCACCGTCATGCGGTCCACGGAGACGGCGGTCGCGGGGATCACCAGAAAGAGCAAGCCCCAGGCGGCCGGCCGGCCGTGGCATTCCGCCAGGCTGGCCAGCCAGAAAGCGCCGAGGAATACGAACAGGAGGATCACCGCGAAGTAGGCCGCGTGGAGCAAGCGGGGTTGGCCCCCTGCGAGCAGGTAAGCCAGGCCTGGAACGAGGATCCGCGTGTAGCGCATCCTGGGCGCGTCGATGTGATCCGCCAGGCCGCTCCGCCCCAACGGGTCATGGGCGATGTAGTGATAAAACTGGCCGTCGTAACCGAAACTGCCGGGGAGAGTGAATATCTTCTCTCCCGACGGAAGTCGCGGCACATTCTGATTCGCGCCGGTGCAGAACAGACCGGTCCAGTTGCCGCCGTAGTTGTAGCGGACCGTCGAGACCTGCCACAGGAAGGCCAGGGCCACGGCCGCCAGGCCGGCTGCCAGCGGCCGGAACGGCTGAATACGGCTCGGAAATGGCATCGTCCACTGTACGCTACATGATGGCGGTGGGCGGGGCCGGCTCGTCGGGATGTCCAGCGTTGGCCAGCGGCACCCGCACCATCAGGTAGCCGAGCCCCAGGAGCACCGCGAAGCCGGCGTAAATCGACGGCGACTGGAAGATGACCGGCAAAGGCCACTCGAAGAAGCGGAAGGTGGCGACCAGCAACCCGGCCAGCGCCTCGCCCGCGATCAGGCCGGCGGCGGTGAGCACGCCCGCGTTCTCGATCCGAGCCCTCTGCGCTTCGTTGAACGCGCCCTTGTCGCGGGAGCGCTCCGTAATCCAGCGAATGACGCCGCCGATGAAGATGGCGAAGGTCGTCTCGAGCGGCAGATACATACCCACCGCGAACAGCATCGGGCTGCGGACCTGCATCATGATCAGGGCGAAACCCATGAAGATGCCGACCACCACCAGCGGCCAGGCCATGCTTCCGCCGACGATCCCCTGGGCGAGCGACGCCATCAGGCCGGCCTGCGGCGCCGACAGTTGACGGTCTCCGAAACCGATTCCGCCGGCATTGATGTTGCCCTGGTGCAGTACGAGCAGCGGGAAATACAGCAGGGCGCTGGCCACCAGGACCCCCATCAAATCGCCGATCTGCATGCTGCGGGGCGTGCCACCGAGAATGTGCCCCACCTTGAGGTCCTGCATCATCCCGCCGGCCACGGCGGATGAGACGCAGACCACGGCGGCCACTCCCAGCACCGCCGCAACGCCGCTCAGTCCTGACACCCCGATGGTCACCATCAACAGCGCCGCCACAATCAGCGTGGACAGCGTCAGCCCGGAAACCGGGTTATTGGAGGAGCCGATCATGCCCACCAGGTTTCCGCTGACCGCCGCGAAGAAGAAGCCCAGCACGATCATGACAATGGCGGCGGTCATGCCGCCGGCGAGCGTGCCGGAGAAGTAGGCATAAAGCGCGATCATGCACGCCAGCGTCGTGAGCACGCCAAAAAATACCGTCTTGGCGCCGAGATCGCGATCCGCCCTGACGGTCGATTGCGTCTGCGCGCCTGCCTTCTTCATGTCTGATACGGCCCGCTTCATGCCGGTTGCCAGGCTCTTGCGCATCCGGAACAGGGTGAAGCCGGCGCCCACCAGCATGCCGCCCACGGCGATCGGCCGGACGATGAACCGCCAGACCGACGAGGCCAGGCCGGACCAGGATTCCTGGGCTGCGCCGGCCGGAAGCGTCTGCTGTAGCTGGGGCCCCAGGAAGTAGATGAACAGCGGCACCAGCAGGCCCCAGGCCACCACGCCGCCCGAGAAGTTGAGAGCCGCCAGCCGCGGACCGATGATGTAGCCGACGCCAAGATAGGCCGGACTGATGGCCGGGACCGAGGCCATGGTCACCCCGCCGACGCCCACCCCGGTGGCCTCGGTGGTGCTGCCCAGGCGCACCACGCTGCGGCCCATCTCGCCGATGCGCACGAAAAACTCCTTGCTGGTGGCGAACAACTGCACAACCCCCAGCAGGTAGACACCGGCGCCCACGCCCATGTTCGAGAACAGGATCTTGGCCGCCTGATTGCCGCGCTGCCCGGCCTTGTGGATCTCGGAGGCCGCCACCGATTCCGGGAAGGGCAGATCGCGGTCTTCCACCATGAGGCGCCTGAGCAGCGTGACGAACAGGATGCCGAGCACGCCGCCCACCAGCATCAGCACGACGGACTTCCAGTATGCGTGTTCGAAGCCGAACGAAGGCCAGGCCCCGGCGATCACGAAGGCGGGGATGGTGAAGATGGCCCCGGCAGCCACCGACTCGCCGATGGAGCCCACCGTGCGGGCCATGTTCTCTTCGAGGATCGACCCGCGAAGCAGCCGCAGAACAGCCATGCTGATGACCGCCGCCGGATATGTGGCGGCGATGGTCATGCCGGCGCGCAATCCAAGGTAGGCGTTGGCCGCGCCCAAGAGCACGGTCAGGATCAGGCCGAGCAGGATGGCGCGCATCGTGAACTCCGACATGCGCATGCTGTCAGGCACGTAAGGGGTGTGTTTCTGTTGGGACATGGGTTGGCTCCTGCAACGGACATGATATCAGGCGGACCGCCCCGCGGACGGCGGGGAATCTTGCGAGCCGGAGCGCGGACCTGCAAGAATCAGGCGTGCCCTCGAAGATCCTCGCAACCGCGTTTCTGCTGGCCGGCGCGGCGGCCCACTCAGCCGTCATCGAGGGTTACGTGGTGGAGAAACTCACCGGACGCCCGCTGGCCCGCGCCAGGGTGTCCCTGCTGCCGTTGCCGCCCGGCAGCCACAGCGCCCGCGTTCTCACGGACTCGGCCGGGCGCTTCTCGATCCCGTTGGCCGGCACGGGCGCCTTTGTCCTCACCGCCGAGAGGCGCGGCTATGCGGCGGCCAGATTCGGGCAGAAGCGATGGAACGGACCCGGGACTCCCATCGTGGTGGAGCAGGACGGCCGGTTCACCGCCGAGCTCCGGCTCAGCAGGCTCGGCGCGGTGAGCGGAACGGTCGTGGACGAAAACGAGGTCGGCATTCCCGCCGTTCAGGTGTCGGCCTACAGAGACGGCAGGCCCTTGCGGCTGGCCGGCCAGGCGGCGAGCGACGACCGCGGCGCCTTCCGCATCGCAGGACTGGAGCCGGGCGCATACCGGATACGCACGGGCGCCAAGCAGCTTGAGGACCAGACTGGCCTGTTGCCGGCCTACTTCGGCGACTCTACCGGCGCCGAAGGTTCGATCCCGGTGATCGTGCGCCTGGATGACGAAACGGGCGGCCTGGTGATCAGGCCCGCTCAGGGAAGACTGCTCCGGCTGAGCGGGCGCGTTAACGTTCCGGGAGCTCAGACCGTCACCCTTTACGCCGACATGGGCCGGTCGCTGGCGGCCGTGGACGCATCCGGTCACTTTTCATTCGAGGAGCTGACACCGGGCAGAGTGGAACTGATCGCCGAATCCGCCCCGCCGGGCAGGAGCCAGGCCGGATACGCGAGCCTGTGGGTGAGCGAGGACCAGGACACTATAGTGCTCGATGCGGCGCCCGCGCCCGTGGTGCAATTTCGGTGTCAGGATGCGGGGGGCAAGCCCTTCACCTCCCGCGACGTTTCGCTCGCGATGCTGCGCACCTCGCCGGCCGAGGATCCGCGCAGCGAGCGGGCCGAGTGCGGCGGTTCGGTGACAGTGGGCGTGGGGACCTGGCAGATGTCGGTCACCACGCCGGCCAGCCACACAGTCTCCGAGTTTCTCATCCAGCGCCGGCCATCGGCGTCAAACAGCGTGGCGCTGCTGCCGGGCCAGACCGCGGAGATCGTTCTCACGCTCTCCTCCAGGGGAGCGGCATTCAAAGGCAGGCTGCTGGGCCCGGGCGGGCTGCCCGCCATGGGAGCAATGGTCTTCCTGAACCCCCTGGATCAGGGCGCCGCCAGACTCCTGTTCGGAAAGGGCGTGGCCAGGACCGGCGCCAACGGGGAGTTCGCATTCGAAGGACTCCCGCCCGGCCGCTACAGAGTGGCCGGCTCTTTCGAGGCCCAGACGGCGGAGGAAATCGACTGGAGCAGCGCCTCGCTGGCGACCGTCGAGCTTGACCAGGGCGAGAGCTTCACCGCGGACTTGCGGCTGGCGGGGTGATCAGCGCCACGACACCAGCTTCATTTCGGTCATCTCCTCGACGGCGTACCTGGGGCCCTCGCGGCCCATACCGCTGAGCTTGACGCCGCCGTAAGGCATCTGATCCACGCGAAAGGCGGGGACCTCGTTAATCAGGAAGCCGCCCACGTGCACGCGGCGCGCCGCCCAGAAGGCTTTCTGGATATCGCGCGTGTAGATGCCCGCCTGCAAGCCGTACTCGGAGGCGTTAACCATCTCGACAGCCTGCTCCAGACTGGAAGAGGGACTCACGGCGACCACCGGCCCGAACGCCTCCTGGCAGCAGATCCGCGTTCCGGGCGGCGCCTGGCTCAGCACGGCCGGTTCGATGGTGGCGCGACGCCGCGAGCCGCCGC
>JBBITL010000113.1:0-11588 GCA_037440765.1 Solibacteraceae bacterium
TTCGGCATTTCCGCGATCATCTGATCGCGGCCCCATTGAAGCGCGGGCTTCGGGACGCTGGTGTCCCGAGTCAGGAGTCCGCTGAACAAATGCGCCCGCTTGCTGACGCGCGCGGTTCTGTGCTTTCGAGGCGTTGCACAGAACCGCGACCGTGAAGGAGCGGCCTTGCAGTCCTGCGGGCTTCTGACTCCGGATCCTAGCGCCGGTTCAACAGCCTGGCCCCCAGCGCGCCGCCCAGCGCCGGGATGAACGTCGAGGTCAGGAACAGCCAGAACAGCATTCCCATCACCTGTACCGGGCTTTCGAAAACCTCCATGGCCTGCCGGATGCCGTCGTCGCTCATCCCCATGTTACGGAGGTTCTCCCGCATGTAGGCCATCATGCCGCCGTCGCTGGCCATGAAGGACAGCGCCGCGAAGCTCACCGTGAACAGCCCGATGAAGATGACGAAGCAGAACAGGCCGGTGATCCATCCCATCTTCGCGCCGCTGCGGATCTCCACCGGAAAGCCGCTCCGCTTGCGGTACAGATAGACCGCGAAAGCGCCCGCGCCCATAAGGAGCAGAAGCCGGATAGCCGGATGGAGAGGAAGGGAACTGGCCAGGAAAGCCAGGCTCCCCGTGAGCAGCGCCACGCGCACGGCCAGCCCGTTCCGGAACCCGATCTCCGGCGCCGGGGCCTGCGCCGGGGCCTGCGGCGGCAGAGGCTGCGGTTCCGGCGGGAGCGCCACTTCCGGCATCAGCGGCTCGTCGCGCTGAGGCTTGCCGCACTTATGGCAGAAGCGCGCATCGGGCGGCAGCACGGCGCCGCAGGTACAGGTTTCCGCCACGAACCCAGTTTCGCCCATGCGGGGCATCCGGGGCAACGCGCTTCAGTTGCTGTATCATGCAGATGAATGCGGCAGGCCGGCGTGGGAGTGTGGTGTGCGTTGATGCTGCTGCCCGGGCTCCATCCGGCTGCCGTGGCCGCCGCCGGCGAATACGAGGGCAAGCCGATCCGGCAGATCCTGTTCGAGCCCCGGCAGCAGCCCCTCAATCCGGACGAGCTCAGCGAGTTGACCGGCCTGAGGAGGAACACGCCTCTGCGACTCTCCGCTGTGAGGGACGCCGTGGTGAAACTGGTCGCCACCGGCCGCTACTCCGACGTGGCCGTGGATGCGACGCTCGAGGACGGCCAGGTCACCCTGCGGTTTCTGACCAAGGGCAACTGGTTCGTGGGACAGGTTGAGGTCTCCGGCGTGCCCGCGCCGCCGGGCGCCGGGCAGATGGCCAACGCAACGGGTCTGAGCCCGGGAGCGGCCTTCCATGAAGATGACCTCAAGCGGGCCGAGCAGGGGCTGCGGCAGGCGCTGCGGGCGAACGGGTATTTCCGGCCCGCCATTGCCGCGCGACTGGAACACGAGGAGCGCACCCAGCAGGTGCGCATCCGCTTCGAGGTTGCGCCCGGCGAGCGGGCCAGGTTCTCGATGCCCGTGATTCTGGGCGAGCCGGAGCGGCCCGCCTCCCAGGTCGCCGCCGAAACGCGCTGGAAGGGCTGGTTCGGGTGGCGGCCCCTGACCGAGAGCCGTGTACAGGCCGGGCTGGAGCGGATTCTGAACTCCTACCGGGACAGGGGCTACCTGATGGCCCGAGCCACGCTGGCGGGCATCGACACGTCCACCGGAAGCCCCACGGTCGAGGTACACGCCGGACCCCAGGTGCGGATCGAGACGGCGGGCGCCAGGGTCTCGCGCGGAGGGCTTCAGCGCCTGCTGCCGGTCTTCGAGGAACAGGCCGTGGACCGGGAGTTGCTGGTGGAAGGCGCGCGGGAACTGGAAGAGTACTTCCAGACGCAGGGTTACTTCGAGGCCAGGGTCGAGTTCACGTCCAACTCGGAGGCCGGCGGGCGGCTCCACATCCTTTACACGATCGACCGCGGCGCGCGCCACAAGCTGGCGGATCTGGTGATCTCCGGCAACCGCTACTTCGACCAGGCGACGCTGCGGGAGCGGCTGCTGGTGGCGCCGGCGTCATTTCAGGCGCGGCGCGGCCGCTACAGTTCCAGCCTGCTGGCCCGGGACCTGGAAGCCATCTCCGGCCTTTACAGGACCAACGGCTTCCGCGATGCCAGGGTGACCTCCCGGCTGGTGAAGGACCACCGCGGAAGGCGTGGAGAAACGGCCGTCTTCATCGAGATCGAGGAGGGCGCCCAGTGGTTTGTCGCCGGGACGGAGTTCGAGGGAGTGAGCCGGGAGCACGAGCCGGTCCTGAGATCCATGCTCCAGTCCGGGCCCGGCCAGCCTTTCAGCGAAGCCAACGTGGCCACGGACCGCGACAACATCCTGGCCTACTATTTCAACCGTGGCTACCCAGGAGCCACATTCGAGTGGAGCTTCCGTGAAACAGGCGAGCCCCACCGCGTGGATCTGCGCCTGGCGATCAACGAGGGCGCGCGGCTCTTCGTCAGAGAGGTAGTCATCAGCGGGCTGGAGGCGACCCACCCCTGGGTGGTGAACCGGCGGATCAGCGTCAACGTGAGCGACCCGCTGTCGCAGGCCCAGATACTGGAGACCCAGCGGCGGCTGTACGAGCTCGGCATATTCGCTAAGGTGGACATGTTCATTCAGAATCCGGAAGGCCGGGAGCGGAATAAGCTCATCCTGCTTCAGACGGAGGAGTCCCGCAAGTACTCGGTGGCCGCCGGATTCGGCGCGGAACTGGCGCGCATCGGCGGCGGCCAGACCAGCCTGAAGTCGCCCGCCGGGGAGGCCGGCTTCAGTCCGCGCGCCTCGTTCGACGTCAGCCGGCTGAACCTGTTCGGCAGGGCGCACACCGTGAGCCTCCGCAGCCGCGTCTCCAACCTTCAGCAGCGGGGCCTTATTTCCTACACCGCGCCGCAGTTCCGGAACCGCCCCAATGTGGACCTCTCCTTCACCGCCATGTTCGACTCCTCCCGGGACGTGCGCACCTTTGCGGCCCGCCGCTGGGAGGGCTCCACGCAGCTCACGCACCGCTGGACCCGGTCCCGGACCCTGTTCTACCGGTTCGCCTACCGCCGGGTAGGCGTGGACCAGGGGACGCTGAAGATCCGGAGCGAACTCATCCCGCTGCTGTCTCAGCCCGTGCGGGTGGGCGTGTTGTCGGCCACCTATCTTGACGACCGGCGGGACGACCCCACCGACTCCCGCCGGGGGACCTACAATTCGCTCGATGCCGGCATAGCAACCAGGGCGCTGGGTTCGGAGACCGACTATATCCGGCTGCTGGGGCGCAACTCCACCTATCACCGGCTGGGCAGCAGGCTGGTGCTGGCGCGCATGCTGTCGTTCGGCTTCCTGCGCACGCTCCGCACCAGCCCGGACCTGCCTCCCAGCCCGCAGGATATCCCCTTGCCCGAGCGCCTGTTCGCCGGAGGCGCATCCGTTCATCGCGCCTTCCCCGAAAACCAGGCCGGCCCGCGCGACCTGGTCACCGGCTTCCCGCTGGGCGGCAAGGCTCTGCTCGCGGTCGGCACCGAACTGCGCTTCCCCCTGTACCGCATCTGGGGCCAGGAGGTGGGCGGTGTCCTGTTCCACGACGCCGGCAACATATACTCCAGCCTCAGGGACATCTCCATCCGCGTGCGCCAGCGCGACAGGCAGGACTTCGACTACATGGTGCATGCCGCCGGCCTCGGGTTCCGCTTCCGCACCCCGGTTGGGCCGTTTCGCGTGGATTTCGCGCTGGGGCCCAACACTCCCCGTTTCGTCGGCTGCCGGGGCACGCTTCAGGATTACCAGACCGGCCCCTGCGAGCCCACCAGCCAGCGCATCAACCGGTTTCAGTTCCACTTCTCCCTGGGGCAGAGTTTCTGATGCGGACGCGCATGCTGTTCACGCTGCTGGCGCTGGCCGCATGCTGCGGGGCGGAGATCATCGAGCGGGTGGCGGCCACAGTCGGCACCCGGGCCATCACCCAGAGCCACGTGCTGCTGGAGATTCGCCTGAGCGCGTTCCTCGACGGCGTCGCGCCGGATTTCTCCCCGGCCTCGCGCCGGGCCGCCGCCGGGCGGCTGGCCGATCGCGTCCTGGCCGGCATCGATATGGAGATCGGCAAGTACCCGGCGCCGGAGGCCTCCGAGGCCGATGCCCAACTGGCGGCCGTCCGCCAGCAGCACCCCGCGGGCGGGGAAGCGTGGGTCAGGGCGCTTGAAGGCGCGGGCGTGCGGGAGGAGGACCTTTGGCTTTACCTGCGCGAGCAACTGGCCCTGCTGCGCTTCATCGAAGCGCGCTTTGCGCCCGGTGTTCAGATCTCCGAGAAGGACTTGCGCGACTACTACGAGGGGGCCTTCACCAGGGACTGGGAGAGCCGGGCCAGCCGGCCGCTGCCGCCGCTGGAGGAAGCCCGGGCGGGCATAGAGGAGATCCTGCGCGCCCGCCGGGTCGACGCTCTGCTTGATGACTGGCTGAAGGAGGCGCGCGAGCGCACGCGGGTCGAGTTCAAAGAGGAGGCCTTCCGGTGACAAGGCGGCGCAGGCTGCTGGCGGCCGGCACGGCGCTCGCCGCGCTGTGCCTGGGCGGCCTCGCCGCCGCGGTCGCCGTCCTGCGTTCGGGCTGGTTCAACGAACAGGTGCGCCTGCGGATCATCCGCGAGGTGGAATCGGCGACCGGCGGGCGCGCCGAGATCGGCGGGTTCGCCTTCTCCTGGGAGCGGATGCGCGCCGAGGTGCGCTCTTTCGTGCTGCACGGCGCCGAGCCGGAGGGAGACCCGCCCCTGTTCAGCGCGGCCTCGGTACGGCTGGGGCTGAAGCCCGTCTCCATCCTGCGGCGGGACGTGGACATCCAATCGCTCGTCGTCGGCGAGCCCCGGTTGCGCATCGCGGTCTACCCGGACGGGACGACCAACCTGCCTCAGCCGCCGGCCGCGCGCAGGCGGGAACGGCCCGTCGAGCCGTTTCTGGCCCTCGCCATCGAGGATTTCCGCATCGAAGGAGGGCTGATCGAGATCAACGACCGGCGCACTCCGCTGGACGTGGCGGGCGAGGACTTCTCCTCTCGCCTGGAATACCAGACCTCCGGGCCGCGCTACGACGGAGTCGTTTCCTTCCGCCGGCTCCGGGTGGCCTCCTCGCCCTGGTTCGCGGCGGCCCTGGACGCGGACATTGCGCTGAGCCTGGAGGCCGGCCGCCTGGTGCTGAAGGACGCGCGCTTTCGCACGCAGCGGTCCACGGCCAGGCTGGACGGCGCGGTCGAAAATCTCCTCTCTCCCCGCGTCAGCGCCGGCGTCGAGGCCAGGATCTCGCTCGAGGAGGCGCAGGCGCTGGCCGGGCGGCCGGCAATCGCGCGGGGAACCGTTGATCTGTCGGGCCTCCTGGCCTATGCGTCGCGTTCGGATTTCAGCCTCAGCGGGCGTATCGCCGGAAGCGGGCTTTCGGCCGCGCAGGCGGGCGTGACAGCCTCCGGCATCGGCCTGGCCTCGGCGCTGAGGCTGTCGCCGGACGGGGTCGAGCTGAGCGGGCTTTCCCTTTCCGCGCTCGGCGGCGCCTTCAGGGGCAGCGCCGGCCTTGACAAGCAGCGGAGGTTCCGGCTGGACGGGACGGCCGAGCTGTTGCTCCTGTCGGAACTGGCGCGGCTGGGCAGCCTCAAGCCCCTTCCGTGGGACGGGCGGATCTCGGGGCCCTTGGCCGCAGAGGGCGTGCTGGACGGCGGCGTGCGCGGGGCGAAACTTGCAGGCCGGTTCGATGTCGAACCCGCCGACCCTGCCCGCCCGCTCCTCGGGCGCCTGGACCTGGCGCTGGATCAGGGCGCCGGGAGTCTGGTGTTCAACGACTCGCGCCTGGCCACGGCCGCCTCCAGCGTGCGCTTCAGCGGAGACCCGCGGGAGCGGCTTCAGGTGGAACTGGAATCAACGGACCTCGATGATCTGCTCCCCGCGCTCGCCTACGTGAGCCCGCCGGGGCTCCAGAGCCTCCCTCTGGCCATTAAGGGCGGCCCGGCGAGGTTCAAGGGCATGGTCGAGGGAGCAACCCGCGATGCGCGCCTCTCGGGCCACGTATCGGTTGGCGCATTCGTCTGCGGGAGCCACGCCGTCGACTGGCTGGAGGCTGATGTCGCCGCCTCCCAGTCCGGCCTGGAGGCGGCCAGGGTGCTCGTCCGCCAGGGCGAGGGCAGGCTTCAGGGCCAGGGCAGGCTCGAACTGGCCGGCTGGAGGGCCGCGCCGTCCGGCAGGGTCTCGGGCTCCTTCGAGCTGAGCGGCCTGACGCTCGACAGGATAGCGGCCGGCTTTGGACGCAAGATTCCAGTCAGCGGGGTTGCCGCCGGGAGACTGCAACTGGCCGGCACTCTGCGCCGGCCTGAACTGGCCGCCAATCTGAGCGTGGTGAAGGCCTCGGCCTTCGGGCAGAGCGCCGATCAGCTCAGAGTGCGGGGCCGGTACGCGTCCAACTCGCTCGCGGTGGAATCGCTGGAGGCCGACATCAATGGGGCGCGTCTCCGGGCCAGCGGCGTCTTCTCGCACCGCGAAGGAGACTGGACGAGCGGCGCTCTGCGCGCGGAGGTCTCAGGCTCGGGCCTGCGGCTTTCGCGCATCGCCGCCGCAGCGAGACTGCCCGAGCAACTGGACGGAACGCTCGACCTCGACCTGAAGGGCGCGGCGTCCGTCGAGCAGTCACGCTTCCGGCTGACCCAGATTCTGGGCAACGCTTCTGTGCGCAAGGCCACCTGGGAGGGCAAGGCCGCCGGCGGCCTGCAAGCGGCCGGGAAGAGCGATGCGGGGGAACTGGCCCTGAGCGCCTCAGGGAACCTGCTTGGATCGAAGATCGAGGTCCAGGGGAGATGCACGCTCGACGGCAAGTATCCTTTCCGGGGCGAGCTCGGTTTCTCCAGGAACTCCCTGTCGAATCTGTGGCCGTGGCTCAGCAAGGATGGAGACGCCCTGCCGCCGGTTGAGGTGTCGGCCAGCGGGAGGGCTTACTTCAGGGGCGACGCTCTGGAGCCCGATAGCTGGAACGCCCGCGTGGAAATGCCCGGGGTCGAAGTCGTCCTGCCTCCGGAAGCGAAGCCTCTGGCGCCGGGCCTGCGCAACGCCGGACTGGTAGTGGCGGCAGTCACCCGCAAGTCGGTCCGGGTCATCAGCGCGCGCTTCGCCGGCCCAGATACCAATCTCGGCGTTACCGGCGGCGTGGACCTCGCCACGCGGCTCAACGCCTACGACCTGCGCGTCCGCGGCAGCGTGAACCTGGGCGCTCTCCGCAGGTTCGATCCCAACCTGACGGCATCCGGAGAGTCCCAGGTGGACGCCACGATACGGGGGCCGCGGTCCAGGCCCGAGTTCCACGGCCGCCTGGAGTTCAAGCAGGCGTCGCTGTTTCTGAGCAACATCCCCAACGGGCTGGAGGACGCCAGCGGCGTGGTGCTGCTGTTCCGCGACCGGGCCACCATAGAGAGCATAACGGCGTCCACGGGGGGCGGGAAGTTGTCCCTGAAAGGGTTTGCCGGCTTCGGCGCCGGACAGACCAGCTACGGCCTGGCAGCCTCGGCGCGCAACGTCCGCATCCGCTACCCGGCCGGCGTAAGCACGTCGGTGGACGCCGAGCTCACCCTTACGGGCACCTCCAGCCGCAGCCTGGTGGGAGGCAAGGTCACCATCCTGCGCTCCGGGGTGGCCCCTGAGGTGGATCTGGCGGCGCTGCTGTCGCGGGCCGCGCAGCCCGTGGTCACGCCCGCGATCCACAACGAGCTGCTGCGCGGGATGCAGTTCGACGTCCAGGTGGAGGCCGCCCCCAACGCGCGTTTCGACACCATGCTGACGCGCGACATCCGGGCCGAAGCCGCCTTGCGGGTGCGCGGAACGCCCTACAAGCCGATCCTGCTGGGGCGCATCCTCGTCAACCAGGGCCAGGTCAACTTCCTGGGAAACCGGTATACCATCAGCCGTGGCGAGATCTCGTTCCTCAACCCGGTGCGGCTGGAGCCCGTGCTGAACCTGAATCTGGAGACGCGCGTCCAGGGGGTCGACGTGACCTTGAGCTTCACGGGTCCCGCCGACCGGCTGAGCCTCGGCTACCGCTCCGATCCGCCGCTCCAGATGCAGGAAATCATCGCGCTGCTGGCCGTGGGCCGCGCGCCGACCTCGGACGCCGCCCTGCTGGCGCGCCGATCCGAGCGGGACCAGAGCTGGTCGCAGCTCGGCGCCAGCACGCTGGTGGGCCAGGCCCTGGACGCGGCCGTAACCAGCAGGGTCCAGCGGTTCTTCGGCGTCAGCCGCATCAAGATCGATCCGCGGCTGACGGGACTGGCCAACAAGCCCGAGGCCCAGCTCACCCTGGAACAGCAGATCTCCCGGGACCTTACCCTCACCTACGTCACCAGCCTGGCCCAGGAGCAGCAGCAGCTCGTCCGGGTGGAGTGGAACGTCAGCCGGCAGTGGTCGCTGTTGGCCGTCCGCGAGGGGAACGGGTTGTTCGGGGTCGAGGTTCAATTCAGAAGGCAGTTCAAGTGAACCGGTCAAAAGCAGCGCCTGACTGGGCCGCCCGCCGCCGGGAGATGGTCTCCAGACAACTGGAGGGCCGGGGGATACGCGATCCGCGGGTGCTCGAGGCGATGCGCCGGATCCCAAGGGAGCGGTTCGTGCCGGAGGAGTCCCGGCATCTGGCCTGCGCCGACGAACCGGTATCTATAGGCTTCGGCCAGACCATCTCCCAGCCCTACATGACCGCGCTCATGGCGGAGTGCCTGTGCCTGGAGGGCGGCGAAACCGTCCTCGAGGTCGGCGCCGGCTGCGGGTATCACGCGGCCGTGCTGGCGGCGCTCGCCGCCCGCGTCATCGCCGTCGAGATCGTCCCGGAGCTGGCCGAAAGGGCCCGCCTCACGTTGCGGGAAAACGGGCTTGACGCGAACATCCGGGTGGAGTGCGGCGACGGCTCGGCAGGCTGGCCGCCGCATGCCCCCTACGACGCGATTTCCGTCGCAGCCGCCGCGCCTGATGTGCCCGCCAGCATGCTGGAGCAGTTGAGGGACCCCGGCGCCCTGGTCATCCCGGCAGGTTCCATCTGGGAGCAGGAACTGCGTGTCGTCAGCAGGCGGCAGGGCGTCACGCACTCCCGCGTCGCTACCTACTGCCGCTTCGTGCCCCTTCGCGGCGCCGGTGGCTGGGAGTAGGGGCACGCCGCCGGGGCGCCCCTACGGCGCGGCGGCGCCGGCTTTCTCCAGGTATTCCTCAAGCGGCTTGAAGTACTCCAACATGGCGCGGGGGCTGATGTCCTCGCCGGTCCGGTCGCGCAGAATCTGCCGCCAGCTCTGAGTTGAACCCAGGCTGAGGATCTCCCAGAGCCACTGGCCCACTTCCCTGTTCCCGTAGTAATTGCAGTTGCGCGGGTCCTGGCGGAGGATCCGGCGCGCTATGTAGTCGTGCAACTGGTGCCGGATCAGGTAGGCCAGGGCGTGGTCGTAGTAACGCGCCGGATCGTCGATGACGTGACTCCTGGTGCAGGCGTCGCAGTACTCCTCTCCGCGCGGCGACGGCGGCTGGATCCCCTGGTAGCGGCTCACCAGTTCCCACCAGCGCCGGTTAAACTGGTCCGCGGGCAGTTTCTTCTCGTAAAGATCGTGCTCAAAGCGCGTCATGACTCCCGCGGACCAGGGCATGAAAACCACGGCGTTGTTCAGCGCCTCGTCGAGCAGCCACCGCGTCCGGTCGATCCGGCTGTCGGGCGGCAGCGCCGCGATCTGGCGGAGGTACGGTTCCTGCCGGGCTGCCAGCGCGATCAGGTAGCCGACCGCTTCGTGAAACGCCCGGTTGGCGCCTTCGCGCAGCACCACCGGAACCTGCGGTGTCGAATAGGCCAGGTAGTAGTACACGTGCCCCAGTGCCTGGTGACTGGTCTCGAACCCGCGTAAGCTCGGCGTCACGTTCATCAGGCACCGCACGTCCTGGTCCAGGTCGATGTGCCATGCCCAGGCTTCTGCGCTCTTCTTCCGTTTGGCGCCGGGCGGTAGCGCGTACAGGTCCGATTTTTCCCAGAAGCCCTTGGGCAGCGCGGGCCACCCCATCGACGTGTAGAACCGTTCGGCCTGCCGGACGATCCATTCCGGCTTGCGGCCCCGGAAAAACCCGTCCAGATCCACCCCCCCGGCCAGGCCGGGCCACCTCTGGCCCCAGCGGTCGGCGAGCCAGTGGGAGGGGATCTGCTCCGGCACGGGCTGCCGGTATTGACCGGCCAGCCGCCGCCGGGCGTACAGATGCAGTTGCCGGTAAAGCGGCTCGGTGGCGGCCACGGTCTCATCCATCAACTTCATCATCTCGGCCACGCTCATGCCGTAGTCGGCCACCTGCAG
Source organism: Solibacteraceae bacterium (assembly GCA_037440765.1). Classification (GTDB taxonomy): domain Bacteria; phylum Acidobacteriota; class Terriglobia; order Bryobacterales; family Bryobacteraceae; genus DTKY01. The sequence goes on from JBBITL010000113.1 coordinate 10,292, forward strand.
ATGGAAGTAGGAGGAGTAGCCCAGTTCGGTGGCCACCCGGTTTCGCAGGTTGCGGACCTCGGCCAGGCCCTCCTTCAGCGCCGGGCCGGTTTGCTTGGAAACCTCCCATACGCGCAGCCGCTCCCGGAGGTCCCTGGAGGAGGCCAGCACGTCATCCATCTGGTCGGGGGTGACCGGCTTGACGCACTGCCCTTGACGGCTGTCCAGGCAGAATGTGAACCCGTCCATCAGCGCGCTCAGCCGGGCTTCGGTTTCAATCCGGGCGTTCACTACCTCCGGAATCGTGGCCGGGGCTTCGGCCGCAGTCAGCAGGATCTTGTCCAGTTGGCGGAAGTCCGGATCGCTCAAGGAGGGCTTGAGCGCCAGCAGCCGCCGGCTGGTCTCGATCACATAGCGGCTGCCCTGAAAAGCGGCCAGCGCCTTGCGCGCTCCGACACGCTCCCCAAGGTTGCGTTCGTTCACGTCGGTGGCGGCGCGCCAGGCGGCCTCGTTCGAGACGGACACAAGACGCTGATCCAGCTCCTCGTACATGCGGAGGAACTCCTGCGCTTCGGAGTTCACGAGGGGTTGCCGGTCCGCGCATCCCACCAGCAGACCCGCGGCCAGCCAGAGCGCCACCGCCCCGGGCAGTCTCACACAGCGATTGTATCAGCGGGAAGGGACGCCTGTCCCTAACCGCGCAGATAGGCGTCGTCGCCGCGCTGCCAGTCGTCGCGGGCGGGCGCGAAAGTGTCCACCACCACGCAATCGGAAAGCGCTTCCACCGTGTGCGGAGCGCCGGGCGGGATCAGGATCATATCGCCCGCCTGGAGCATGGCTTCCTCGCCCTCCACCACGAAGCTCAGCAGGCCGCTCTGGACGGCGCTCAACTGCTCGTGGTCGTGCCGGTGCAGCGGGACCACCACGCCCTGGCGGAGGCTGATCAGCGCCACGGTCATCTTCTCCCCGTGTATGACCCGGCGGGAAAGCGAAGGGCTCACCTGCTCCTCCTCGACGTGATCCCAACTGTAGAGTTTCATGGGGCCGTATTCTAGCACGCTGTGTGCAGGCCCAGCGCGAGGACAGAAGCGGGCGCTCCCCGTCCGGCGGCCGCACCTCGCGGTCACTTCAGCCTGCCAGACGCGCTGCCTCGGTCACGGCAATGTCGATCTTTTTCATCGTCATCATCGCCTCGAAGGCGCGCCTTGCCTCACCCCCGCCCGCCGCGAGCGCCTCGGTCAGCGCGCGCGGGGTGATCTGCCAGGAGAGGCCCCAGCGGTCCTTGCACCAGCCACACTGGCTTTCCACGCCGCCGTTG
>JBBITL010000114.1:0-11363 GCA_037440765.1 Solibacteraceae bacterium
GGAGCGGCGCTTCAAGGCCGGCTCTCCCCGTTCCCGGGGAAAGCCGGCCTTTTTTATTTGCCGGATAATGGGAATGGCCGCTGATGCTGCGGCGTAGTGACTGGTAGGAGGCACCCCACATGCCCGGATGGAGAAGATGTGTTGTAACGCTGATGGTTGTCGTTTGCCCGGCGGCTGCGGCCGATCCCGGACTGCTCAGTATGGCCCCCCCCGATGCCAGCCTCTTCCTGGGCGCAAGTTTGTCTCGCCTCGCTGGATCGCCCGCCGCGAGAGCGGCGGTGACGCAAGCCCAATCGTCACAGCCCCAGATCCGGCAGTTCGTTCAGGCGACCGGGCTTGACCCGCTGGGCGACGTGCGGGAGTTCCTGCTGGCCTCATCCGCGGACGGGAAGACCGATCGCGGGCTGGTGCTCATCAAGGGGACATTCGATGCCGGCAAGCTGGCTGCCCTGGCTGCCAGGTCCGGCGGCGCCCTCTCCACTTACGGGGGCGTCCAGGTGGTGGCTGGGAAAAAGCCCAGCGACGGCTGGGTCGCGCTGCTGGACGGCGCCACTGCCGCTTTCGGTGATCCCGAGAGCATCCGGGGCGCCATCGACCGCCGCGGCGCGGGCCGCGGACCGGAGCCGAGGCTGCGCGCCAGAATCGACGAGCTCAGCAACACCTACGACCTGTGGGCGCTTTCAGCAGCGCCCCTTTCCGATCTTCCGCAGAGCGCCCTGAGCGGGCAGTTGGGGGGCCTGATGCAGGGCGATATTCTCAAGGCGGTGGAGATGGCGGGCGGAGGTATCAGGTTCGGCGCGGACCTGCTGATCGTGCTTGAGGCCGTAAGCCGCACGGACAAAGACGCGGCGGCGCTTGCCGACGTCGCCAGGTTCCTGGCGGGGATGGCGCAGCTGAACGCTCAGAAGGACCCCAAGGCCGCCGATTCGCTCCAGTTTCTGAGCCGGTTTCAGGTGACGGCCGCGGGCAACGTGACGCGCATGTCGCTCAACCTCCACACGGCGGAAATGGAGAAGCTGATCCGGCGGTCACAGGCCCCGGCGGCCCGGCAGGGAGTGACTATTCAGTCCTCTCCCCGCGACATGGGCGCCGTAGAGATCAGGTAGGGGCGTGCCGCCGGCAAGCCTCTTTGCTTCTACGCCGGGACAATGCTGCGCAGGACCTTGTCCCAAGGGGCGCGGTATTGCGGCGTGCACATGGCGGCGGCTTCCTTGTCGCCGATCACCACTTCCTTGTCGGGGTCCCAGCGGATCATCCTGCCGCCCAGGCGCAGCGACATGTTGCCCAGGTTGCAGATGATGGCGGTCCGGTGTCCCAGTTCCAGGTCGCACAGTGGCCTGTTGCGGCTGCGGATGCAGTCGACGAAGTCCCTGTGGTTCAGGTACATCGATTCCTCGCCGGGGTAGCCGGCAGGAGCCCTGGAGGCGGGCTTGGCGGCTCCCGGCGTACCGCGGCCTGCGCCGGCTTCTCCCGCTCCGGCGCCTCCACGCCCCCCCGCCGCCGGCGCGCTGGTGGGCGCGCCTTCGATCCAGGGCACCCTCGGAGATTCATCGTAGACAACCCCGCCCACCGGATGACCCAGAAAACGCGGAACCTGGTTGAACGGGTTCCCGCGAAGCTCGGACACCACTGTGTTGCTCCCGAGCAGCAGATTCCCCCTGGTCCCCATGATCACCGAGCCGGTTGAGGTGCGGTAGGCGTTCGCCTCCCGAACGCCGATGGTCATCGTCCATTCGGGAAACTCGTAGATGACTTCCTGCCGGTCTGGGGTCTCTCCGTCGTCCTCGAGAACATACCGTCCGCCGAGTGACACAACCTTGGCCGGCCCCTTGACCCCTGTGACCAGCAGGAGCGCCGAGATGCTGTGGGCCCCGAGGTTGGTCAACTGGCCGCCCGAGTAGTCCCAGAACCAGCGAAAGTGATAAAGAGCCCGGTGGTTCTGATAGGGCCTCTTCGGCGCCGGACCGAGCCACATGTCGTAGTCCAGCTCGGCTGGAGGATTCTCGACCGGCGTCTTGCCGAAGCCGGGGTAGATGTTGCGCCCGCTGCCACCCATGGAGACCATCTGGATCTTGCCCAGAACTCCGCTCCGGTAGATCCTCTGCGCCTCCATGTGGCCGGGGTTGTGGTTGCGCTGCGTCCCCACCACGACCACCCGCTTGTACTTGTCGCGGGCCTGGATCATCCACCTGCCCTCGTCGTTGGCGACGGTGAGGGGCTTCTCCACGTACACGTCCTTGCCGGCCGCGCAGGCCATAATGCTATGGAGAGCATGCCAGTGGTCCGGGGTGGCCACCACCACGCCATGGATGTTCTTGTCCTCGTACATCTTCCGGAAATCCTGATAGCCCTTGCAGTTCGGGCTCTCCGCGTAGGCGATCCCCTCCTGGATGCGAGGTTTGTAGGTGTCGCACATGCCCAGGATCTCGACGTCCTTATAAAGCTTGAATCCCGCAACGTGTTGTTTGCCGATTAGTCCGAACCCGATGAATCCGATGCCAACGCGGTCGTTGGCGCCGAGAATCCGGTTGTATGATGCGGCGGTCAATGCCGTTACTGTTCCCAGGAAACCCCGCCGGGTCGCCTGAGAGGTGTCCGGTTGCCTAGACACGTTTCGCTCTTCCTCCCCCTGAGACTCTATCACGAAAGCTTCCGCATCAAACCTCGGGGAGTCCGACGGCGTTGAGGTCCGCCGGCTCGCGAAGCCAGCCCTCCTTGCCGTCGATGCGGACCCGCAGCCAGATGGCCTCTGAAACGCCCAGCCAGATCTGCTCTGCGCCCTCGTCCCACACCACGCCGCCCTCGGCGCCCAGGAACTCCACCTTTGAGGCCGGTGTCACCGCTACGTCCTCGGCCTTGCTTGTTTCGTCTTCAGGCTGCGGATAAAGTCTCACGGAGGACTGTCCCTGGGCGGGCCGCCTCTCAGCCTCCACGTTCCACCGGCACTTCGCCAGATGGTAAGCCGGCCGGAAATAACCCCACTCCCAGTTCACCGCCAGCGGCATTATGACGAAAAACCGGCCGGTCCACACGCGGAAATTGAGGACGTCCGTCCCGAGAGGGCTGTCCCAGCCGGTGCGCACCAACTCGCCGTCAGCATCTTCCACGAGTTCCCCTTCGAGCAGGACAGGCTTGGAAAAAGACCTGAGCTGGCCCTCCACCACCCCGAGCACCTGCCAGGAACGCCCGCTCATCGGCGCGGATGGGGACACCGCGTAGCTCAGCAGGATTCCCGAGCCTTTCTTCCCCTCGACCAGCGAGGCATTCACAGCGGCAGTCTCCACAAGGCGCGCGCGCTCGACCCTGTAGGGCAGCCTCTTGTCGAACTGCACGGCGCCGTCGGCGCCCCGTATGCGGACCGATGCGACCGTCTGTTCAGCACCGCCGGGCAGGCGGACGACCTCGGCAACGGCCTGGAAGCTGCGCTCCCCGAGGGTGAAGATGCCGACGGTCAGCTCAGCCGCGGCCACAGCGGCGCTCTCCGGCTGGGGTTGCCCCCAGGCGGCCGCCGTCACTACCAACGCCAGGAAAGCTCGCACCACTTCTCGATACACTGTATCAGCAACTACAATCAGGCGTAGGAGGCGCAGAGCGCAGGTGCCGGAACTCCCCGAAGTGGAAATCGTGGTGCGGACAATAGGGCTGCGGCTGGCGGGCCGGCGCCTGCTGGACGTCCGCTGCTTCACTCGCAAACCCTGGGCCCGCTCCGCCCGCAAGGCGAAGGGGAAACGGATAGAGGAGGTCAGCCGCTACGGCAAGTACATCCTGCTGAAGTTGGACCACGGCGTACTCGCCATACATCTGGGAATGACCGGCAAGCTGCTGGCTGGGGCGTCCCCGGGACCCTACACCCGCGCCGCGCTCGTCGTTGACGGAGAACAGGTGCTGTTCGACGACGTGCGGCAGTTTGGGTCCGTGCGCTGGCTGCCGGTTGAACCGGAGGGCCTCGGGCCGGACGCGCTGGCCATCGGCGCCTGGGAACTGGCGCTGCGCATGCACCGGCGCAACGGCAAAATCAAGGCGCTGCTGCTTGACCAGTCATTCCTCCGCGGCCTCGGCAACATCTACACCGACGAGGCCCTGTTCCGCGCCGGCATCCATCCCCTGACGGCTGCATCCAGGATAAGCAAGCAGCGCGCGCTCCGGCTGCATGCCGCCATCCGCGACGTGCTGCACGAAGCGGTCGCCAGCGGCGGTTCCTCGATCTCCGATTACGTGGACGCCAACGGCCGCCCCGGCCGGTTCCAGCTCCAGCACCGTGTCTACCAGCGCACCGGCGAGCCATGCGTGCAGTGCGGCGCCCCGATCAGGCGCATCCTGGCCGCCCGGCGGGGCACGCACTTCTGCCCGCGCTGCCAGCGCAAGTGATCTATCCCGGCCTGGCCGCCACGATCGCGTCGGCGACCACCGCCACCGCCCGCATGTCCCGCACGTCGTGTACCCGCACGATGTGGGCCCGGGCCAGGATGGCCGCCGCCACCGCGGAGGCGGTCGCAAAAGCCGTTCCCTTCTCGGTGTCCTGAGCCAGGAAGGATTTTCGCGAGGGGCCGACCAGAACCGGATAGTCGAGCCTCCCGAGCTCCCCAAGGCGCGCCAGTATCTCCGAGTTCTGCTCCTTGCGCTTGCCGAAGCCCAGGCCCGGATCGAGCACGATCCGCGAGCGGTCCACGCCCGCGCGCCGCGCGCGGTGGATGGAGGCCTCAAGATCCTGCACTATGGTTGCCATGACGTCCGGCAGCGGCGGCAGCTTGGCCCAGGTGTCGGGCGTGCCGCGCATGTGGTTGAGGATAAGCCCGGCATCGTGCTTCGCCACCACCCGGGCCAGATGGGGATCCAGGGTGAGTGCGCTCGGGTCGTTGACGATCTCCGCCCCCAGTTCCAGCGCGCGCTCCGCCACCGCGGCCTTGTAGGTGTCTACCGAGATCGGGACAGCCAGCTTTCTCCGCAGGCGCTTCAGCACCGGCTCCAGCCGCCGCAGCTCCTCCTCCCCGGAGATCCTGGCCGACCCCGGCCGCGTGGATTCCGCGCCGACGTCGATCAGGTCCGCTCCCTGCTCCTCCAGTTCGAGCGCGCGGGCGAATGCGCGGTCCGGGTCCAGGTACCGCGCTCCGTCTGAGAAGGAGTCCGGCGTCACGTTCAGCACGCCTGCGATGAGCGTGCGTTCGCCGAGCGGGATGACCCTGTCTTTCAGCTTCCACTCGAATCGCTTGCGTGCCATCTGTGATTCTCGTTACGGGACGATGCGGCGCCAGTTCTTCCCTACCTGGATCACCCACTCGCCGGTCAGATCCGGCAGCACGAGTTCGGTCACCCGGCTGCCGTTTATCACCACCGCGCCGGCCTTCAGCTTGCGCGTGGCGTCGGTTACCGAATCGGCCAGGCCGGTCCTGGCGAGCAGCTTGTCCACGCGGACACCGCTTGCGTGCCTCACGCCTTCGGGCAGCGGCAGCGTGCGCATCTCTGACGGAACCTCGCCCTGGCGCACCACGCGGTTGAACTCTTCGGCCGCGCGGGCGGCTTCGGCGGCCGAATGGAAGCCGGCGACCACCGAGCGCGCCAGGTCCATCTTGGCCTGCATGGGGTGGAGCTCGCCGCTCTCGATTCTGCTCCGCATTCCGCCGGTGTCGGCCAGGCTCCTATCGGTCACCAGCTCGTAGTAGCGGTACATCAGCTCGTCGCTGATCGACATGACCTTGGCGTACATGACCCCGGCCGGCTCGTTGACGCCGATGTAGTTGCCGAGCGACTTGGACATCTTGTTGACGCCGTCGGTGCCTTCAAGCAGCGGCGTGGTGGCGATGATCTGCGGCGTCTGGCCGAAGTCCCGCATGATCTCGCGGCCCACCAGGAGGTTGAACTTCTGGTCGCTGCCGCCCAGCTCCACGTCGCAGTTGAGCACCACCGAATCGTAGGCCTGGGCCAGCGGGTACAGCAGTTCGTGTATCGAGATGGGGACGCCTTCTTTGAAACGCCTGGAAAAATCGTCGCGCTCCAGCAGCCGGGCCACCGTGTACTTGGCGCACAGGCGGATCATGGCCTCGAAGTCGAGCTTGTCGAGCCACTCGCTGTTGAAGCGGATTTCGGTCCTCTCCGGCCGGAGAACCTTGAAGACCTGCGCCTTGTAGGTCTCTGCGTTGGCGAGAATCTCCTCGCGGCTGATGGGGGGGCGTGTGACGTTGCGGCCGGTTGGATCGCCGATGCGCCCGGTGCCGTCGCCGATGACGAAGATCACGGTGTGGCCCATGTCCTGGAAGTGCCGCATCTTGCGCAGCAGCACGGTGTGGCCCAGGTGCAGGTCGGGCGCGGTGGGATCAAAGCCGACTTTTACTTTGAGCGTGCGGCCGGAGGCAATCCGCTCGCGCAGATCCTCCTCACGGATGATCTCGACAAAACCCTTCTTCAGGTACGCAATCTGCTCGTCAACGGAAATCAAGGACACCTCATTATTGTAACGGCCATATCGCGTTGAATGCACAGACGTTACTAGACAAACCAGCGTGTCTCGCGCCTCTGGTTGCGCGCCCGCCGGGCGCAGGCGGGAGCCCGCACAACTTCCACCTCGCCATGGTACCGGGGGCGGGCGCCCAAGTGCCTGGGGCGCCGGGATGGATGGGCCAGGAGGCGGAGTGGCCACGGGTTCCGGACATCGCCGCAGGTGGTCCTTCCCGGAGGGTTGCGCCACCCTGGAACTGCGCGTGATCTCCGCTTCGATCTCCTTCAGTTCCCGCCGCCGCTTCAGGCGCCGGCGGCCTCGGCGGCGTGGTAGGAGCTGCGGACCAGGGGCCCGCTCTCCACGTGAGTGAAGCCCATCTCCAGGCCCGCGCTGCGGAACCCGTCGAACTCGGCGGGCGTGACGTAGCGCTCCACCGGCAGGTGCGTTGCCGAAGGGCGCAGGTACTGGCCGACGGTCAGGATGTCCACCCGGTGATCGCGCAGATCGCGGATGGCCTGGAGCACTTCCTCATTCGTCTCACCCAGCCCCACCATCAGGCCGGACTTCGTGGGGGACTCCGGACGCGCCTTCTTCGCATAGAAGAGGATCCCCAGCGACCGCTCGTAACGGGCCCCCGGCCGCACGCGCCGGTACAGCCGTCCGACCGTCTCCAGGTTGTGGTTCAGCACGTCCGGCCCCGCCGCCAGCACCGCGTCCAGGGCAACGCGGGAACCCTGAAAATCCGGGATCAGCACCTCCACCTTGCAGCCGGGCAGCCGCTGGCGGATGGCCTGGATGGTCATGGCGAATATCCCGGCCCCGCCGTCCTTGCGGTCGTCCCGGTTCACGCTGGTGATGACGGCGTAGCGCAGCCGGAGCGCAGCTACGGCCTCGGCCACGCGACGCGGTTCGTCGTAATCCACCGGCCCGGGTCCGCCTTTGGCCACCGCGCAGAAGCCGCAGCGGCGGGTGCACACATCGCCCAGTATCATGAAGGTGGCCGTGCGATGCTGCCAGCACTCCCCCACGTTGGGGCACCGCGCGCTCTCGCAGACCGTGTGCAGGCGCTGGCTTTCCACCAGCGACTTCACGTCACGGTAGTTTTCTCCGCCGGGAGCGCGCACGCGCAGCCACTCCGGGCGGCGCGCGTGGGTGGCGATGCTGACCAGCACTTGCTTGATTCTAGCAGGGCGCCGGCTCAAAGCCGGCGGCCCGCTCTGTCGGCTCTGCTCAAGACAGAAGAGGCGCCGGCCCCAACAGGACCGGCGCCCCTGACCGGACTCAGGTCTAGAACACGTACTTCAGGCCGAATTGCAACTGCCGCATGGTACCGGTACTGCGAATGCGTCCGAAGCCCACTGTCGGCGTGGTCGGACTGGTGCCCCACGACGCTCCGGGAGCGCCCAGATTAGGGTGGTTCGGGAAATTGAACGCCTCAAAGCGGAACTGCAAGCGGTGGCCTTCCGTGATCGGGAAATTCTTGTTCGCTGAGAAGTCCCAACTGAACCTCGAGGGTCCGATGAGCCGGTTGCGGGAAACGTTGCCGAAGGTCCCCCCCGGCACGAAGGCGAAGGCGCTCACATCCAGCCAGGCGTCGGCGTTGCGCTGCCCCTTAGGCAGGTAAGGGTCCTTGCCGGTGCTGTTGATGCGCGGGTCGCCGAAAGTGCCGGTCCCCGGAGCATCCCAGCCAGCAGCGGTGTTGATCACGCCGCCGCTCTGCACGGTCAGGATCGTGCCCAGTTCCCAGCCGCCGATGATCTGGTTCACCACCGGGTTCCCCGGCTGCCACATCTGACCTCTTCCGATGGGAAGCGGAGCCACGGTCGACATGGTGAACTTGTGAGGCACGTTGTACGCCGAATAGCCGTATTCGCAGTCCAGGCAGCGGTTGTTCTGCGGGAAGATGTCGGCGCTGGTTCCCCGAATTGCGCTGCCGTTGTCCATCGCCTTGGACCAGGTGTAGCTCAGGTTCAGGGAAAGCCCTGACTGGAGCCGGTGGGTGTATCGGGTGCCCAGTCCGTTGTAGTTGCCGAAGCCGCCGCCCGTCACTATCTGCTGCAATCCGTACTGCGGAGCCGGCCGGCGCAACAGGATGTGGGTTGTGCCCGGAACCGGAGCGTTCCGGTTCTGCAACATCTGGAGCTTGCGGTGCTGGTTTCCGTTGTAGCCCACCTCTATCGAGGAATCCTTGGATAGAGTCCTCTGGACGTTGAACAGGTACATCATGGTGTAGGTGGTGGCGACCTCAGGGACGACCCCCCACAGAAAAGCGGAAGCCACGGGTTGCGGAAGCTTCGCCGGGTCGATGAAGTTGGACCAGTTCATGGTCGGCACGCCTGAAGCGGAGCCGAACTGGTCTGTGCGGCCGCCCATGCCGCGGTTCATGTCGAAGCGCGAGTTGCCGCTTTCGGCCGAGTAGAAGATGCCGAATCCGGTCCGGAACGACCACCGGTCATTGGGGCTGTAGGCGATTCCGAAACGCGGCGCCCAGTTGTTCAGGTCGTTGTTGATCAGGCGCTTGCCGTACTTCGCCGAGTTGCGAACCCCGTTGATCGGCACGGCGTTCCCCATGCCGAGCATGGTGAGGTCCGTCAGGTAGCGGAAATCCCGCCCTTCGTAGAAATCGCCGTCGCCGGCCCGCACCGCGATCGGGTGGGCGTCCGGGTTCGGATCATTCGGGATGTTGGAGAACAGCTTCACGATGGAATTGACGCTGGTCCGGGTCTTGTCGTAGTAGGGCTGGAAGAACTCCCAGCGCAGCCCGACGTTCACCGTGAGCCTGGGGGTGACTCGGAAGACGTCATCGACGTAGCCGGCAACACTGCTCGCCCTGAACTGGGACTGGGCCAGAGCGAGTGCGACCTCCGCGCGGGACAGGTACGCCATCATGAACTCGGCGAACCCGTCGCCTTCGGCAGCGCCGCCCCTGGTGTAGCGCCGGTCGGTAGTGAACCGGCCGCGTGGAAACTCGTTGCCTAACTGGTCGTAGACGTCGTAGCGGTACTCGCCGCCGAACCGGATCGAGTGCTTGCCCTTGATCCAGGAGAAGTTGTCGATCACCTGGAAGATTCTGTTATCGATCACGAACGGGCCGTTCACGCTGTTGCCGAACCCGCTGTAGGGCGCCGGCAGGCTGATGGTGGGTATGCCCCAGCTTGAAGGAGGTTCTGTAGGAATGGGCAGCCCCAGTTCCTTGACTACGTTCCGCACGCCGCCGAGCTCGTTGCCCATCTCGTTGTACATCACGTTCGCGCCGAAGCGAGCCTCATTGACCTTGGTGGCCGACAGCACCCTGGTGTTCGAGATCATGTACTGCTTGGCGCGCGTCGCCAGGGTGCTGCCCTGAAGCGGCAGGCCGGTGTTCAACTGTTTCTCGTCGGTCCAACCGAAGCGTCCGAACCACTGCGACCCGGTGCTCTCGTTGAAGTCCACCCGCAGCGTGAACTGGTCCTTATCCGTATTGTTCTTCGTCTGTTGCTGGTAGTTGCGGTCCACCGCCGCGCCTGGAAGGTTCGGCGCCGGGAAGAACTCCAGAAACTTCCTGGACGTCGCATCGAACCTACTCACCGGTATCTGCTTGTTAGGGAACGGCTGGCCGTTGAGAGGGTCGAAGATCTGGGGAGATCTGGACATGGAGAAGTCACCGGCTCTCATGCCTTCGGTGGCCGTAGTCCAGGTGCCGGTGCCGCTGCGGCGTTCCTTGAAGCCCTCGAAGTTGGACATGAAGAACAGCCTGTCCCTGCCGTTGAAGATCTTCGGAATCCAAACCGGGCCGCCCAGGGTAAAACCGTACTGGTTCCAGCGGAACGGAGGATTCGTGGGTTTCACTGCGCCGAGGTCCCAGAAGAAGTAAGGCTCGGCGTCCCACTTGCTGTTTCGCATGAACTCGTACAGTGTTCCGCGGAAAGCGTTGGTCCCTGGCTTGGTGGAAACGTTGATCTGGGTGGCCGAGCGGCCGAACTCGGCCGGGTAGATGCCGCTCTGCACCTTGAACTCCTGGAGCGCGTCCACCGACGGCAGCAGGATGTAGAGGTTGAAGTTGACGTCGGTGTTGGCGACGCCGTCCAGCGTGTAGTTGTTGAACACGCCGCGCATTCCGGCCACCGAGATGTTCTGGCTGGTGCGGGTTCCTCCCTGCCGGCCCGCCGCCTGGCCCGGCGTGCCGAAGTCAGCCGTAACGTTAGGCGCCAGGGTGGCCAGTTGCAGGAAGTTGCGGCCGTTGAGCGGCAGTTCCACAATGCGCCGCTCCTCGATGACCGAGCCCACCGTGGCGTTGTCCGTGGTCAGCAGGGCCGCCGCGGCGCTCACCTCGATCGATTCCGCGGCCTGCCCCACTTGAAGCGCGAAGTCCACGCGGGCCGTCTGCTGTACCTGAAGGTCAAGCCGGCTCGCAGCGGCCCGGAACCCCGCCGTTTCGACCCTTACCTCGTAGGGTCCCGGGACAAGGGCCGGAAAGCTGTACAGGCCCTCCGTATTGGTTGTGGAGTTGCGCACGGCATTGGTGGCCGTGTTGGTGACGGTCACTTTTGCGTTTGGCACGACCGCGCTCGAGGGATCACGCACCACCCCCGTTATCGTGCCGAATGTCTGCCCAAACAGAGACAGGCTGCCCAGCAACAACAGCCCTGTCAAACAGAGCGCCTTTCTCACTTGTCAGCTCCTTTCTTGGATTCCGTGGATTAACTGTGAGGACCCGGATGTGCGCACGCCTCGGTTCTTAGCGCCGCACATCGGGGCATTGGTGCCGCCCACTGACCCCATGAAGACATCCCCAATCCGTGAAGACCCGGCGCCTGCAGCCCATACCCGGCTGTCAGCGCCACGCTCCAATCGGTTGCTACGGGGATCATACGTCCGAAGGCGACTCGTGTCAATATGCGCTTGTCCCCTGACGTGAGACAACCAGTCAAGACATTGTTGACCGTTCGAT
>JBBITL010000115.1:0-11325 GCA_037440765.1 Solibacteraceae bacterium
CCGGAGTCAGAAGTCCGCAGGCCTGCCAGCCCGCTCCCTCACGGTCGCGGTTCTGCAACACCTTGAAAGCACAGAAGCGCGCCCGTCAGCAAGCGGGCGCGTTTGTTGAAAAAGCCCCACGGGAGCCCTGAGGGCCACCCAGGCTGAAGCCTGCGCCACCGGGATCATGGATTTACGGCTCCGTGTGGCGCGGAGTTCAGTCCGCGATGGGCTTTTTCAATAAGAGCCCGGCGCCGGCGGCACTTGCGGCTCAGGGAGGCGTGTGATATCTATTGAACTAAAGTCGGGACCTCAAAGCCTCCGGATTTTCTGGAACCGAACGCCATAACATATTGGAGTTCCGACGTTTTATGTCCCAGGAGTAATGCTGTGGAAGCCGTCAACAGAAGACTCATCCGCCCCAGCCTCGAAGGTGCGAAGGAGCAGGCCAATGCGCGCCGTATCCAGAAGCCGAAGCCGGCGCCGTCCGAACAGACCCACGCCGAGACCTTCTACTACCTGAAGCAGATGCAAGCGAGGACCCCAATGGTGGTGGTTCTGGAGGACGGCGAGGTCCTGCACGGCGTCATCGAGTGGTATGACAGGAACTGCCTGAAGATCAACCGCGACGACGGCCCCAACCTGCTGGTCTACAAGCCCAGCATCAAGTACATGTACAAGGCGTAGCCGGCAGGCCGCAATCCGCGGCGGGGGACAGGCGTCCCCGCGCGTCCCCGGCCGTTTCAGCAGGATGGCTTTCTTATGGCCAGCCGCTCGGTCCGGCGCCGGGCGGCGTCTTCATAGCGTCGCTTCTCCTGCGCCGTTTCAGGAATCACCGGCACAACCGGCAGGCTCTTTCCGTGCTCGTCGATGGCCACGAACGTGAGGTACGCGGAGGAGGTGTGGCGGGTTTCCCCAGTCAGGAGGTCCTCGACGAAGACCTTCACCCCCACTTCCATGGACGTCCGGAACACGCGGTTGACCGAGGAGCGCAGGATTACCAGTTGGCCCACCCGAACCGGATGCAGGAACGTCATGTAGTCGACCGAGGCGGTCACCACCACCGCACGGGCATGACGCATAGCGGCCATGGCGCCCGCCAGGTCCACCAGGTGCATCACCTTTCCGCCGAGCAGAGTCCCCAGGGCGTTGGTATCGTTGGGAAGCGCCAGTTCGGCGTACTCGGAAACCGACTCGCGCACGTAGCGTCCTTCCATCGCGCGTATCTTATCATGGGAGAGTCCGAACCAGCCGCCATGCCCATTGATCGCCTGGAAGCTTTGAAGAATATCCTGTCTCAGAACCCCGGCGACGGGCTGGCCCGCTACGGCCTCGCCATGGAGTACGTCAAGGCGGGGGAGTACGAGCAGGCCGTCGCGCAGTTCGAGCAACTCCTAAGGATCCAGCCAGGCCACTCTTACGCCTGCTTCCACGCGGGGCAGACGCTCGAGAAACTGGGCCGGCCCGATGAGGCGCGCCGCATGTACCGGCGGGGGGTCGAGGCCGCCGGCCTCAAGGGCGACTCCCGCGCCCTCAAGGAACTCCAGGCCGAGCTCGAGCGCCTTGGGGAGTGACCGCGACAGGCCATCCGGCCTGTCGCTAGAATGTCCAGCCCAGTCCGATCAGGGGCGTGATGTCGTGCAGCCAGCCGTGGATCTTGGCGCCTCCGGCCGGAGCGATGACCTTGACCGGGAACGGCGACACGTAGTCCCGGAACTCGACGCGCAGCGTCCTGCCCGTGCCGAAGGACATCTTCAGCCCGGCGCCCAGGCTGGCCACCGGCTGTACGTGCCGCGTCCGCGTCAGCAGCGCGTGCTGCATCAGGGGCTGGTAGGATGCCTCCTGTCCGGTCCCCCGCGTCAGCCTCGCGCCCGCGCCTATCGCGAAGAAGGTGCGGATGGGCGCTTGTCGGGCGGCTCCATATACGAGCAGGTCGTAGTGCACAAGGTGCGATTCGCCCCCGAAGGTGACCTTGGCTTTGCCAGAGCTGAGGCGCAGGTCGCCGGGGCGGAAGGTGTAGCGGATCTCCCCGCCGAGCCGCGCGGTGACGTCCTGCCCAAGGTAGACGCCGAAGGCGGGCGCCATGGCCAGCCCGGCCGAGGCCTTCCCCGCCGGGCCCGTCACCTGGGATGACGGGTTGACAGCCGCCCCGGCCGCCACACCGGCTTCCCAACCCTGCGCGAAGACGGCCGGGCATGACATCAGAACCGCAATCCAAATCCGGGAACCCATGTTTCTCTTGTTGACCGGCGGTCTCATTCGATCACCCTGACCGGCAGGCTGGTTGCGGCGCCGCCCTGCTGGATCACCAGAGGCACGCTCATTCCGGTGGGCGCATAGGATGGCACCCGTACGTTGATCTGGTTGACGCCCACCAGTCCCGGCGTCAGTCCTGCATAGGCCACCGGCAACTCGAATCCGCCGAGCGTCACCACCGGCGTCTCAACAACCTCCGCCAGCGGATGGTAGGGGGCGGGCGCACCGGACTCCACCACCGGCCACGTGCGGCCCATCCCGGTCAGGTACGCCACGACCGTATCACCCCGGCGGATCGGGTTGGCGGCCGTGACCAGCTGGCCGTTGGCCGCTCGCACAACGGTCGGAAGGCCGGTCAGCGGGCCGGCCGTTCCACTCATGAAGACGCTCGGCGCCGTGGGAGAAAGTTGCGTGTGGTAGGTGCCGCTCACGCCTCCCGGCGTGTACAGCACCAGCGTTACGTTGCCCGACGCCTCAAAGGGCATCTGGGCGTTGATCTGCCCGGGCGAGGCGAACAGCATCGGCACGGCCGCGCCGTTGACCAGCAGGCAGCTTTCGCCGAGCGCTCTCGGCAGCGGCATCTCGCTGCTGGCGGCATTGGTGGGACTCAACCGGCTGCCGAATACCGCCATGAGCCCGCCCGGCGCCAGAGGCGCCCGGAAGTCAGCGGCGTTCACCACCTGAGAGATGCTCGGGGGAACGGTGAAGGCGTCGAAGTCCCAGGACAGCGCCGTGAAGCCGGAAGTGGTCAGCGAAATCAGCGCGCTGCGGCTGGCCAGCACACCCAGGGTCCGCGTGAAGGGGGCCCCGGGTGTTCCGAGCACGGGCGCCTCGGTCATCCTGGTAGGCGCGTAGCCCGATCCGGAGCCCAGGTCCAGACGCTGAATGACGCCGGGGCTGGCGGCCGTGGCCGCGGTCGTAAGGAAGCCAGCCTGGTCGAACACGGCGAAGCCCGAGGTCGTTCCGCCGGTCTTCCCGAAGCTGGACACCGGCACCAGCGACGAGTTCAGCAGCAGGTTGTCCACCACGAACCAGCCGTAGCCGGAGGCGGCGTAGGCGCCGGCCAGCGTTTCGGAGTCCCGGCGCGAGATGGTGAACGTGTCGGCGGTGGCGTCATACAGCAGCAGGTATCCGTCGGCCTGGGCGGCCATGATCGAGGAGCCGTTGGCCGCCGCGGTGAGGACCGTATTCAGGTGAATGTCGTTCTCCCAAACCCCCAGGGTCGGAAGTTCAGCCGCGGTGCGGGTGAACAAATCCACCCGGTCGATGGTGTGCTTCGGTCCGGACGTCCGGCTGGCGGCCAGGATGGCCCTTGCTGACGCGGCCAGTGACCGCGGATAGTGCCCTGCCGGGAAGCGTACGGGCTCGGCCGCCCGGAGAGTCTCCAGGTCGTACACGTTGGCGATCTGGGAGTTGTCGTTGCCAACCAGCAGGTGACGGCGATCGAAGGTGAGGGCCATCTGGGTGGGCGTGTTTCCGGTTCTGAGCGTTGCCATCAGGTGGTAGTCCGAGCCGTCGTAGACCAGCACCTGGTTCTTGTCTTGCCGCAGGACGTAGACGCGGTTGCGGACCGGGTCGGCCAGCAGGTCCACCAGCTTGCCCGGCACGGGGATCACCGTCCCGCGCTGGTCGGGCGCCCGCAGGTTGACCAGCACGCGCAGCCGCTGCGGGACGTTGGCGGCCTGCGTGGAACTGATATCGAGCCAGACCTCGACGGTGCCGTTGCGATCGGCGAACGCGCCCGGGCTTACATGAATCCGCAGGCCGGCCGGCGTGACGCCCGAGGCGGGCGACACCGACACTCCCGCCGTCGCGCCCGTAACCCGGAAGTCGAGCTGCCCGCCCGCTCCGTCCGCCAGGAACACCTCCTGGGTCGAGGCGCGGCGGTCGCAGAAGCTGGACTGGAAGAAGACCTGCTCGGCCGATACCGTCAGCCGCCGCTGCCGCTCCCAGTCGCCGGCCGGAAGCGCCATGATCCCGCTCGCCGAGATGGAGTACATGTGGGCGCCGTTGGCGCTCAGAACGGACTTCCCCGTCAGGTTCTCCGGCAGGCGGAACCGCTCGCGCACTGTGAGGTTGTCCGAGTCAGCCACCATCAGCACCGGCGCCTCGCCGGCCTCGCTGGGCACCTGCGCGTATACCAGGCCGCGGTCCGAGTCGATGGCATGGCTGCCCACGTGCAGCAACCCTGCGGGATCGGGAAACTGCGCCATGAGCGTGCCGCGCCGGTCAAACAGGCCCCAGCCGGCCGTGTAGTAGGAGCCGTCGCGGCTCACGCTGACGACGCGGGGACCCTGCGGCGGGTCTGAAATGTAGCCAAGGATGGTCAGGACCTGCGTTTGGCGGTCGTAGCGGAACCGGAACGTGTCGGTAAGGCCGTATGCGCGTTCCCCGTCGCGCGAGACGGCGAGAGAGGCCGCTATGATCTGCGGCGGGATGTTGGCCGGCGGCGCCGGCAGCGTCCGCGCGGTCAGCTCCTGAATGGTCTCCAGCAGAGTCATGGCGCCGGTCGAAGGCTCATACCGCAGGAACTCCCTGGAGGTGGCCACCAGGGCGCGGTTGTCGCTCGTGAAGACCACACCCAACGGAGGCGACGGAAGCGCGAACGTCTGCCTGGCGCCGGTCTCCAGCCTGATCAGCGTGAGGCCGTTGAAGGCGGTGGCCGGCGGCAGAAAGTTGGAGTAGTGGGTCACCAGCAGGTAGCGGCCGTCGGGGGAGACCGCCAGCGAGCCCGGTTGCGCCGCCACCGGCATGGATGTGCGCCGCGCCAGGTCGGCCAGGCCGATCACCTCGATCCGGTTGGCCGTGTAGTTGGCCACGTACAACACGCCGCGCGCCTCGTCCAGCGCCAGATCGGAGGCATGACCGCCGATCGGGACCACCTTGCCGAGCGTGCCCGCCGACAAGCCGGCTCCCAGCCCGAGCCAGGCCGCCAGAATCCCAAGCCATTTCTTAGTTCGCATGCCTGCACCTCCATCGGTCGCCGTGGCCCGCGGCCGGGCCACGGCGGAAAGTCAGTTCCCGCGCCCGCCCGGTCTGGCTACTGGGCTCTCCGGCGGCGTCGCAAAATGATGACCGTCAGCAGCAGGGCCGCCATCGCGGCGCAGATGATCCGGATCATTGAAGCGTCCATCGCGTTCCTCCTTTCCGCCTCCCAACGGCTACTACCAGCTCACAGGTTCTGTATCATGGGCAGCAGTTCTCGCACGATGCGCACCGCCATGGGACCTACCGTGACCACGAACAGCGTCGGCAGAATGCAGAAGAAGATGGGGAACACCAGCTTGACGCCCACCTTGGCCGCCTTCTCCTCGGCCACCTGCCGCGCCTGCACGCGCATGTAGTCGGAGTGCGTCCGCAGACTCTGCGCGATCCCCGTGCCGAAGCGGTCAGCCTGGATCAGCACCGCCACCAGCTTCCTCAGTTCCTCCACCGAGGTCCGCTCCGCCAGGTTGCGCAGCGCCTCCGGACGCCGTTTCCCGGCGCGCAGCTCCAGATTCACCATGGCCAGTTCCATGCTGATATCCCGGTGCGCCAGTTCCAGTTCCTTGGCGGCCTGCATGATGGCCTGGTCCAGTCCCAGCCCCGATTCCACGCAGATGACCAGCAGGTCCAGCGCGTCCGGCAGGCCGCGCCGTATGCGGCGCTGGCGCCGCCGGGCCTTCAGTCCCACCAGCCAGCCCGGCGCCGCGTAGCCGGCCACCGCGGCCCCCGCCAAGGCCAGAAACCGGTCGTCGGGGGCGGTGTTCAGGCCCGCGACGACGGCCGCCGCCAGCGCCGCGAGGACGACCGCCCCGAGCAGCCTCGCCCCGTGCAGCACCCGCAACGCATGCGGGTGCCGGTAGCCTGCGCGCACCAGCAGCTTTTCCGCGCGCCGGGGGGCTGCGCCGGAGGCGGGCAGCAGCGAGCCCAGCCGGGCCACCATGTCGCGGAAGGCCAGGCTGGCATGGACCGGGACGTGAATCTGCGCGTCGGCCGGCACGCCCGTTATCCGGTCGACGGCGGCTTTGGGACGGAGCCATACCCGCACGGCCACCACCGAGGTGACCGCCGCCAGAATCACGAACAGAATGACCGACAGCAGCAGGGGCACGGCTCAGACCTCGATCGACACGATCTTCCGGATCACCCCGTAGCCCACCAGTTGCATGCCGATGGCGGCGGCGGCCATCGTCCGTCCGGTCGGGTCGGTGAAAAAGAACGTCACGTACTCGCGGTTGGCGAAGAACATCATCCCCGCCACCGCCAGCGGAATCATGCTGAGCGCCGTGCCGGTCATGCGGCCGTGCGCGCTGACGGCCCGCAGCCGGCCGCGCAGCTTGAACCGCTCCCGGATGACGTAGGCCAGCTTGTCCAGCAACTCGGCCAGGTTTCCGCCGGTGCGCTTCTGAAGCAGCACCGCCGAAACGAAGAACTGCATGTCCATCAGCGGCACCCTGCCGGCCAGCTTCTGAAGCGCGCTCTCCAGCGGCAGCCCCAGGTTGTGTTCGTCGAAGGTCCTGCGGAACTCGCCCGACAGGGGCTCCTGAAACTCCTTGTGCAGCATCTCGAGCGACACCGAGAAAGCGTGGCCGGCCCGCATGGAGCGGCTCACAAACTCCAGGCTCTCGGGGAACTGCTCCTCGAACTTGCGCAGCCGCCCGGTGCGCCGGCGCAGCACGTAAGCCAGTGGAAGCGCGCCCGCGGCCGCCGCCACAGGAAACGCCAGCCCCCGCCCCGGCGGAAATCCATACCACACCGCCACGAACGCCGCCAGAAACAGCGCCAGGCAGCCGTGCATCAGCCGCCCCACGTGCCACTTAAGCCCTGCCTGTTCGAGCAGGCTCTGCAGCCGGCCTTTGAGCTCCAATCGCGCCAGAAGCCGCATGACCAGCTTGCCGGTGCGGGCGTCCTCGCTCGGGATCAGCGCAGGCGCCGGCCTGCCGGCGCGGGCGGCGCTCTTCTGTGCCGCGTTGGCCAGCAGCCGGCTCCGGATACGGCTGGTGGCCGATGTGCGGAACAGCCGGGCCACCAGCCACCACGATCCCATGAACGCCAGCCAGCAGGCCCCGACGATCAGCCAGAAGTTCCTCACCGCGCCCCCTCAGACCTCCTCCACTTCGTCGAACAGATCCGGCCGCAGCATGATCCCGGCCGCCAGCAGTTTCTCGTGAAAGCGCGGCCGGATCCCGGTGGCGGCGAACCGGCCGAGCACCCTGCCCTCGGGCGACAAACCGCGTTTTTCAAACACAAACAGGTCCTGCATGGTGATGACTTCCCCTTCCATGCCGGTGACCTCGGTCACGTTCACCACCCGGCGCGATCCGTCGCTCAGCCGCGAGGCCTGCACGAACAGGTGCACGGCGCTCGCAATCTGCTGGCGAATGGCGGTCAGTTGCATGTTGGCGTTGGCGAGCGACACCATCACCTCCAGGCGCGACACGGCGTCGCGCGGGCTGTTGGCGTGAACCGTGGTCAGCGAGCCGTCGTGGCCCGTGTTCATGGCCTGGAGCATGTCCAGCGCCTCCGCGCCGCGCACCTCGCCCACCACGATCCGGTCCGGCCGCATGCGCAGGCTGTTGACCAGCAGTTCGCGCTGCCTGACGGCTCCTTCACCCTCCAGGTTGGGCGGCCGCGTCTCCAGGCGCGCCACGTGCGGCTGCTTCAATTGCAGCTCGGCGGCGTCCTCGATCGTCACAATCCGCTCCCTCGGCGAAATGAAGGCGGAAAGCGCGTTCAGCAGCGTGGTCTTGCCGGCGCCCGTCCCCCCCGAGATGATCAGGTTCAGCCGGGCCTTGACCGCCGCTTCGAGCAGTTCCATCATGCCCTGTGTCATGGCCTTCCTGTCCACCAGGTCGGGCGGCATCAGGCGGTCCCGCGAGAAGCGCCGGATAGACAGCAGCGGCCCGTCAACCGCCAGCGGCGGGATGATGGCGTTGACGCGCGAGCCGTCCGTCAGCCGCGCATCCACCATGGGCGTGGACTCGTCGATGCGCCGGCCCACCTGCGAGACGATCTTGTCGATGACGTGCAGCAGGTGGGAGTCGTCGCGGAAGGCCACGTTGGTCTGTTCGAGCACGCCCTTGCGCTCGATGTAGACCGACCGGTGCGTGTTGACCAGAATGTCGGAGATGGTCGGGTCCTCCAGCAGCGGCTCCAGCGGCCCCAGCCCGAACACCTCGTCGAGCACCTCGCCGGTGATCTGCTGCTTCTCAAGAGAGCTCAGCAGGGTCGGCTCGGCCTCGATCAGCGTTGAAAGAGCCTGCCGCACCTCGGCCCGCACCCGCTGGTTCTCGATGGTCGCCAGCGCGTCCAGGTTGATCTTGTCGAGCAGTTTGCGATGCAGCGTGAACTTGATCTGCTGGTACTCCGGCTTCAGCCCCCCCCGGGGGCGGCTCCCCTGGCGCAGCAGTCTCTGTTCCCAGCTCAGCTCTCCGGAAGCCCTGGAATCGGCGGCTGTCAGCATGGCTCACTCTCTTTCGGGCAGCTAGGCGCCGGCAAACGCCGGCCCCGCGTCGAGCACGAAGTTCACCTTTCTTCTTTCGTTCCTGGCTATCCCGGCCAGGCGTCCGGCCAACTCCTCGGTGGCCTCGGCCAGCCCTCCCGGCGATACCGGCCCTCCCAGCGCCACCGCCTGGTGCAGCCCGGCGTGGTCGTCGGGCAGGGTCACCCGCGCCGGGCACCCCAGGACCTTCTCCAGGTCCTGCCCGCTCATGCCCGCCCGCCGGCCGGCCTGGTTGATGATCACCTCCAGCCGGTCCCCGCCGATTCCGAGCTGGCCCAGCATGCGGACAGCCTTGCGCGCCAGGTGCAGGCTTGGCAGTTCCGCCGTCGCCACCAGAAAGGTCTTATCGGCGCCGGCCAGCGCCAGCAGGCTGACGCGATGGAATATGGCGGGCAGATCAAGCAGCGTCCAGTCGTAATGGCGGCGCACCAGCTCCAGCGCCTCGCGGAAGCGCACCGGGTCCAGCGGCAGATCCACCGGCGCTTCCGGCGCGGCCAGCACGCTCACACCGGCGCGCTCGGCCGTCATCGACCCGACCGGAACAAAGCCGCTGCGTCCGGCCGCCTCCAGCACGTCGAGAAACGAGTGCGTCGCCTGGCAGGCGGTGTAGAAGCCCACCGAGCCTTTGGCCGTGTCCAGGTCGGCCACCAGCACCCGCTGGCGCGTGAGCCGCCGCAGGGCGAACGCCGTCTGGCAAGCCAGCGTCGAGGCTCCCGACCCGGGCTGGGCGCTGGAGAACGCGATGATCCTGCCGGGCTCCCCGTCCGGGGCCGCCTCCGGCTTGCGCTGCCGTATGATGCCCGCCACCGCGTCCCGCTGCACGGCCGGGTCGAACGGGGCGGCCAGAAACTCGCGCGCCCCCACCTTCAGCACGCGCATTACCGTGTCCGGCCGGCCGGCCGTGTCCAGCCCTATCGCCGGAACGGGCGGGCCGAGCGAGGCCAGCCGCCGGATCAACTGGCAGGCGGCGTCCAGGTCCGAGGCCACGTCCACCAGCACCACCTCCGGCTGCAACTGGCGCAGCCGGATGTCCATGGTCTGCTCGGATGGGTATTTTTTCAGGTCGGCCAGGATCTGAAACGCGCGCGAGGCGGCCAGCGTGGCCGTGAAGCGCCCGGCCAGCTCGCGGTCGGGCGCAATCAGGATCGCTCTCAGTTCCCCCCCCCTGGCTGTGGCGGTTGAGCTCACTCGGTGGACCTCTACCTTGGGCCGGCTCCCGCCTGTCCGGCCGCCCCGGAGGGCGCCAGCGGCGTGATGGGCATGACCGGAGCGGGGCTCAGCCGGGCGGACTCCGCCGGATCCGTGATCGCCGGCGTCACAATAACCACCAGCTCCGTCCGGGCCTTGTTCTCCTGGCGGCTCTTGAACAGCACGCCGAGCACCGGGATGTTCGCCAGTCCGGGCACCTTGGACATGGTCTCGGTGGCGCGGTCGTCAATCAGGCCGGCTATGACGAAGCTCTGACCCTCGGCCAGCTCGATGTTGGTCTCCATGCGGCGCGTCGACAGCGCCGGGATCTGGAATCCGGCCATCGTAACGCCGTTGGTCGGGTCCAGCATGGAGACCTCCGGCTTCACGTGCAGGCGGATGGTCTGGTGCCGGGTGGCCTCGGGCTTGAAGGCCAGCCGGATGCCGAATTCACGGTACTGGATCGACACCGCGCCCGAGGTGGCGCCGCCCTGCACCACCGGCACCGGGATCTCGCCGCCCACCAGAAAGCTGGCCTCCTTGCCGTTGCTGGTCACCAGGTTGGGCTCGGCCAGCACCTGGAGCACGCCCTGGCCCTGTAGAGCCTTCAGAAAGCCCGCCAGGTCCAGGTCCGGGCGGAAGGCGAAGACGTTGAGCGCGTCGGCGATGCTGAAACCGGTCGCGGCCGCGCCGATTCTGTCCGGTTGCGGAGTGGAGAACTGGCCGGTGGTGATCCGGCCGATGGTGTTGAGCGAGCCGGTTGATACCAGGCTCAGCCCGAACGCACTGGCCGCCGAGCGGTTCAACTCGGCGAACTTCACTCGCAGCATGATCTGCACGTCGGGCGCCGGCGGCGCGGCGTCCAGGTTGTTGACCACGCTCTTAGCCAGCGGCGCCACCAGCGCGGCGGCCCTGTCGGCCACCGTCTGGCTGGAAACCCGGCCGGTCAGCGACAGCGCCTCGCGTGCGCTGTGGACCTCGATGGCCTCGCCCGGAAATGTCCGGCGCAGCAGGTCGCGGACCTGCCCCAGGTCGTGCGACACGGTGACCCTGTAGAACTGCCGCCGGCCGTCGCGCGACCAAACGCCCACGCTCGACTGCCCGTGGCTCTTGGCCAGCAGCAGCACCTCGCGCCGGCTCAACGCCACCGTGTCAACCACGTCGGGCGCCGTGGTCGAGATCCGCCCCACGTCGAACTCGCAGTCGATGACCGCGCTCTCGCCGGCCGTGAGCGTGAGCGCCCGCTCGTGTGGCTCGCCCGCAAGCGCCGGACACAGCGACGCCGCCAACAGGCAGAGGAAGACAGAAACTTCACGCCCCAGCATCGTTCGCCGCTCCACCTTAGCCCCCACCTCCTGCTCCGATCTTCTCCACGCTGCGGGTCGTCCCGCGAATCACCACCACCTCCTCGGGCGGCG
>JBBITL010000116.1:0-11051 GCA_037440765.1 Solibacteraceae bacterium
CCTGGCCGGCCGGCACCGCTTCTTCGGCCGTTTCACTCAGAACCACTTCTTCGAGGACCGGGCTGACTGGACCAGCGAGATCGTCAAGGGGCTGAACAGCGGCGTAACGGGCGGCGTCACGCGCGACAACCAGAACGGCGTGCTCGACTGGGTGTACACGGCGACCCCCGCCACCGTGCTCCACGCGTCGGTGTCGGTCAGCAACTGGAGCACGGCCGCCGCTCAGCGCGACTTCCCCTACCAGTTCAAGCCCTCCGACGTGGGGCTCCCCAAGTACCTGGACGACAAGTGCGGCAACCGTTGCTACCTGCCGCTGATGAACATCACCGGCTACACGCAGAACGGCATCGGCGGAACTCCGACCCGCACCTACAGCACCTTTTGGACGTACAACGCGGACGCCCACCACAACCGCGGGAACCACTCCTTCCGCGCGGGCCTGGACGTCCGCAACCAGATCCGGTCCAACCACGCCGGCAACAATCACGGCACATTCACCTTCGGCAACGCCTACTTCAGGCGGTTCAACGACACTGGAGGAGTCGGCTATACGGCCTCCAACATCGGTCTGGCCTGGGCGTCGTTCATGATGGGCATGCCGACGGCGATGAGCATCTCAAGCAACGACAGCTTCTACGTCTCAAACCCGTACATGGCATGGTTCGGCCAGGACACCTGGCGTGTCAGCCGCAGACTCACCCTGACGCTGTCGCTGCGCATGGAGTATGAGGCTGGCGCCATGGAGCGCCATAACCGGTTCATCATCGACTATGATCCGAACGCTATCCTGCCGATTTCAGCCGCCGTCGAAGCCGGCTACGCCGCCAGGCCGCAGCCCGAACGCGCCGCATCTGCCTTCAAAGTCGTCGGAGGCGCGATCTATTCCGGCTCGGCCGGCGCCCGCAAGCGCGCCTGGGACAGCGCCGTGATGTGGCTGCCGCGCGCAGGCTTCGGATACCAGCTGGGCGCAAAGTCGGTTCTGAGGGGCGGCTACGGGATCTACTACGACACGACCAACGTCAATGCCATGTCGTATGCCCCTAACCAGAACTTCTTCAGCCGCACCACCAGCCCGACCATCTTCACCGCCGACACCAATCAGATCCCTGTGTTCAACCCTCTTTACAGCGCTTCGGGCGCCTTCCCCACAGTGTCCCCGCTGAACGACCCGTTCCCGGTCCGCGCCGATGGCACCCGCTTTGACGCGCCCCTGAGGGACTCACTGGGCCTGATGGCGACGGCGGGCGCCGGCTGGACCTATCCCAGCTTTCCTTACCACACGCGGCAGCAGCGCTGGCGCATGTCCATCGAGCGGCAGATTGGAAGCCACGACGTGGTGGAGGCGGCTTACGAGGGAACCTATTCCTCCAACATCACTTACAACAAGCCGTCGGAACCGGGCGTTCCATCCAGCTACTACAACTTCACCCAGGTCCGCAGTGACACCAACGCCAACTGGCTCGGCGCGGGCGTTGCGAACCCCTTTTACGGCCTGACAACCGCGGGGACCGTCCCGGCCAATGCGAACGCCACCTATCCGGACTCGGTCAGAAACAACACGCTGCTGTGGAACTGGATGGCTACCAACACCCTCTTCACCAGCCCGACCCGCACCCGCTCCACGTTGCTGTTCAACGCTCCCAACGGGAACGTGAACAGGCCCGAGCCGCGCTTCACCTCCAGGACGCAATCGCTGGTTCTCAGCTACAACCGCCGGTTCGCCAGCGGCTTGAGCGCGAATTTCGGCTACACCTGGTTCGTCCGGAAGACCGCCAACAGCTACTTCCAGGGATGGGATCCGGACGACCCGGTCCGCCCGCAGGTGCCGTACTGGAATCCGCTGGGAGCCGGCAACCCGCACAGCGTGCGGGCCACCTGGGTCTATGACCTGCCCTTCGGCCAGGGACAGCGCTGGGTTCAGAACCGGATTCTCAGCATGATTGTGGGCGGCTGGACGCTGGCGGGGACCTTCCAGTACACTCCGGGAGGACTGGTCGGCTTCGGGAACATCTACTTTTACGGGGAACCGGACAGCATCAAGCTGGACAACCCGATCCCCGACAGCTTCTTCAACACGGCCGGCTGCGTGGCGACGACGGCTCTGTCTCCGGGCGATACCGTCGTGGGAACCGGGCCTTGCACTTCGGGCTTCGAGAAGAGGTCCGCCAACGCCGCCAGCACCTTCCAGTACCGCTTCTTTCCCGTGAACATCGACGGGCTTCGCGCCTACAGCATCAGCCAGTTCGACGGCAGCCTGTCGCGCGAGTTCAGGATCCTGGAGCGCCTGAGGTTCGTGGCCCGGATGGACATGCTCAACGTGGAGAACAACAGCATCCTCAACGCTCCCGTAACCACTCCGACCAGCGCGGATTTCGGCAAAATCACCGGCCAGAGCGCTGCCCCCATGCGCTTCATCCAGATCCAGGGGAGGTTGCGCTGGTAGGCGTGAGATACTTGTCTGTACAATGCGCTTCTACCGAATGGCGGCGGTTGCACTGGCAGCCGCCGCCTGCGGCTTAGCCGCTGACGCAAGGGTGCTGGTGTACACCCGGAACTTCGTCTCCGCAGGCACGGGTTACGTGCACGACAACATCCAGAGCAGCGTGGACGCCATCCGCAAGATGGGCGCCGAAAACGGCTTCGCGGTGGACGTCTCGGACGATCCCAGGGTTTTCACCGATTCCAGCCTGAAGCAGTACCGGGCGATCATCTTCTCCAACAGCAACAACGAAGCGTTCCAGAGCGACTCGCAGCGGGAAGCGTTCCGGCGGTACATCCAGGCGGGCGGCGGGCTGGCCGGAATCCACTCGGCGACGGGCTCCGAGCGCAAGTGGCCGTACTTCTGGTCCGTGATGGGCGGCAAATTCCTGCGGCACCCCAAGTTTCAGAAGTTCGTGGTCCGGGTCGTGGACCGGGACCACCCTTCGACGCGGGATCTGCCCGTTACTTTCGAGTGGGAGGATGAATGCTACTACCACGACAACCTCAGTCCGGCCATCCGTCCGTTGCTGGTGACAGATCCCGCCAGGCTGGATGACCCTGACAAGGCGGTGTATCCGGGGGACCGCTTCGGCGATTCGCTTCCGCTGGCCTGGCGCCAGGAACTCGACGGTGGCCGCCAGTTCTACACCGGCCTGGGACACCTTAAGGAACACTACGCCAGCCCGATCCTTTACCAGCACATACTGGGCGGAATCCTCTGGGTGATCGGCAGGAAGTAAGGGAGGAGCAGTGAACAAGGACAACACTTCGCGCAGACAATTCCTGGCAGGTTCGCTCGCCGGGGGCATCGCGTTTCCAGCGATCGTGCCCTCCACCGTTTTCGGCCAGAGCGCCCCGAGCAACCTCATCCAGGTCGCCCAGATCGGCTGCGGGCGCCAGGCCCGCGACGCGCAGATCAGCGGAATCCTGCGGAACCACGCCATGGCCCGGTTCGTCGCCGTGTGCGACGTGGACACTGTGCGCATCGCGGATGCCAAGGCCTGGATTGAGCAGGACTACGCCAAGCGGTTCGGGAGCGGCGGTTTTGCGAACCTGAAGACCTACACGGACTACCGCGAGATGCTCCAGGACAAGAGCATCGACGCGGTGCTGATCAGCACGCCGGACCACTGGCACGCCCAGCCGGCCATCGAGGCCGCTCTGGCGGGCAAGGACGTGTTCCTCGAGAAGCCGGCTTCATTGACCATCAAGGAAGGCCGGCAGATGGCCGACGTAATCAAGCGCACGGGCCGCGTCTACCAGCAGGGCAGCCAGCAGCGTTCGGCCGTCAATTTCCGGCTGGCCTGCGAGCTGGTGCGCAACGGCAGGATCGGCAAAGTCCGCGAGGTGTACATCGGCCTTCCCACCGACCCGGCCGGCGGAAGCACCAGGGAAACACCGGTGCCCCCCAACCTCAACTACGATGCATGG
Organism: Solibacteraceae bacterium; assembly: GCA_037440765.1. Classification (GTDB taxonomy): domain Bacteria; phylum Acidobacteriota; class Terriglobia; order Bryobacterales; family Bryobacteraceae; genus DTKY01. The sequence goes on from JBBITL010000116.1 coordinate 3,913, forward strand.
CTCGGGTCCACGCCGATGGTCTACTACACCGAGGACCGCGTTCACCCGCAGGCGCCGGACATCAAGACCCGCTACGGCAGGCCCGGGTGGCTGCGCTGTGAGCAGTTCGGCGCGGGCATGATCACCGGCTGGGGCGCTCACCACATCGACACGGCCCACTGGGGCATGGGCGCGGAACTGACAGGCCCGGTGGAGATCGAAGCCATGGCCCACTTTCCCAAGGAGGGCCTCTGGGACGTGCACGGGCCCTATCACATCCGGGCCAGGTACGCCGACGGCGCCGTGATGTACATCAGCGACAAGTACCCCAACGGCATCAAGTTCCTGGGCGAGAGCGGCTGGGTCTGGGTGACGCGCGGCAGTTTCAGCGCCGTGGACATGCAGGCCCTCAGCGCCGGGGGCGGAGTCCCGCGCGGAGGCCCCTGGAGCCTGGCCCTCGACGCCAGCGACCGCCGCTGGATCAAGGAAGGCATCAAGGACAGCGAGATCCGGCTGCACGTTAGCCCGAAGGGCGATCACGTCCTGGACTGGCTCGCAGCCATCCGGGCGCGCAAGGACCCGGTGGCCCCGGCCGAGGTCGGCCACCGCTCCAACTCGGTCTGCCTGCTGGGGCAGATCGCCATGCATACCGACCGCGTCCTCATGTGGGATCCGGCGAAGGAGGTCTTCACAGGGGCCAGCGCCGGTTTCAACAGCAAGTTGTCCCGCCCCCAGCGGGCGCCCTACGGCACGGACGCGGTTCTTGCCAAGGCAGGGCTCCTGAGTTGAGGCGGGCCCTGTCGCTGCTGTTGCTGGTCTGTTCAGTCCAGGGGTGCAGAGTGGCGCCCCGGGAGAACACCGCCGGGGTGAGGCTGGTTGTCGTCGACCCGGGGCACTACCACGCCTCGCTCATCCATATGGAAATGTACCCGCAGGTGTCGCCGCGGGTGTCCGTGTACGCGCCGCTGGGGACCGAACTGTCGGACTACCTCAGCCGGGTGACGATGTTCAACTCGCGCCGGGACGATCCGACCCGCTGGGAGCTTGACATCCACACGGGCCCGGGCTTCTTCGAGAGGATGCTCGGCGAACGCGCCGGCAACGTGGCGGTTTTCGCGGGGCGCAACCGCGAGAAGATCGGCCGCATCGTCCGGTCGCTGGAGGCGGGCTACAACGTGCTCGCCGACAAGCCCTGGATCATAAGCACCCAGGACATGCCGAGGCTGGAGGCGGCGCTGGAGACCGCCCGGAAGCGCGGGCTGGTTGGCTACGACATCATGACCGAGCGCCACGAGATCACTTCCATCATCCAGAAGGAGATCGTGAACGCGCCGGAGGTGTTTGGCGAGCTTGTCCAGGGCTCGGCGGCCGAGCCCGCCATCGCGGCGCGAAGCGTCCATCACCTGAAGAAGACCGTGGCGGGCGTTCCCCTGCAACGGCCCGCTTGGTTCCTCAACATAGAGGAAAGCGGCGAAGGAATCGCGGACGTCGGCACGCACGTCGTAGACCTTGTCGGGTGGACGGCGTTCCCGCGCCAGATGGTGGACTACCGCAACGATATCCGCATGCTCAGCGCAAAACGGTGGCCCACCGTCATCAGCCGGGAGCAGTTCGCCCAGATCACCGGACACGCCGATTTCCCGGCCCACCTGGCGCCCTGGGTGAAGGACGGCCGGATGGACTACTTCTCCAACCACGCCGTCAGCTATTCGGTGCGGGGCGTCCACGTGAAGCTCGACATCCTGTGGAACTGGGAGGCCCCTCCGGGTTCGGGCGACGTGTACGAGGCGACGTTCCGGGGAACGCGGGCGGTGACCGAGATCCGGCAGGGCAGGCAGGAGAACTTCCGGCCGGAGATCTACGTCCGTCCGGATTCGCCGGAGCTGAGAAGGAAGGTCGAGGCGCTGGCGCAGAAGTGGCCGGGGCTGAGCGTGACCGCGCGCGGCGAGGAGGCGCGCATCGTCATACCGGACAAGTACCGGGTGAGCCATGAGGCGCACTTCGCCGAGGTGACGCGACTGTTTCTGGGCTACATGGAGGATCCGAAGTCCCTGCCTGAGTGGGAGGACAGCAATATGCTGGCCAAGTACTACGTCTGTACCAGGGCGGTGGAGATGAGCCGCGAGCGTTGAACTGGCCGCTCGCTGACGCTCGCGGTCCGGTGCGCGGCGCGGGACCGCGAGCGTGAGGGAGCGGACATGAGGAACATGCTGTGGCTGTGGCTGGCGCTGCCGGCGTTCGCCCAGGGGCCTTTCACCTGGCGGGACGCGGGCGACGGGCGGATGGAACTGCTGGAGTCCGGCAGGCCCGCGCTGACTTACAACTACGGCCCCCAGCTCAAGCCCGGGGCGCCGGAGAACCGCCGGCGCTGTTGCTACGTGTTCCCTCTCTACACGCCGGCCGGCGTTTCCCTGCTGGACGACTTCCCGGCGGATCACTACCATCATCGCGGCGTGTTCTGGTCCTGGCCCATCGTGGAGACCGGGGGCGGACGCTATGACAACTGGATGACCTTCACGGCCAGTCACCGCCCGGCGAAGACCCCGCTGGTCTCCAGCGACGCCGCTGGCGCGCGCCTGGAGGCCTGGAACTTCTGGGTGGCCGACGGCAAGGACATAGTGCTGGAGCGCGCACGCCTGCTGGTGCTTCCCGCGCAAGGATCCTCGCGAGAACTTGACGTGGAGCTGACCTGGGAAGCCACCGGCGCGCCTGTGACCTTGAAGGGTTCGGCCGAGAAGGGCAAGAGTTACGGCGGCCTGAGCGTCCGTTTCGCGCCGAGGGAGGGCACCATCGTGCGCGCCGACGGCGAGGTGCTCCGGCGCGATGAAGACCTGACCCCCCGCCGCTGGGCCGAACTGGAGGCGGTCTACGGCGGGAAGCGCGCCGTGCTGCGGGTCACTTCCGACGAGCAGAACCCGGGCGCGCCCCACCAGTGGTGCCTGCGCAGTTATGGGTTCATCGGGGCTTCGTTCCCCGGCCGGACGGCGGCGGTGGATCGCCACATTCTTGAGCCGGGCAAGCCGCTTACGCTGAGATTTCGCGTGCGTGTGAGTGACCTTCCGTGAGACGGATTCCTCTATGACACCAGTCAAGCAGGCCCGGCCCCAGGTGGCCTCCAGTGAAGTGGCGCGCGACATCAACCGGCGCGCAGTGCTGAACCTGATCCGTACCCGGCAGCCGTTGTCCCGCGCCGACCTGGCCCGCCTCTCGGGCTTGCAGCGAAGCACCATCTCTCTGATCGTGGAGGAGCTGATCGAGGGAAACTGGGTGCTGCAAGGACCGGCCGGCCGCCTGCCGCGGGGCCGGCGTCCGACCTTCCTGCGCCTGAACGACGAGCGCGTGATCATCGGCATTGACATCCGCCCCACGCAGATCGCCATTGCCCTGGCCGACGTCAACGGCAAGTTCACGTCTCAGGAGGCGCTGGCCACCCCATCCGATCCGCAGGTTGCGCTGGAGGAGATGACCGCGCGCGTGAAGCGGCTGCTGCACACCTGCCGGGGGAAGATGGTCGAAGGCATCGGCGTCAGCGTGCCCGGCAGGGTCGAGCCCGGCTCGGAGCGCCTGGTGTTCGCCCCGAATCTCGGCTGGCCCCAGGTTGACTTGCGGGAGCCGCTGGAGAAGGCTACGGGGCTCGACGTGGAACTGGAGAACGCCGCCAGCGCGTGCGTTCTGGCGGCCGCCTGGTTCGATCACCTGGAAAGCCGCAACCTGGTGGTGGTTACCGTCTCGGAGGGAATCGGAGCCGGCATCCTGGTCAACGGCCGGCTGGCTCGCGGTTTGAGCGGCATGGCCGGCGAGTTCGGGCACGTGCCTCTGGACGCCAGCGGCCCGGCCTGCAATTGCGGCAGCCGGGGTTGCTGGGAGGTCTTCGGCTCGAATCGCGCCGCGCTGCGGTACTACTCAGAGTCCGGCGCGCCCGCCGAAGGCGTGAGCTTTCAGGACCTGCTCAGCCTGGCAGACCAGGGCGACGTCCGTGCCGCTGGCGCTCTGGAAACCATGGCCCAATACCTCGGCCGCGGCATGCGCATGATCGTGGCCGGCCTGGACCCGGAACAGATCCTGGTGGTCGGTGACCTGACGCGTTCCTGGGAGCGGTTCGGGCCCGTGGTTCAAGCGGCTGTCGATGCCCAGGCGCTCCCCGGAGCAGCGCCTCCCCGTGTGGTCCCGGTGCACGAGGGGGGGCTGGCGCGCCTGCGGGGGACCGTGGCGCTGGTCCTCCAGAAGCACTTCGGAACCAGCCCCGAAGTGCCGGCCTGAGTCAGGCCCCGGCGGGCGCCAGTCCCGGCACGGCGGCGGCCAGAACCTCCTCGATGCGCTCGACGAAGACGAACTCCATGCCGTCGCGCACCTGTTCGGGCAACTCCCGCAAGTCCGTCTTGTTCGGCTTGGGCAGAATGACGCGTTTCAGGCCGGCACGGCGCGCGGCCAGCACCTTCTCCTTCACGCCGCCTACTGGCAGCACCATGCCGGTCAGCGTGATTTCACCGGTCATCGCCGTGTCGCTGCGGACGGGCGTCTTGGTGTAAAGCGAAGCCAGCGCCGCCGCCATGGTGATGCCGGCTGAAGGCCCATCCTTGGGAACGGCGCCAGCGGGCACGTGCACGTGAACGCCGAAGTCCTTGAAGCCGGCGCGGTCGATCCCGAACCCGTCGGTGTGGCTCCAGATGTAGCTCTGTGCCGCTTTGACCGACTCCTGCATCACATCGCCCAGTTGTCCGGTCAGGGTAAGGCCCTTGCCGTCGGGCAGCAGGGCGGCTTCGATGTAGAGCACGTCGCCGCCGGTTTCGGTCCAGGCCAGGCCCGCGGCCACTCCCGGCTGCAGTTGCCGCCTCATCTGCTCGGGGAAGAACTTCTCCGGGCCCAGCATGTCGGCCAGCTCGTCGGGCGCAACGGTGACCGGCTCGGTGTTGCCCTCGGCGAAGCGGAGCGCCACCTTGCGCGCCACGCGCCCGATGCCGCGCTCCAGTTGCCTTAAACCGGCCTCGCGGGTGTAGCCCGAGATGATCCTGTGGATGACGTCATCGCCGATACCGCACTGCTCGGCCGCGAGTCCGGCCTCCTTGAGCTGCCGCGGCGCCAGATACCTGCGGGCGATTTCCAGCTTCTCCTCCTCGCTGTAGCCGCTGAGCCGCAGCAGTTCCATGCGGTCCAGCAGGGGGCGGGGGATGGTGTCGAGCGCGTTGGCCGTGGTGATGAACATCACATTGGAGATGTCAAACGGCAGGTCCAGGTAGTTGTCGCGGAAGGTCTTGTTCTGCTCCGGGTCGAGCACTTCGAGCAGGGCGCTGGCCGGGTCGCCGCGGAAATCGCGCCCGAGTTTGTCCACCTCGTCGAGCATCACCACCGGGTTGTTGGCGCCGGCGCGGCGCATGGCCTGAATGATGCGGCCCGGCAGCGCTCCGATGTAGGTGCGGCGGTGTCCGCGCAGTTCGGCTTCGTCGTGCATTCCGCCCAGGCTCATGCGCTCGAACTTGCGGCCCAGGGCGCGCGCAATCGACTGCCCCAGCGAGGTCTTGCCCGTACCCGGCGGCCCCACGAAGCACAGGATGGGGGCCTTGGCGCCGGGGTTGAGCTTCAGCACGCCCAGGTGCTCGAGAATCCTCTCCTTCACTTCTTTGAGGTTGTAGTGATCCTCGTCCAGGACCCGGCGGGCGGCCGGGATGTCCAGGCGGTCCTCGGTCTTCACTCGCCACGGCAGCTCCAGCACTATGTCCAGCCAGGTTCGCGCGACGTTGTAATCGGGTGCGGCGGCCGGCAACCGCTCCAGGCGTCCCAGTTCGCGCCCGGCCTCCTTGCGCACGTCGTCGGGCAGATCCGCCTTGGCCAGGCGCTCGCGGAGCAGATCCACTTCCGCCTGTTCGGGGTTCTTCTCGCCGAGTTCGCTCTGAATGGCGCGCATCTGCTGGCGGAGCAGGTACTCGCGCTGCTCCTTGGTCATCTCCGTCTGGGCGGTGGAGGCGATCTTGCTTCGCAGCTCCAGCACCTGGATCTCGTGCGCCAGGAAGGAGTGCGTCAGCCGCAGCGCGTCGGCCCGGCTTTGGGCCTCCAGCAGCGTCTGCTCCTTGGCGACGTCGAGGCCGAACATGGAGGCGACCATGTAGGCCAGCCGGAGCGAATCCTCGGTTCCTATGAGCACCCGCGTCAGCTCGTGCGGCGCCTGGGGCTGGGCGATGGAGATCGCCTTGGCGGCCAACTCCATCACCTCGTGGTGCAGCGCTTCCACTTCGGGCCCGCTGTCCTCGGGCAGCGGGACCGCCTGCACGGCCACCTTCAGGAACGGCTCGGCCTCGTCGAGTTTCAGGATGTTGACCCGCTCGGCGCCATGGACGATCAGCTCCATGCTGCTTTCGCCCGGCCGGTTGACGCGCTTGATGATCGCCCGGGTGCCGACGCCGTACAAATCGGCCAGGGCCGGCGACTCGATGCCTGCGTCGCGCTGGGCGACTATGACGATGTCCCGCTCCTCGGTCGCGAGCGCCGCCTCCACGGCGGCGATCGAGGCCGGCCTGCCCACCGACAGCGGCATCAGCAGCTGCGGGAACAGCACGCTGTTCTTTAATGGCAGCAGCGGCAGCGACTTGACGCTCTCGCTCACGACTTCACCCCCTGCGCGGCGGAAAAAACCAGTTCTCCTCGGCTCCGGTCCAGATCCCCCATGACATCCGCCCCTTCACGGATCTCCCCTTTCAGGATGAGCCGCGCCAGCGGCGTCTCGACTTCCCTTTGAATGGCCCGCTTCAGCGGACGCGCCCCGTAATTGGAATCGTAACCCGCCCGCACCAGGTGACGCACGGCCTCCCCGCTGAGTTCCAGGCCGATGTGTCTTTCCGCCAGCCTCGCCCGCAGGCGCCCGAGCTGTATCGCGACGATCTTTTCCAGGTGCTCCTCGCTGAGCGCATGGAAAACAATGGTGTCGTCGACGCGGTTCAGGAACTCAGGACGGAACGTCCCCCGCATCTCCTCCAGGACCGCCTCCTTCATGCGCTCGTATTCGGACCCCTGGAAGGCTCCGCGATAGCCGAGAATCCTGTGGCTGCCCACGTTGGAGGTCATGGTTACGATCGTGTTCTTGAAGTCCACTGTGCGGCCCTGCCCGTCGGTGAGCCGCCCGTCGTCCAGGATCTGCAGCATCACGTTGGTCACGTCGGCGTGGGCCT
>JBBITL010000117.1:0-10678 GCA_037440765.1 Solibacteraceae bacterium
CCATTCGGGCCATGAGCGGTGGAGGGCGAATCGTTGATGCAGTCCGCTCCGGGCGGATGCCGTCGTGCTGGCCTGTCAGGCGTACGAGGCCGGGGAGCTGCTACGGCCGGTGGACGGCGAACTGGCTGGCCTGCTGGAGTCGGTAGGGTACAACTCGTCGGTGACGCTGTCGCTTGTCTACAGGCGGGATGAATTCGACAGCGCCGAGAGCGGTTTCGGGTTCCTGATTCCGAAAAAAGAACGGCGGCGCCTGGTGGCGTGCACCTGGGTCGGCACCAAGTTCCCCTATCGCGTGCCCGAGGACAAAGTGATGCTGCGGTGCTTTGTCGGAGGCACGCCCGAAGAGGACGATGAAAGCCTTGTCGGCGTCGTTCGGGAGGAGCTGCGCGAGACCGTGGGCGCCGGCGCCGCGCCGGTCCTCAGCCGCGTCAGCCGCTGGCCGCGCTCCATGGCGCAATACACGGTTGGCCACCAGCGCAGGGTGGAGGCGATTGAAGCCCGCCTGAAGTCGATCTCGGGGCTGTACCTGGCCGGCAACGCCTATACGGGCGTCGGCGTGCCGGACTGCGCGCGCATGGGCAAGCAGGCTGCCGGGAGAATCATCGCCTCGGCCCGATGACCACGTTCACGCCCTTGGGGCTGACCTCGAACCGCTCCATGTTGTGTTGCAACTCGAAGGGCCTGCCGATCACGGCGTCCGGATAGCGAGGCAGGAGGAAGTTCTCGATAAGGAAATCCAGCGGCGAGCCATGAACGGTCAGCGAGGCCAGCGTGACCTTCTGGATGTGGACCGTGGCGCGCCTGCCGCCCGATTCGATGCGCGCCTCGGCGCGGACGGGCCGCTCGCCGGAGAGGAACCAAGCCACCAGCGGGTTGGGCGCGGCGCCTGCCGACTGGCGCAGCAGGGAGAAGTCGATCAGGGCGGAGCCCACGGCGGCGCCGTAGCCAAGCTCGAGACGCGGATTACGCAGGCCCTTCGGCGCCGCCTCCAGCGCGGTGACCCTGGCGTACGCGTCAAGTTCGGCGAGGCTCAACCACACGCGCGACCCGGGCCTGGCGCGCTCCTCCGCGATCATGTCGATCTTGCGCCTGGCGCTGTCGTAGGCCCGGTCAGCGGCCACTGCCAGCGATATGCTCACCCCCGCCAGCGCCAGCATCCGCCGCATGCTTAGATTCTACCGGAGGACGGCCAGGGTGGTCCGCAGGCCGCCCGCCCGCGTCCGCGGTTCTTTGCCCGCGCCGGTCTCCGCTACAGCGCCGCCACGCGGCGGTGGACAAGCATGAAGTAGAGTCCCAGGCAGGCCAGCAGAAGACCGTTGACCGCCAGCACGGCGGGGGCCGAGAACACGGGAATCAGGGCGCCCGTGACCAGGCTCCCAAAGGGCATCCCGCCGCGGAAGGCCACGTTGTAGACGCTCATCACCCGGCCACGCATCTGGTCGGGCGCCAGCGACTGCACCAGGGTGGTCATCTGCGCGAAGACCGCGATCAGCGCCACGCCTGCCAGCCCCAACAGAACGCAACTAAGTGCCAGAGACCGCGACACGGCGAACGCCGCCGTCAAGGCCCCCAGCGCGGTCAGCATCGCCAGCGCCATGCGCCCCTGCCGGCGCAGGTGGCTCAGGCCAGCCACCACCAGAGCGCCCGCCACCGCGCCGGCCCCGGACACCGACAGCAGCAGCGTATAGGCGCCCGGTCCCTGGTGGAAGACGTCGCGGGCGAAGACGGGGAGGAATACGACCAGCGGAATCCCCAGCACGGTGGTGAGAAAGGCCATGAGAATCAGCGACCGCATGGGCTTGCTCGCGTGTATGAACCGCAGTCCCGCCTTCATGCTCTCCAGGAAGGACTCCCGGCTGGCTGCCGGGATGTAGCGCACGTTCACTGCCAGCAGTGAGACAATCACCGCCACGAAGGAGAGGCCATTCAGCCCGAAGCACCAGGCCGCTCCCAGCGCCGTGAGGGCCAACCCTCCCAGCATCGGTCCGATGACACGGGCCAGGTTGAACTGGATGGAGTTGAGCGCGATGGCATTTGACAGATCCCTGGGCTCCACCAGCGATGGGATCAGCGCCTGGTAGGCCGGCCCTCCAAACGCCTGGGCCGTTCCCGCGACGAAGGACAGCGCCAGGATGTGCCAGATCTCGACCAGGCCGAAGGCGATGAGCCCGGCCAGCAAGAAGGCGCAGCTCATCTGCACGAACTGCGACGCCACCAGCAGGCGGCGGCGGTCGTAGCGGTCGGCGATCACGCCCCCGGCGAGCGAGAACAGGAAGATCGGGATCTCTCCAAGAAAGGAGTCCAGGCCCAGCAGGAAGGCCGAGCCCGAGATCTGCAACACCAGCCAGGCCTGCGCCAGCTTCTGCATCCAGGTGCCGACGCTGGAAGTGCAGGCTCCCAGCCAGAGCACCCGGAAATCCCGATAGTGGAACGCCCTGAAAACGCGCTGGAGCACGCCCTGCTCAGTAGACCTGGAAAGCGAATACTCTGGTCGACCCGTCCGGGCTGAGCGCGTACTCGCCGTTCTCCAGAATTTCGTTGGCTTCTATGCGGAACAGCTTGCCTTCGACCCGGGTGACCAGTACTCGAATGGGACGCGGAGCGTCCTTGCTCTGCCGCTTGGGAAAGGCGATCTCGCGGCGCCCCCGGCGCACCTCGAACCGGTACAACTCCAGTTTCTCCGGGACGATGTTCTGCGCGTCGATGAGGAAGATGGGTTCCGCCAGCGGCGTGCGGGCGGGAGAGCTGGCGCCCGGAATCGAGTTCAGCACGTCTCTGCTGCGATCTTCCTCCTTCGCCTCGGCGACTTCCGTCTCGATGAGATTGTCGGCATGCACAAGGTATGGAATATCGGGCTTCGGGGGGCGCGGCCCGGCGTACTTCCGGTCCGCCGCGTGTACGACCGAAATCAAAGGCAGCGCAACAAGAGCCAGAAGGAGAGAGCGCATGGCGTCTCCTTTCATTCTAGCGTCCTCAGGAATCCGGGCGAGGCGCGGCATGCTGAAGGATGCGGTCCAGGTCCTCTGCGCGTGGCGGCACGGAAAGAAGGTGCCCTCCGCCGGCGTGGAGGGCCGTGGCGAGCGCGGTATCGTGGACTTTGGTCATCAGGACGAACGTACGGATGTGGTCGCGGGTCGCATGCCAGCACTCCAGCCAGGCGGCGCAGGTGATGGAGGCGGAACAGAAGATCACATGGAAGTTCATGCGGCTGGCGACATCAGCGGCTTCGCCGGCGTTGAACATGGGCACAGCGCGGTGGCCGCGGTCGCCGAGGGCGCGGATCAGCGCCCGCCGGGCCTCCGGGTCAGGCTCCAGGACCAGCGCCGTCAGTGGCGCGGCGGCGCGGAGTGGCGCGCCGCGAAGGCCTGTTGGCTCGACAAGCTCCGGCTGCGCCAGGGGAAGCTCGACTTCCAGGCGCGCTCCATCGTCCGAGGTCCTGGCAAGCCGCATCCGGCCACCCAGCGTCATGACGAGTTCCCGGCACACGGCCAGGCTCAGCATGTCCTCGGCTGGCACCCATTGCCGGCCCGCCGCATCCGGATCCTCCGGCCCGGGCGACCAGGACGGCCCACTGAGATCCACCTGCGCGGTGGAGGCCAGGCGGTTCGTCCGTACCGTGAGGGATCTGCCTTCCCCGAGCGCCGGACGCTCTTCGGCGTGCCACAGGAAGCTTGATAGCAACTGCTCCAGGATGCCGGCGGGCGCGGCCACCAGTACCGGGTCGGGGCACACCAGGTTGCTCACTTGCAGCCCTCGCTCGCTCCAGTCACTTGCGCGCCGGGCGAGCATCCCCCTCAGCAGCGCCGCCAGGTCAACCGCCTGCCGCGGCTCGCGGTGGAGGCCCGCGAAACGCAGGATCCAGGCAGCCGCGCCCGACGCCACGCCGGCGTGGCTGGCGATCCGTCGGGCGTCTGAGCGCACACCCTCGTCGCAACTGCGCCGGGCCAGCGACTGGGACGCTTCCGACAGCGCGGAGAGGGTCTGCCGCAGTTCACCCGCCGTGGAGGCCAGAAGCTGGAACTGGGCGTCCAGCCTCGCCTCCGCGTCCGCCTGGCCCCACAGGGATTTCTGCTCCAGGAGCTTGATTCCGATGGCGGCCTGGTTTGCAAGGTGCTGCAACAGCTCCCTTTCGTCCTCCGTGTAATGCCTGGCCTTGCCTGAGCTGCCGGTCGTCATCACGCCCAGCAGGTCCTCCTGGGAGAACATTGGGACGAAGGCCATCGAGCGCGGTGTCTCAGCGGCCTGGGAACCGTCAAACAGCGGACTGCGCCGCGTGTCCGGAGCCACTATGAGACTGCGGTTCCTGAAGCACAGGTCGACAAACTTCTCCAGGAAACGGTTGTGCTCCGGCGCCAGCACGGGCGTGGGCGACGCGCCGGAAGCCGCGGCAACCTCCAGCCGCTGCATGGAGCGAGTGGCGCGGTCCTGAAGGTAGACGCGGACTTCCTTCACGCCCAGCAGATCCGGGAGCACTGTCTCCAGAAGCCGCAGGCTCTCGACGAAGGACTGGCTGGAAAGAAGCCGCTCGCCGAACTGGTACAAGCGCCGCCTCTCGCGCCGGCGCCGGACCATCCGGCGCGCGCTCACCAGCCCGTAGCCGATGACAACCGCCAAGGCGACAATGGCGCCGAGCGGAGCCCATGGGAGACTCACGGCGCCTCCGTCAGTCCTGCTAACCATGGTTCCAGCTCCGGCGAATTGAAATCCCCGACTGCCAGGCTGGCCCCCTCTATGGAAGCATGCGTCGTCGTGATAGCGACCACTCTGGCGCCGGCGGCCCGCGCGGCCTGGACTCCGGCCACTGAGTCCTCAAACACAACGCAGTCCTTCGGCTGCCTTCCGAGCAGTCGGGCCGTGCGCAGGTAGATCTCAGGATCCGGTTTGGGCCGCGAAACCTGCTGGCCGTCGACCACCACGCCGAAGTAGCGCCTGAGGCCGGAATGGTTGAGGATGAACTCCGCGTTGGCGGGCTCGCCGTTGGTGGCCACTGCGGCCGGCACATCGGCGTGGCGGCTCAAAAACTCTGAAACGCCGGGGACCATCCGGCCTTCAAGCTGGTCCTTCATGATGTCGCGGTAGAGCGCTTCCTTGGCGGCGCCGTGGGCGAAAACTTCTTCAGGAGAGAGGTGTTCGCCGATCAGGTCCCGCACAATCTCGTCGTTGCGGCGCCCGTACATGAGATCGGGGAGCGCCTCAGTGACGGGCACTCCCAGCCACCGGAGGTACTCCTCCCACACCTGGAGATGCACCGGGTTGGAGTCGACGATCACGCCGTCGAGGTCAAAGATGAAGCAGAGTCCCCCGCCCACGCCTGAAGCCGTTCCCGCTCGAAGCGAGATCATATCATCCCGGGTTCTGATCAGTATTCTGTGTGGCCCGACGGGCTTACAGCCCGGAGGCCCGCAGCTTTCTAATGCTACGGCTGGGTACTTGGTGCGGAGAGGGGGACTTGAACCCCCACGGGATTGCTCCCGCTAGCACCTCAAGCTAGTGCGTCTGCCAATTCCGCCACCTCCGCACGTGGCACAACCCGGCTTCTACGGGGCCGGCTTGGCTGGCGCCGGTTGTTCCGGCGCGGGAATCGCCGGCGCGCCGGTCTTCGGCTGCTGCTGCGTCGCCGGAGCCTTCACCGTATCGAGCACCGTTCTTGCTCCGCCGCCCGAGCGTGAGGCCATGATCGCCAGCGACATCGAGGTCAGCATGAAAAGGACCGCTGCCACCGTCGTGGCCTTGGACAGGACCGTCGCCGAACCGCGCGGCCCGAAAGCCGTCTGGCTTCCCATGCCTCCGAAAGCCCCTGCCAGGTCCGCGGCCTTCCCGCTTTGCAGCAGGACCACGATGACCAGGAAGAAGCAGACCAGTACGTGGATTATGGTCAATAATATCGTCATTTCAGTCGCTTTCCGGGCCCGGCCGGACATCTTCAGTATAAGGGATGGCGTCCGGCGCGGTCAAAACCTCACCCGTACGTGCGGGCGCGCTGTTGTCGGTCCTGAGGAGGCGGGATGAGGAAAGCCGTCCTATTTTTCCTGCTGGCCGCCGCTCTGTGCCGGGCCGTCATTCAGGCTCCGGGCAACGTCGCCTACGTGGTGGACAGGACCAGCGGCCGTGTCTCGGTGGCAGATCTGGCCCGAAGGCTCGTGGACGACACCCTGATGTCGGGAGCGGGAGCGTCGGAGATGGTGGTCCTGCCCAACAACCGGCTGGGCTTCGTTGCCAACCGCGACGCCGGTGAGGTGGGAGTCATAGACCTCCGCAACAACCGCTCCCTGGCGCCCATCCCGCTCAACCAGGGGCCCGGCCCGTCCAGCCTGGCGGCCACGCCGGACGGCCTGAGGGTCTACGTGGCCAACGTGGTCAACAACACCGTGAGCGTCATCGACATCAGCCGCAACCGGGTCGTCAAGACCCTCCCGGCCGGATCGCAGCCGTGCAGGCTGGTGATCGTGCCAGGCCGCGACATCGCCTACGTGGTGAACCGCGGCTCGAACAACCTGACGCTTGTGGACCTGAGGCTGAACGAGGTCCTCCTCAGCCCGGTCCCGGTCGGCTCGGCGCCGGTGGGCGCGGCATACAGCGGCGACGGCTCCAGGCTATACGTGATCAACAGCGGCTCAGACAACGTGACGGTGATCGACACATCGACCCGCCGGCAGGTTGGGCTGATCCAGACCGGCACGCGGCCGGCGGGCATGGCGGTCAACTCCGGCGCCGGCGTGGGCTACATCGCCAACGAGGGGTCGAACACCGTCACCGTTGTGAGTCTGGCCACCAACACGGCCTGCAAGCAAGTCGGGGTGGGCAACCAGCCCTCCGGCGCGGTGCTGGATCCGAACCGGGACTTTCTGTTCGTTCCCAACGCGGGATCCGGAAATGTGAGCATTATCAGCACCAGCTCGGACAGCCTTTCGAGCACCATGCCCGGACCGGGCGGCAGCCTCGCCCGGCATTTTCGTGATCGCCCAGGACGGAACCGCGGCGGCGGTGCGCCCTAACGGTTCGATCGTGTCCCCCTCAAACGCGGCGCCGCGCAAAGAGACGATCTCGCTGTACGTCACGGGTCTGGGGAGCACCAATCCACTCTCCCTCGAAGGCGACGCCGCTCCCATCGATGCGCTGGCCCGGACCATTCTGCCCGTGAAGGTGGTCGTGGGCGGGGTTGAATCACCGAGAGTTGGCTTTAGCGGCCTTGCGCCGGGATTCAGCGGGCTCCATCAGATCAACTTCGAGGCACCTTCGACACCAGTCGTCGGAGTCTTGGATATCAAGCTGATAGTCGACAACCGCGAGAGCAACGCGGCGCGGCTGGCCGTGCGTTGAGCGGCGGCTACGGGGCGGGTTTGAAGCCTGCGGCGGCGAGAATGACGCCCAGCTCGCGCTGATCCCCGGGCACCGCGAAGGTCCTGTCAACCAGGATCGCTACAACGGGCGATTCGGTGAGAGGAGTGAGCGGGGCCGAAACAAGCGTGAAACTGCCGGAGCCCTGGAAGAGCTGTTGAGCCACGGGCTTTTCGTCAAGCAAGAGCGTCACACGGCGGGCAGGCGATTGCGGGGGGATGTACAGCGCCACTTCCAGGGCCGAGGGCTGCCCGGGATTCTTGAGCAGCACCACTGCACGGCCTGCCATCCAGCGGTAGCGTCCTCCCTCCAGCTGGTAGATGCCGCTAACGATCTGCTGATCGGCCTCGGGGGCGTCCATCGGCAGGTAGGAGAGAGCCGGCTTGTGCTCCAGCACGAGCGAGGCCCGCAACCGGTCGATAGGCCCGGAGTGTATGTCGAACGGCCTGAGCCCCAGCGAGACTGTGGAATAGGCCGAGCGCGCTCCAAGGCCCGTCAGCCGCAGGGGCAGCGTGCTCGAGATCTCCCGCTCCAGGGAGGGCGTCAAAACGCCGCCGCCGGTGGTGAACTCGACGGGGAACGCCAGTTCGCTCGAAACGACCACCTCGCCCGGCCGCACGGCCTGTCCGCGGACCAGCGGCAGGCCGCCGTCGCTTTCGACGTAGAAGCGCAGCCCCCACTCGCCGTTGATCCAGACGCGCCGGGTCTCGGTGTCGCCCTTCAATTGCCGTGCGAACTCCCGATAGCCGTCCCAGTGCTGGTAATTGACCAGGCTGAGGCAAAGGCTCAGCGCGAGTTGAAGGCCCACGCCCGCGGCCAGCCAGGCAGGGCGCGGCTTGAGCCTCCTCGACGCCGCCAGCGCCACGGGCGCGGCCATGGGCAGCAGGTACCTCGCCGACCCCGCGAAAAACAGCGCCAGCGCGCCGGCGAAGAAGATCAGCACCCAGGCCGAGAGGAACCTCGTGTCGCAGTCATTTCCATTCCGCGCGTGCGAAGCCGCGCTCGCGATGACCAGGACGCCAATCCCCACCGAGGCCCAGAACAACGGGTGGGGGTCCGCGAAGGCCGCCCCGGCCGCCGCTGCCAGCGAAGCAATCCACGGCCAGCGGCCGGCGGGCCGGAAGGCGGCCGCCGCCAGGACAGGGAAGATCAGCCACGCCGTGTGTCCGGTGAGCGCGGCGGCGTTCTTCAACTTGTTGGACAAGCTCTGAAAGCCGTAGGCCTGGAAGTATCCCGCCGCCACCGCAAGCGGCATCTCACCGGTCGATAGCCGTTCGCAAAGCTGCCATGCGGCCAGCACCAGCGGTCCCGTGAAAAGCGCCAGCCATCCCAGCCCCCAGCCCCGCCGCCTGCTCCACAAATACACCGCCAGAACCGGCGCCAGCAGGACGGACTGGTAGGCAGCCAGCGCGGCCAGCGCCAGGCCGAGCGCGGCGCCGGCAAGCCATGGCCGGGAACCTTCATCCACGGCCCTGACGAACAAGGCCGCCGAAGCCATCCAGAACGCCAGCAGGGGCAGGTCCGCCTCAAACGAGTTGCCGTTCACGACAAACGCCGGCACGGCCAGGAACAGCAGAGTGGCCAGCAGCGGCCGCGGCGAGAATCGCCTCGCCAGCGACCACATGCTCAGCGCGGCGGCCAGCGAGAACGCCATGTATGCCGCGTGAAACGGGACCTCGCGGATATCCCCGGCCAGCGCCAGCAGGCCCGCCAGAATCCAGGCGTTCAAGGGCGGATGGGGATGTCCCTGCATGGACACCTCGGCGCCGCCGAACACGTATCTGGCGTGGTGCGGATGCAGCGGGTCGATCTGGGCGTGCTGGGCCCCGGCCAGGTAGTAGAAGTCATCGCCCTGGACCGCCTGGTTCAAAAAGGGAAGCCGGACAACCAGCACTACGGCGAGGACGACAATGACCCCCCAGTTGCCTGCGAGCTTGCGTCCTTGCGCCGCCCCTACGGCTTCCACCGGAGCACCGGCTTGCGCGCCGCCGTGACCTCGTCCACCCGGGCGGTGCGCGTGCTGTGGGGCGCCTTGAGGACCAGGTCCGGATTCTCCTCGGCTTCCCTGGCGATCGAGATCATGGCCTCCACGAACAGGTCCAGTTCGCGCTTGCTCTCGCTCTCGGTGGGTTCGATCATCATGGCCCCGCTCACGATCAGCGGAAAGCTCACGGTGTAGGGATGGAAGCCGTAATCGATCAGGCGCTTGGCGATGTCCATGGTCCGCACGCCGCGCGCCGCCTGGCGGGCGTCGCTGAAGACGCACTCGTGAAGGCATGGCTCGGCCCGCGCGAGATCGTAGTAGGGCTCCAGCTTCTTACGGATGTAGTTGGCGTTCAGCACCGCGTCCATGGTGGCTCGCGGCAGCCCGTCCCCGCCGCAGGCCATGACGTAGGCCAGGGCGCGCACCACCACGCCGAAATTGCCGTAGAAGGCCCTGACGCGCCCCACCGATTGCGGCCGGTCGTAGTCGAACGTCCAGCTATCCTGCCGTCGCGCCAGGCGCGGGACGGGGAGGAAGGGCTCCAGGTGCTTCTTGACCGTCACCGGCCCGCTGCCGGGACCCCCGCCCCCGTGGGGGGTAGAGAACGTCTTGTGCAGGTTGAGGTGCATGACGTCCACGCCGAAGTCCCCCGGACGGCTGATGCCGGCGAGCGCGTTCATGTTCGCACCGTCCATGTAGAGCTGCGCGCCCTTGGCGTGCAGGATATCCGCCGCCTTCACTATGTCCTTCTCGAAAACACCGAGCGTGTTGGGATTTGTCACCATCAGCGCGGCCACGTCCTCGTCAACTGCCCGTCCCAGCGCCTCCACGTCGAGCATGCCGTGCTCGTTGGACTTTATGTTCTGGACCGTGTAGCCCGCCATGGCCGCGGTGGCGGGGTTGGTGCCGTGGGCGGAGTCCGGCATGAGAATCCGGCGGCGGGGGTTGCCCCGGCGCTCCAGGTAGGCCCGCACCAGCAGTAGGCCGGTGAGCTCGCCGTGCGCCCCGGCCGCCGGCTGAAGCGTAGCGGCGTCCATGCCGGTGATCTCCACCAGGGCGCGCTCCATCGCCGCCAGGATCTCCATGGCGCCCTGCGAAAGACGCTCCGGCTGATACGGATGCGCCCAGGCCAGGCCCTCCACGCGCGCGGCCTGCTCGTTGATGCGCGGGTTGTACTTCATGGTGCATGAGCCGAGCGGGTAAAGCCCCAGGTCGATGGCGTAGTTCCAGGTGGACAGCCGCGTGAAGTGGCGGATGACGTCGACTTCGCTGACTTCGGGGAAGCCTTCGATCTGATGGCGGGTGTTCGACGGCGCAGTAGGCGAGGGGGAAGACGCGGCGGGCGAGGAAGTAGCG
>JBBITL010000118.1:0-10662 GCA_037440765.1 Solibacteraceae bacterium
TGCACCTGAAGCACCTGCCGCGCGACGCCCAGGTGCAGCGAGGCCAGGAACCGCCGCGTCGAGTTGGTAATGAGATAGAGCCGCGCCCCTCTATGCCTTGACCGCGTCGTATTCCAGCAGACGCCGTTCGCCTTCCAGTCCGCGTATGCGTGTCGCGTCCTGAGTGACCTCCAGCGTTCCCAGGTACTGCCGCTCTGCATCGCGCAGCGCGAAGTAGCGTATGTGCACGAAGCGCCCCTGGAAGTTGATCCAGAACTCGGCCACGTCCTGGCGCCCCGAGCGGAAGTCGGAGAGGATCCGGTCCACTACGGCCACGCTGCGCGGAGGGTGGCAGTGCTGCACCTTGCGTCCGATGATGGCGATGCCGCGGGCAAATACCCGGTCCGGCCCCTCGGAGAAGAAAGCCACCCGGTCGTCGGCGTCCACGAAGGTGATGTCCACCGGCAGCGTTGAAAAGATGGCGGTCAACTGGCCGAGGCTCAGGTTGCCCGTGGGCAGCTGTATGCCTTGGACCGCGGAGAGCTTCAGCCCCTCCTGTACAACCGACTCAGGCGGCCGGTATCCGTCGCGCGGCTCAACCAGGCACCAGCCGATGCGCGGCGAGGCCAGCCAGATGTCGGCCCAGTCTTCCTCGGTGAAGGCGTCCATGCACATGCCCAGGAGGATGTTCTCCTCCTTGAATATCATCCCTTCCACGGCGCTGAGAGCACCGGCGCCGCTCGTGGCGGCCACCCGCTTCCAGGGACCCGCCGCCGTCGCCTGCCCCCGGAGTTCCGCTCCGAGCACGCGCAGAAGGCCCCTCACGTCGTCGTCCTTCGCCCACATGACCTTGCTGGGGCCGGTGATGCCGTGCAGTTCCAGCTTGGGGAAGAAGGCCAGTTCCTTTCGCTGGTAATGCTTCTCGATGTCCATCAGGTCGTTGTACGCCTGCCGCCAGTCCATTAAGGGGGCTGTGGCGTCGGCGTCATCCGGCAGCGCCTCGATTTCGGCCATGGCCGCGCGCGCCCTTGCGATCACTTCCCGCAAGGCCTGGTTCTCCCGCCGGAATGTGTCGGCGGGGTGGCCCGAAGCCACCGGGGCAAGTGGGATCTGCACCAGCGACTCACGGACCGCCTGCGCGTGCAGGTCGCACATGGATTTGATCTCTTCGACGGGCATCCCTTCGGCCATGAGCTGCTGTTCCATGGCCACGATCTCGGAGTAGTCGGTTTCGCCGACCATGGTCTTCAGCAGGCCTTTCACTTCCTCGGGCGACCGGCCGGCGTGCAGGTGCTTGATGATGGACTTCAGGGTCCGCACGCGATGTGCCTTATTGTCGATTAGTTCGCTCATAGCTCTCTCCTTCGGGTGTCAGCTCCAGGCTAACAGCCCGCCGGAGAGGGGTCGATGACCAAAGTCACACCTGGATTGCGTGGATCAACAGCCCCGCCAGGGCGCCGCCAATCAGGGGTCCTGCGATGGGAACCGGGGCGTAGGCCCAATCCGACGGGCCTTTTCCCGCAATCGGCAGCAGGGCGTGGGCAATGCGGGGGCCCAGATCCCGCGCGGGGTTGATGGCGTAGCCTGTGGTTCCGCCAAGCGAGAGTCCGATGCCCCAGACCAGGCTGGCCACCAGGTACGGGCCGAGCCCCGGGGCGGGGGCCCCACCTGTCACAGCCCTGGTGGAGATAGCCCAAACGACCAGGACCAGCACGAAGGTCGCAATGATCTCGCTGGCGAGGTTGGCCCAGTTGCTGCGTATGGCTGGACCAGTTGAGTAGCACGCCAGCTTCACGCCGGCTTCGCCCGTCTCCCGCCAGTGAGGGTGGAAGTGGACCCATACCAGCAGGGATCCAACGAAGGCCCCCAGCAACTGCGCCGTCCAGAACGGAACCAGGCTGGTGAAGTCCCCGGTCTGGATGGCCGCGCCCAGCGTCACCGCCGGATTGATGTGCGCGCCAGCGCTTCCGCAGGCCATCGCAGTGAGGATCCCGGCCATCACTGCGAAGGCCCACCCGGCGGTCAACGCCATCCAGCCCGCACCCTCGGCCTTGGAGCGCTTCAGAGAAGCGTTCGCCACCGCCCCGTTGCCGAGCAGAATGAGCACCATCGTGCCCATGAATTCGCCAAACACGCCGCCTGGAATCATCCGCTGCCGCTCCCTTACGGTCGCGGTTCGGTGCCGGCACGGAACCGCGAGCGTGAGCGAGCGGACTGGCGTCCTCAGCCGGTCCAGTCCAAGGAGCGTGACACGGCCTTGCGCCATAGACGGCACAGCTCGCCGCGCCGGTTGCCGTCCATGCCGGGCTCCCAGGTGCGGCCCTCCACCCAGTGCAGCCGGAGGTCGTCGAGGTTCTTGTAGAATCCGGTGGCCAGACCGGCCGCATAGGCGGCTCCGAGAGCCGTGGTCTCCTTAGTCTCCGGACGCACCACGGGGCGGCCGAGAATGTCCGCCTGGAACTGCATCAGAAGGCCGTTGTCCACCATGCCTCCGTCAACGCGCAGCACATCCAGGACTACGCCGGAGTCCTTCTCCATCGCCTCCACCACATCCATGGTCTGGAAGGCAGTGGCCTCGAGCACCGCGCGCGCCAGGTGTCCCTTCCCCGCGTAGCGGGTAAGCCCGGCGATCACCCCGCGGGCGTTGTCCTTCCAGTAGGGGGCATAGAGGCCGGAGAAAGCCGGAACGAAGTAGACGCCTCCGTTGTCCTCGACCGAGCGCGCCAGGGTCTCGATCTCCGCGCTGGAGCCGATCAGGCCGAGGTTGTCGCGCAGCCACTGAACCAGCGCGCCGGTGATGGCGATGCTGCCCTCCAGGGCGTAATGCGCCGGCTCCGCGCCCAGTTTGTACGCCACGGTGGTCAGCAGCCCGTGCCGGCTCTGGACGCAGCGCGTTCCCGTGTTCATGAGCATGAAGCAGCCGGTCCCGTAAGTGTTCTTCGCCTGCCCCGGCGCGAAGCAGGCCTGCCCAACGAGCGCGGCCTGCTGGTCTCCCAGAATCCCGGCCACCGGCACGCCATCGAGCGGGCCTCCGGACACCGCGCCATAGACCTGGCTGCTCGACACAATCGCCGGCAGCATTACGGGCGGGATTCCGAACAGGTCGAGCATCTCGGCGTCCCAGCCGAGCGTGTCGATGTTCATCAACTGCGTCCGGCTGGCGTTGGTAGCGTCGGTGAGGTGCAGCCCGCCCGTCAGATTCCACACCAGGAAGGCGTCGATGTTGCCGAACAGCAAGTCTCCATCCCGGGCCTGCTGCCCGGCGCCGGGCGTGTTGTTGAGCAACCAGCACAGCTTCAGACCGCTGAAGTAAGTCGACAGCGGCAGGCCGGTTTTCCTGCGGAAGAAGTCCTGGTCGCGACGGCGGAGAAACGCCGCCACGTCCTCCCGGACCCGCGTATCCTGCCACACCACGGCGGGAGCGGCCGGCTTGCCGGTCTTACGGTTCCAGACCACGGTGGTTTCGCGCTGGTTGGTGATGCCGATGCCGGCGAAATCGGAGGCACGAAGCCCGCGCTGGTCGAGCGCCTCCCGGATCACCTGCTGAGTGCGCCGCCAGATCTCTTCCGCGTCATGTTCCACCCAGCCGGGCTTGCGGCAGATCTGTTCGTGCTCGCGTTGAGCGCTGGCCACAGTGCGGCCGGCCCGGTCGAACACCATGAAGCGGGTGCTGGTAGTCCCCTGGTCAATCGCTCCGACGTAGCTGGACAAATCCGGACCATTATATACTGAACCACCGAAGCGGAGGAGAGGTGAGCGCATGAGAACGCTGGCTGGTGCCGTTTGTGTCCTCACGATCATTCTGGCGGCTGATGTGCCGCCCCGAATGCCGATTCCCACCGACTACGCCAACTCCATCACAACCCGCTGGCTCGCCAAGCCGGTGCTCGAATCGCGGATGCTCGATGACGCCGAGGATCTGGCCGCCTGGCGGCTGACGGACACCGAAATGGCGCGCGGCACGCTGGCCTTGACCCGGGAGCGCAAGGTCACGGGCTCCAGCGCCGTGCGCCTCACCAGTCCGACCACCGGCAACAAGCCCATTCCGGCCACACGCTACTGGGACGCCACGGGCGCCACCCGAGTGGTCAACGGAGAGGACTGGTCGGACTGGAACCGGCTTTCCTTCTGGATCTACCCCGACCTGCCGGGCTTTCGCGTCGTCTCGCTGCTCATCATCTTCCACAACGAGGGCAGCGAGCGGGTGCCCGACGTGTACGGCAAGATGGGGATGAACTACGTCATCCTCCGGAACCACCAGTGGAATCACGTGGTCTGGGAGATCGCCAACCTCCCGCGCGACAAAGTGACCGGGGTGGAGTTCTCCTATCGCGTGCAAGGTAACGAGCCGGGCGCCACCGGCACGGTCGCCTTCGACATCGACAAACTCGAACTGGAGAAGGTTGTCCCGGATCATTACGAAGGCTGGAACGTCGCCCCCGGCCAGATCGCCTACAGCCATTCCGGTTACCAGACGGGCTCGCCCAAGAGCGCCATCGCCAGCGGCCTGGATGCCAGGGAGTTCGTGCTGCTGAACGTGGAGACCGGAGTGCCGAGGCTCAGGAAGGCCGTCTCAGAGGTAAGTACCCGGATAGGCCGGTTCCAGGTGATGGATTTCTCCGAGGTGCGGGAGCAGGGCACTTACATCATCAGCGCCGGCGGGCGCTCCACGCGCCCCTTTCGGATCGGGACCGAGGTCTGGAAATCGAGCTTGTGGAAGGCCATCAACTTCTTCTACGTTCAGCGGTGCGGCTTCGCGGTGCCGGGCGTGCACGATGTCTGCCACCGGGACTGGGTCGCGGTGCACGGCGACAGGAAGATAGTGATTAACGGGGGCTGGCACGATGCGGGCGACCTCTCACAGGGGCTCGGCAACACGGCCGAATCCACCTACGCCATGTTCAGCCTCGCCGAGCGGTTGCAGGCCACTGGCGAAGACCCCGTGCTGCTGGAGCGGCTGATCGAAGAGGCCAAGTGGGGGCTGGATTGGATCCTCAAGACAGCCTTTCACGACGGCTACCGGCCCGGCTTCAACACCATGGACCGCTGGACCAACGGCATCCTCGGCGACGTCGACGACATGATCTCCAAGGCCGGCAACAGCCCGGGCGGTAACTTCTCGGCGGCCGCCGCCGAAGCCATCGCCGCGCGCGTGCTCAGCAAATCCGATCCAATCCTGGCGGGCTACAGCCTCAAGCAGGCGGTGGAGGACTGGGGATTCGCGGTCCAGGGCATAGCCGGTCAGAAGCAGGTCTCCACAGAACTGGCCGGCCACGCGATCCTGGCGGGACTGGAGTTGTGGCAGGCCACCGGCGAACGCCAGTACTCAGCGAAATCGCTGGAACTGGCCGCCGGTATCGTAAGTTCACAGCAGCGGACCTTCCTGCCGGGCTTGACCCACCCGCTCACGGGCTTCTTTTACACGGGTCCCGACAGGAGCCGCATCCTCCGGAATTCACACCAGGGCCACGAGGAGGGTCCCGTGGTGGCGCTCGTGCGCCTCTGCGAGCTGTTCCCCGACCACCCCGACTGGATGAAATGGTACTCAGCGGTCACGTTGTACTCGGACTACTTCCAGAAGGCCATGGCCCAGTTCACGCTGCCCTACGGCATGCTGGCCAACTCAGTGTTCCACGACGAGGAGTATAAGCAGCAGAAGGGAGGCGGCCGCGGCGCCACTCCGGAGGCGTTCCGCGAACAGGTGCTCAACGGGGTGAAGGTCGGCGACCGTCACTATGTCCGGCTGTTCCCGGTGTGGTTTGAGTTCCGGGGCAACCATGGCACGGTGCTGACCCAGACCAAGGCCATCTCGGCTGCGGCACACCTGCGCGGGAACTTCGAACTGGCCGCCCTGGCCCAGCAGCAGCTTCAGTGGGTGATGGGACGCAATCCGTTTGTCCAGAGCACCATGTGGGGAGAAGGACACGACTACGCCCCGCAGTACTCCGCCATGTCGGGAGACATCGTGGGCTCGCTGCCGGTCGGCATACAGACCCGCGGCAACAGGGATGTTCCATACTGGCCCACCGAGAACTGCCACAACTGGAAGGAAGTCTGGGTGTTCCCGGTGGCGCGCTGGATCTGGCTCATGCGCGACCTGGCGGGGCCGGCGTCCGTATCCGGCTTCGTCACGGACGGCTCGCGCGACCCGGTCGAGTTCCGTGAAACGGCAACCGGGGATGTTCTGCGCTTCGACCCCGCGACCGCCACGTCCACTTTCCGGGCGGTTGTGCCCGAGGGCCGGTACGAGGTTAAACACGGCGAGGCGAAGCGCACTCTGACAATTCTGCCGGGCGGAGCCTACTCGGTGGACTTGCGCCCGGGAAGGCAGGTGGACTTCACCCTCTCCTCCCGGACCGCGGCCGGCGGCGCAGTCACGCTCACGGCCGTGGTGGAGGGCTCAGGAAGGCACACCCTCACGGCGCGCACGGACAACCTGGTTATCGAGCAGCCCCGGCGCCAGCTTGAATTGAAGCCAGGTGCTCCGCAGAAGATAGTCTGGCAGGGAAAGATGGCCGAGACCGGCGCCCCCTGGTTCGCTGTCATCGTCCCGGACGGCGACATCAACCAGCGCCAGGACGCCACAGGCGCGCTGCGCTGACCTGCCGGCTACCGGTCTCCGCGGGAAATGCCGATTATCAGGAACTCCAGCGGCTCCTCGCCCGTGTTCTCAAAGGTGTGCTGTTCGGCGGTGTTAATGGGCACGGCATCGCCGGCTCGAACAGCGGCCGTCTCCGGACCGCTCCCCTGAGCGGAGACGGTCACACTTCCCTGCCCGCTCATGACGTAGTAGAACTCGCCCGTTTCCGGGTGCGATTCGGGGCCGACAGAGGCGCCCGGGGGGATGACCAGATGATCCACGTAAGACCACGGGCCGAGGAACACGCCGGGACCGAAGGCGCGGCGGTACTGAACCGTGCCCCTGCCGCCGCCCATCGCCCTCACGGGCCGCAGCAGCGCGCGGTCCAGCCTCGAGTTGACGAACACCGGAATCGGATCGAGCGGCACGCCGACGCGGGGATCACCCAGGTTGAAGGCGTCGCACACCCCCTTCACCGCCGTGACGTTCATGTTCATCCACTCGGCCGGCTTATCGGAGGAATTGTAGATGGCGTGCGAACGCCCCATGCGGCTGGGGACGGCTACGGGGGCTTTCAGCCGCGACGTGCGACCGTCCACGGTGAACTCCGCTTCGCCGCTTAGCAGCACCAGCATCTCCTCACAGGAGTGATGAAAGTGGTGCCCGATGCCGCTGCCCGGATCAAGCACGCCGCGGTGCAGGAAACGCAGGTTGACGTCCAGCGCGCGCTCGTCGAGCAGGGACAGGTAACTGATCTGGCCGGCGCCCTCATGGACCGCCTTGGTGGTCTGGTAGCGCGACGGGTCCGTGCGGCCGATCCGTTCGGACAGCGGCGCGCGCGCGGTCAGCGGAAGCGCCAGCACCGCGGCCAGTCCTAACATCTTCGCTATCTGTGAGCGCATCTTTAACTCTCCTGCCGGTACCGTCCATATTCCCTGCCCGTGTCCAGCATGGCGTGCACGTTGGCGGCACTAGCGTCGTCCAGGACCGCGCCGGTCGACAGGAAGTAGCCGCCGTCTGCCGCCACGTCGTCGATCAGCCGCTTGACGTAATCGCGGACCTCCTCCGGCCGGCCGGCTTTCAAGAGCGACGCCGGAACATTGCCGCCGAAGCAGGCCCAGCCGGTGAACCGCTTCTTCACTTCACGCATGTCGGTCTGGTCGAAAAGCCACATGGTTGTTCCCGCCGGGATGTCCGGGTCAACGATCACGTCCAACCGCTGGTTGTAACCGCCTTCGACGAACATGAAGGGAACCAGGCCCTCCCGCACCAGGCCCAGGATCACCTGCTTCAGCGTCGGCCAGTAGAACTTCCGGAAGTCCGGCGTGGAAAGGAAGCCGTCGGCGCCCTTGTGCAGCGGGATGAAGATCACCGGCGCGCCTCCCAGGCCGGCCCACCGCACGGCCATCTCGATGGCCAGCGGCACAAGCCTGTCCAGCGCCGCCAGCAGTTTCCCCGGCTGGCGGAACTTGTCGAGCATGATGCCTCTGGTGCCCCGCAGCGTGTCGCCCAAGGTGTCGTAGGGCGCCTTGGTGAAACCTCCAATGAGAGACGGCAGCCCCAGCGTGGCCTTGATTTCATTGCCGATGGCGCCGCCGGCCTGCGCCCACCGGAGAGCCTCATCGCCGGCTTCCATCAGCTTCCGCAGAGAAGCCTGAACCTCCGGCAGCCCGAACGGCACCAGGGCGCCGCCCGTGAAGGGCAGTTCCACTATGTCGGTGAGCGGCGTCAGGCCCTTCCACGGCTCCAGCGCGCCAAAGACTCTCGGCAGGTACTCGCGCAGGAAGAAGCCGGACGGGTCGTTGATCAGCCGGTCATACTCGTCCGCGCGCATGTACTCGGCCTCCACGCACTGGTAGGGCGCGGTGGGCGCCACTCCATGGCCCGGCCAGTGATACAGACGGTAGTCCAGCGCCTCGAAGGCCCTGCCCGGGCCGTACAACATCGCCGAGGCCTGCGTGTCCGGCAGAAAATCGGCGTGGTACTTCTTCATCGCGTAGCCGAGTTTTCCGTAGTCGTGCATGGCCTCCTGGCCGGTGACGCCGGCGTATGCGAAGGGGTAGAAGCCCGTGGCGAGGCTAAGCGGAATCCGCTCCGGCTTGCGGAGCCGGATAACGTCGATGAGCATCCCGACGCGCTGCCGGTGGGCTTCAGCCACGCCCCCGGAGCAAAACTCCACCCCCTCAGGCGCCAGCCACCGCCGGGTCCACTGTTCGAACTTGCGCGCGCCGGTTGGTTCCTGGCTTGGCCGCTCCATGTCTACGCTCCCGTGAATCCCTTGGCCAAAGCGACCGCCGCGGCGGCATCCTTCCCGTAGGCGTCCGCGCCGGTGTACCGGCGGATCCGGTCATCGACCAGGCCGCCTCCGATCATGACTTTCACCTGGCTCCGCAGGCCGGCCTCCGCCAGCGCCTCCACGGTCCTCCTCATTGGGTCGTACGCCAGCGTGAGGAACCCGCTCAAGCCGACCACCTGCGGCTCGAACTGCCTGACCGCCTCCACGAACCTCGCCGGTGGCACGTCGACTCCCAGGTCCTGCACTTCGAATCCGCTGGCGTCCAGCATGAACACCACGATGTCCTTGCCGATGTTGTGTATGTCGCCCTGGACCGTGCCCATCACCACCCGGCCGAGCTTCACCGGCTCTTTGCCCTGGTCCTTCAGATGGGGCTTCACCCTGGTCGAGATCTGGGAGAGCATCTCGCCGGCCATGATCAGCTCCGGGATGAAGCAGTCCCCTTCTTCAAAGCGCCGCCCGATCACCCCCAAGGCCTCACGGCAATCCTCCAGAATGAGGAGCGGGTCTTCCCCGCCGTCCAGCAACTGGTCCGCGATTCTGAGAGCGTCCTCCTCCCGCATCGCGGCAATCGCTTCAACCAACGGCTTCGCCATTCCGTTCTCCCTCAGGCAAGAAGTCCTCGAACCGGATCTCCCGTCCGGGACAAACGACGAGTATCTCATCATCCCAGGGCCCGTGGACCAGCTTACGGATGAGCCTCGAGGAGCCCTCCAGTTCCTCGTAGCGAAGGCCGAACTCCACGCCAGCCCGTTTGGCCCAGGCCCTGTACCCGCCGAGGCCGCCTTCGCCGGTTCGTATGAAGGCCACGCGCGTGTAGTTGTTGAGCGACAGCGCCGCCATGCGGCGGGCGCGCTGGTGGCCATGCCGCTTCGCAAGTTCGGCCTGCTGGTGAAAGGGGCTGTCGCCCGCCTCAATCCAGCCCTTGGTGAGGTAGTAGGTGCCCGGGTGGCGGCGGCTCTGTTCCCGGTAAGCTTGCTGTGATCCAAGAAACAGTCCGATGCAGTCATCCACGCGCGGCACGACCAGTTGGCAGGTGCGCGAGCGCAAACCGACAACGGCCAGCGAGCACAGGCCGTAGCCCAGGACCACGGTGTCGGCGAGCCCTTCGGAAGCGTTCACCGCATCCTGAAGGATCTTACGCAGCGCCTCCGGCTTGCTGTGCAGCCCGAAATCGAGGGTCTGGGTCTGGATGCCCTCCCGGAGCAGGGGACGAATCTCCTCCATCACCGTGGCGCAGGCAATAACTTTGGTGCGGTGACTCCCGGTCATGGCGCCCCTGTGCAGCGGCATGGACCAGCCATTGTAGCGCAGGCCCCGGCCCGGGCCGCCTGATAGAATCTTACAGGCACTCAGCCGCGCTCATGACAGTATTTCAGCGATATGTGCTGCTACAGGTGCCCGAGTGGGTCCTGGTCGCCATTGTGCTGTATGGCCTGCGCCTGTGGCTGAATCTGCCGGGCTGGGCTGCGCTGCTGGTGTTCGCCATCGTGGTGGTCAAGGACTTTCTGCTCTACCCTTTTCTCCGAAGGGCCTTCGAGACGGACAGGCGGACGGTGCTGGACAGGATGCTGGGTGAAAGCGGCGTTGTGATCCAGGCCATCGCGCCGCGGGGTTACGTGAAGGTACGCGGCGAGCTGTGGCGGGCGGAAGCATATGGCGGCGGTGAGATTCCGGCCGGCGCCCGCGTCCGCGTGGTGGCGAGTCACAGCATGACGCTGACCGTTACGCCCGAGTGAACGCCGCCGGGCCCCCGGGAATCTGGTGAGCCGGGCGGGACTCGAACCCGCGACCCTCTGCTTAAAAG
>JBBITL010000119.1:0-10238 GCA_037440765.1 Solibacteraceae bacterium
CCTGGAGACCTACACCGCGCGGGTTCGCGCCGTCACGCCCGGCGACATCCGGCAGGCGGCGGCGCGCTATATGGCGCCGGAAGCGGCGGCAATCGTGGTGGTGGCCGATGCCTGCCGGGTCGCCGGGGCCCTGGAGAAGTTCGGCAAGGTCACCATCGAAACAACCGAATGATGAAGCTCATGTCCTCACGCGAGCGCTACCGGTGCAGTCTGTTCCGGGTGACCGAGGATCACGCCGTCGATCCTGACGGCTTCCGGATCAGGCGCTCGGTCGTGCAGCACGCAGGCTCGGCCGTGGTGATGGCGGTCGACGCGCGCGGAAGTGTCATGCTGGTGAGGCAATACCGGCTGCCGGCGCGCGCCATGCTATGGGAGCTTCCCGCGGGCCGTCTCGACCCTGGCGAGAAGCCGCTCCAGGCGGCCCGCCGGGAACTGGAGGAGGAGACCGGCTACCGGGCGCGGACGTGGAAGAAGCTGCTCACCTTCTACCCCAGTCCCGGCTACGCGGCCGAGAAAATGACGGTCTACGTGGCGACTGGCCTCACCAGGGGGGAGCCGAAGCCGATGGCGGACGAGCGCATCCGCTCGCGCTGGTTTACCCCCGCCGAGATCCACCGGATGATCCGCAGCGGCCGCCTGGTCGACGGCAAGACCATCGCGGCGTTCCTCGCCTGGACCGCGGCCCGGTAAGGCGCGCCGGCGGTGCGCCCTCGCGAAGTACGTCAGTATGTTCACATGAGCCGCCGGCTCCAGGTTCTGATTTCGCCCGAGCTGGACAGCCGCCTGCGCAAGGCCGCCCAGCGCAGCCGCGTCTCCAGAGGCAAGTGGGTGCGGCGGGCGAGGCCGTCACCCGCGCATCGCTATCAGCGACTTGGTCAGGCCCAGAAACCGCTCCCGGACAACCTGGGCCTCGGGAAACAGGTGCGCCAGCTCGGCGGCGTCCAGCAGCCGCACCTCGTTCAGATAGTGCGCGATGTAGTACTCGCGGCGGTCCGGTGAGGGCCGCTCCAGCAGTTCCCACACCGTGAACCGCCTGACGAGCCGCTCCTGCCAGCGGCGCGGCAGGTAGTGAACAACCGGCGTCAGCAGGTGAGGCTCCACCGGAAACCAGCGGCTCGGAGTCTCGACCCAGTAGCGCCTCCCCACTCTGCGGATTTCCCCGGCGAACCGCCGGCGGGCATGCTGGTCCCCGATGTGCTCAATCACCGAGTTGCTGAAAACGATGTCGAACGATTGCGAAGCAAAGGGCAGTTCGCAGCCGTTGGCCGGCACCATCCGGAAACCGCCCGGCAACGGTTCGATCGCCCTCGGCATGTTCACCAGCGTGACCCGCGGGCGAACCGTGGCGAGCAGCCAGTTGAGGGGAGTGCCGCCCACGTCCAGTATCCGGGTCTCCTGTGTGACTCCGAAAGCCGCCAGAAACCGCCGCATGCGTGCGGCGCGGAACCGGCGCACGGCGGCGTCCACGATGCTCACGCCTCCGCGTCCCCCGCGCGCAACAGCCACCGGACCATCTGTTCGAGCGCCCTGGCCCTGTGGCTCACTTCCAGCTTGCGATCCTCAGTGACTTCGCCGAACGTGCAGCCGAACGGCGGGTAGAAGAACAGGGGATCGTATCCGAAACCGCTCGATCCGCGCGCCGCCTCCGTGATCCGTCCTTCGACCACGCCCCGGAACGTCGCCAGCAGCATCCCGCTCTCGGCCACCGCCACGACGCAGACGAACCGCGCCGCGCGGTCGCCGGTTCCCGCCAGCCTTTCGAGCAGCAGGCGGTTGTTGGCCTTGTCGCCGGCGCCCTCGCCAGCGAAACGCGCCGACCGCACGCCGGGCTCGCCGCCTAGCGCCGCAACTTCCAGCCCCGAGTCGTCCACGAACAGGAGTCCGGGCGCCTGCCGGCTGTAGTACAGGGCCTTCTGAGCCGCGTTCTCCTCAAACGTGGCGCCGGTTTCCTCGCACGCTAGGATTTCGCTCATGCCCGTTAGCGGAAGCAGCTTGACCGCGCCGCCTCCGAACCGCTCGACGGCCAGCCGGAACTCGCGCAGCTTCCCCCGGTTGGTGGTGGCCGCGTAGAGATTCACGAGAGCCTGACGATGCCCTTCTGAATCTCGAGAACCTGCCGGATGGCGGCGCGCCCCATCTCCAGCAGCCGCTGCAACTGGCTCTCGTCGAAGGGAGTCTGTTCGGCCGTGGCCTGCACTTCCACGAAGCGCCCCGCGCCGGTCATGACCAGGTTCATGTCAACCTCGGCGCGCGAGTCCTCCTCGTAGCACAGGTCCACGCGCGGTTCGCCCTGGACAACTCCCACGCTGATGGCCGCCACGTAGTCCCGGATGGGCATGGTCTTCAGTCCTCCGCACTCAACCATCCGCGAGAGCGCGATGCCCATGGCCACGAACGCTCCGGTGATGGCTGCCGTGCGCGTGCCGCCGTCGGCCTGAAGGACGTCGCAGTCCAGAATGACGGTCCGCTCGCCCAGAGCTGTCTGGTCCACCACCGAGCGCATCGAGCGGCCGATCAGCCTCTGTATCTCCTGCGTCCGCCCGCTCGGCCTTCCCTTGGTGACCTCGCGCTGGGTGCGCTCTACGGTGGACCGGGGAAGCATGGAATACTCGGCGGTGATCCAGCCCCGCCCCCGGTTGCGCAGGAAATGGGGCACGGAGTCGTCAATGGTGGCGGCGCACAGCACCCGCGTATGGCCGGCTTCGATGAGCGCCGACCCCTCGGCGGTTTGCAGATAGCCGGTGGTGATGCGCAGCGGGCGCATCTCGAACGGGGTCCGGTTATCGGGGCGCATGGCTCAGGAGGCGGTCCTCAGGATAGCGTAGAACAGCAGGGACATCAGGACGATGCCCGTCACCACCAGGATTATGCAGGGAATGGCGCCGCCCGGCCGTTGGGCGGCGGTTTTCTTCTTGCCGGCCATTCTGATCTTCGCCACGAGGAATACCCTCTCCTTATTAGCACGGCCGCCCGCCGGGATGGCGCCGGCCGTGTGGTAGCATCCAGCATAGAGCATATGTGCGATGGCGTGGAAGCCTCCGTGCGCCCCGTTGCCCGGGAGTGCCCGCCCACGCGGCCGGAGGTGGCTTCCGTTGCGGCCAGAGAACCGGGAAGTTGACGCGGCACAGCAGTTGCGGCGGCCCTGGCGGCACTTCGTGCTCAACATCCTCTCTCCTACTGTGCTGACGTTCGGCCTGTTTCTGGGGCTGATCTTCGCGGTCATCGTCCCCGCCATGAAGCGCAACATCATCGAGCGCAAGAAGGAGACCATCCGGGAGCTGGCCCAGGTGGCGTGGAGCGAACTGGCCGGGTTGCACGAACAGGAGCAGAGCGGCGCGCTCACGCGCGAGGCCGCGCAGCAGGCGGCCGCCGCCCGCATCCAGCGCCTGCGGTTCGGGGACGACGGCAAGGACTACTTCTGGATCAGCGACCTTCATCCGCGCATGGTGATGCATCCTTACCTTCCGGAGTTGAACGGCCAGGACCTTTCCAGCTACGCCGATCCGGCGGGCAACAACCTGTTCGTGGAAGCCGCCGCCATGGTCCGGCAGTCGGGCGACGGCTATCTCGAATACGTCTGGCAATGGAAGGACGACGCCACGCGGGTCGGGCCGAAGCTTTCCTACGTCAAGGGCTTCGAGCCGTGGGGCTGGATGGTAGGCACAGGCGTCTATCTGGAGGACATCGCCCGCGAGATCAGCCTGATCATCCGGCGGGTGCTTCAGCTCTCGGTCGGAATATCGGTTGTCATGGGAGCCTTGCTTGCGTTCATCATCAAGCAGGGCCTGGACCTGGAGAAGCAACGCTGGAGGGCCGCCGTCGCCCTGAGCCAGTCGGAGGAGAAGTACCGTCTGCTGGTGGAGGGCTCGACCGAGGGCATTCTGCTGGTCATGCAGGGCCGCCCCGTCTACGGCAACAGAACGCTCCTGGACATGCTGGGCTACACCGAAGAGGAGCTCTCGGCGCTGCCGCTGGATCGGGTTCTGGAAGCGGTGCCGTCGGCGGGTGCCGGGTCGGAACGCCGGGCCAGGCTGATCACGAAGCAGGGTGAAGCCGTGAACGTGCTGGTGGCTGAAGCACCCATCGCCCTGGGCGAGCGCAGCGGCCAGATCTTCTCCCTGAAAGACGCTTCCGCCAGGGGTAAGACTGAGGAAACCCTCGCCCGCCTCCTGGCTGACCTGCAAAGCATGCTGCCGCTGGCCACGCGGTCCATCCGGCCGCTGGAATCGGCGGCGCCAAGCTGCGGGTTGGACACCCCCATTGGCAAGGCCGCCGCCCTGATGGCGCAGGCACGGTCCAGCGCCATACTGGTCAACGGTCCGGACGGCGATGCGGTGGGTATCGTGACGGACCAGGACCTGCGCAACCGCGTGCTGGCGGCCGGCGCGGACACGGCCCTGCCCGTCGCCAGGATCATGAGCGCGCCGCTGGAGCGCATCTCCGGGCACGCCTTGCTGTTCGAGGCGGCGCTGGCCATGCAGGAGCGGAAGATCCAGCACCTGGTGGTGGTGGACGGGCGCGGCGCGGCCGTGGGCGTCCTCACGGGGGCCGAGATTCTGCACGCCCAGCGGCATGCGCTGGCCGTGCTGCTGGGCGAAATAAAGACCGCCCCCTTCCCCGGCGCGCTTAAGGACAGCCAGGCCAAGCTGCCGGCGTTTGTGAAAGCGCTGCTGGAAAGCGGCGCCCGGGTGGAGCACATCACCCGCATCATGGCCGCGGTTTCCGACGCCGTGCTCGTGCGGCTCATCGAGCTTGCCGAGGCCGCGCTCGGCCCGCCGCCCGTCCCCTACACTTTCCTGGTCATGGGCAGCGCGGCCAGGGGCGAGCAGACCCTGGCCACCGACCAGGACAACGCCATAGTCTACGCGGACGTTGCCGGCGGCAGGGAAGCGGAGACGCAGGCCTACTTCCTGCGGCTGGGCGCGGAGGTGTGCGACTGGCTCGACCGGGCCGGCTATCGCAAGTGCCTGGGTGGCACAATGGCCGGCAACCCCCGCTGGTGCAAGCCGCTGGCCCGCTGGCGCGAGGACTTCACCAACTGGGTGACTGTCGCCAGCCCTCAGGACCTGCTGGACGTGAACATCGTCTTCGATTTCCGCTGCGCCTGGGGCGAAGCCGGCCACGTCGTCCAACTGCGCCAGCACCTGCGTGAATTGCTCAAAGGCGGGCAGCCGGCGTTCTTCTTTCACCTGGCCCAGAGCACACTCCAATTCAAGCCGCCCATCGGCTTTTTCGGCAACATCCAGCCGGAACACTCCGGCAAGCACCCCGACGCGTTCAACATCAAGAGCGCCGTCGTTCCGCTCGTGAACTTCGCGCGCATGTACGCCCTGCGCGAAGGCCACGTGGAAACCAGCACGCTGGAGCGCCTGCGCCGGCTGCGCGACGAGGGCGCTTTGTTGCCCTCCAGCCACGATGAACTGGTTCAGGCCTATTCCGCGCTGATGCAGATGCGGCTGGTTCACCAGGCCGCCCAGTGGAGCGCGGGGACGGAGCCCGACAACTACATCGACCTGAAGAAACTGACAGCGCTGGAGCGCGCTATCCTCAAGAAAGTCTTCGCCGATATTTCCGTCTTCCAGGCGCGCCTGGAGGCGGACTTCGCGCGCACCGCCTGAGCCCATGCGTGTTCTCCTGGTGGGTGACGTGCACGGCCAGTTCGAAAGGCTGGCGGAGTTTCTGTGGAGGGCGCGGGCGGATTTCCAGATCGCCGCCGCCATCCAGGCCGGAGACTTCGGCTTCTACAAGGCCGGCATGCTGCGCGCGCGTGAAGCGCGCGTCCGCTACCCGGTCCCGCTTCACGTGATCGACGGCAACCACGAAGACCACCGCTGGCTGCGGCAGGCTCTCCGCGCAGGCGAGGCCCAGGCCTGGCGCGAGCAGTTCAACCTGTTCTACCAGCCGCGGCCGTCAGTGGCGCGCTTCGGCGCCTCCAGCGTGGGCTTCATGGGCGGCGCCCTGCACGTGGACCGCCCGCAGCGGCACAACCTCCTGAGCCGCTTCCCCAACTATATCCTTCGCCGTCAGCGGGAGCAGGCCGCGGCTCTGTTCAACCGCGAGCGGCCGGAGTTGATCGTCACGCATTCCTGTCCCGCCGGAATCGGCATCGGCGTGCTGGGAGGCGGCGGCCACGAGCACAACATCGACCAGCACATCCGCGCCGCCGGCTTCGATCCCGGGCCAGAGGCCGACCGCGGCGAGGAGCAGCTCACCCGGCTTTGGCGCGATCTGCGCTACCGGCCCCGCGCGTGGGGCTTCGGACATTTTCACTGCTCCCACGACGCGGTCGTCGATGACACGCGCTTCGTGTGCGCCGGGGACGACTTCGACGCCCCCTCCGGAACCCTCGTCCTGTGGGACACCGAGGAGAAGCGACTTCTCCTCTGCGCCGCCGATCCCAGCCTGCCCTAGCTGGCGCGGGCGGCCGCCGGCCGCGGCGTCAACAGCGACACCACGATCAGCACCAGGAACCCCAGCGGGACGGTGACGATCGCCGGCTGGCTGAACGGTACGATGGCGTCGGCCGGGTTCCAGCCGTACACGTCCCTGTAAGCCTGCGCGCTCATCAGTATCCAGGTGAGCGAGGAGACCATGCCCACTATGATGGCCGCCGTGATGCCCTGCTTGGTGGTGCGCTTCCAGAACAGCAGCATGATCAGCGACGGCAGGTTCGCCGAGGCCGCGATGTTGAAGGCCCACCCGACCAGGAAGTTGACGTTCATCCGCGCAAACAGGATGCCGAGCGCGATGGCCAGCACGCCGACGCACAGCGAGGCCACCTTCGCGGCGGCCACTTTGCGGAATTCGTCCATGGGGATCCTCAGGACGTTGCTCATCAGGTCGTGCGCCACCGCCCCGCTGGCCGCCATAATCAGGCCGCTCACGGTGCCGAGCACCGTGGTGAACGCCACCGCCGAGATGACGGCGAACAGCAGCTCGCTGATGCTGCGGGCCAGCAGCGGCGCCGCCATGTTGGAGTCCGTCACGTCCAGCGCCCCGCTGGTCATGGCGCCCAGGCCCAGGAACAGCGTCAGCACGTAGAAGCAGCCGATGGCGGCGATGCCCACCACGGTGCTCTTGCGGGCGCTCACCTGGTCCTTAACCGTGTAGTAGCGGATCAGGATGTGCGGCAGCGATGCCGTGCCGCAGAACAGGGCCAGCATCAGCGACAAAAAGTCGAGTTTGTCGAAGAGCTTCGTGCCGCGCACCTTCTGGAAGGTCGGGCTGGAGCCCGGCGTCATGAAGTCGTCGCCGGCGGTTGGCTTCTGGAAGTACACCGTGGTCACGCTGCCGTCGGCCTCGGTGAGCTTCTCCGAGCCCCACAGAACCACCTCGCTCTGCTGCATGGTCCTGATGAAAGCGAAGGGGCCCAGCGGTCCGGTCTGCTCCACGCCGCCCGGCAGCTTCGAGGCATAGCCCACCGGCAGCAGGTCCGCCTCTCCCGCCTGCTTGCCGCGCGGCAGGCCGTTGACAAACTTCCGGCCGTCCGGATGCACCCGCAGCGTCTGCGCTTCCGACAGGGTGTCGCCCTGCTTCCGGTAGACCGAGACCACGCCGGCTGCATTGCGGACGCGCACATAAGGCGTGTTCCGCCAGGCGCCCTCTTCCGGCAGCACCTCGGCCCCCGCCGCGCCGGTGATCTCAGCGGCGGGAATGCCCGCGCGCATCAGCCGCACGGGTTCGCCGTCAGCGGTGGTGGGCCTGGTGGTCACCCCGCGCATCAGGATCAGCACGGTCATGACCGCGCACAACATCACCAGCATGCCGCCCTTGATGAACTGGACCCAGGTGGTCGAGACCATGCCGGCCGTGGTGACGATCAGCGTCACCACCGTGCCCACCACCAGCACGCCCACATAATGCGGGAAGCCCAGCAGCGGCTGCACCAGCGCCCCGGCGCCCACCATCTGCGGGATCAGGTAGAAGCAACTCACCACCAGTGTGCTGATGGCTGCGGCCAGCTTGATGCCGCGTGAGTTGAACTTGTTGTCCAGCGCGTCGGCGAACGTGAACCGGCCCAGCCGCTTCAGCGGCTCGGCGACAATGAACAGCGCCACAATCCAGCCGGCCAGGTACCCGATCGAATACAGGAACCCGTCGAAGCCGAAGAACGCCAGCATCCCGCAGATGCCCAAAAACGAGGCGGCCGACAGATAGTCTCCGGCGAATGCCACGCCGTTGACGCCCCAGTGGATGCCTCCGCCGGCGGCGAAGTAGCCCGAGGCTGATTTCGCCCGGCGGCCCAGGTAGAAACTGATGCCCAGTACTGCTCCGGCGAAAAAAAGGAATACGATGATGGCGGTGATCGAAGTTGCGTGGATCAAGTGTTTGCTCCCTCTTCAGGATTTCCGGCTGAGTGCCCCGTAGACCAGGGCCAGCACGATCGCCGCCACGATCAGCCCGAAGCCGTACGTCACAGCCACGTTGACTCCGCCCATAACCGGCCTGCTCATGAACTGCGGAGCGAAGGCGCTCATCAGCATGAAGCCACCGTATATGGCCGCGTACACCGCGAACAGGCCGAGTCCCAGCCGGGTATTGTGGGAGACGACCGCCTCGTCTTCCTTCTCCTTCACTATCTTCGCCCTCAGATCCATATAGGGCTCCTTAGTTGGGTTCGAACTTCCCGCCTCGCTGGCTCAGAACGAGCCCCGCAGTCCCGCTATGAACAAGTGCCGTGTGAATTCGCGCCCCGCCGTGTTGGGGACACGCGACCTCACCGAGTCGTGCGACCAGGCCGCCTCGGCGGTCAGCCGCCTGTTGACGGTGTAACTCAACGATGCGCTGGGCGTGTAGATCCAGTCCTCGCGGTTGACCGGCGCCTGCCAGTCGCCGCCGTGTACCCTGAAGCCGGCCGTGGCCAGAATCCTCTGCGTGTGTTGGCGCCGCCAGGCCAGCTCGTAGACGATGTCCTCGTATACGCTGTGGCTCGAAAACGCCGGCTGCTCATAGCGGGCATGTGTGGCGGTGACCGTGTCGCGCCCGGTGGGCAGCCAGCTCGCCGAGGCGTTGATGAACCACAGCATCTCGTCCGCGTCGAACCCTGCCGGGCGCATCTTGAAGCTCCGCAAGTCCGGCCCGCCCAGCAGGTTCAGCCTCAGCCAGCTTGCCGGCCATCCCTCCACGCCGGCCAGCACCCGGTGGTAGCTGCTGGAGTAGGGACTCTTCACCCCGAGCAACTCGCCCTGCTGCTGGCGCCCATACCGGTGGCCCGCCACCAGCCACGTCTTCGGAGCGACCCCGTAGCCGGCGTCCACGCCGCCGCTCAATTCGTACCGGTCGACGTAGTTCTCGTACCCGGCGTAAGCGCCCGTGCGCGCGCGCTGCCCGGTGCGGAAGTCGTGAATGTACGAGGTGAACACCGGCCGCACGAACCAGTCCCGCCGCGTGTGCGTCAGCCTGAAGCCGTTGCGCACGATTGCGGCGTCCCTCCGGTCGCGCAGCGGGATGCCTCCGATAGCGGGGATGTCGCCGCGGTTGGCCACGTCGAAAATGGGCCCCTGGTCGCTGCCGTCGATCCTGACCAGAGAATTCGTGAACTCCCAGGCGGTTCTCCCGGAGCTGCCGTTGAAGTTGGCCCCCGCGCGGTGCGCTACGTGGTTCTCCGAGGCGTGGCTGTGGTAGCGCACGATCTCGGGTGTGTAACTGAACGCCGCCCTGAACGCAGGTGTCCGTCCGTAGCCCAGCGCCAGCCCCAGGGCGCCGGTGGTGACTGTGGAGCGCTTGCGGGCGTTGGCACCGATGTCTTGCAGAAACACGTTCCCGTCCACGGTTTCCCTCACCGCGTAGCTCGAAGTGAAGCTCCAGGCGCTCTTGGGCTGCGGCGGGCTGGCGGCCTGGGCATCGGGGAACCGGCTCCGCGCGGCGATGCTCGTCACGGCGACCGGGGCGGCCCTGGCCGGCGTGTTCGTCGTCTGGAAGTTGGCCAGCCGGGCCCCGAGCCTGCCGCCGCCCACCTCGCTCGAAGAGGCCCTGGCGGCCCTCGACGCGGGGCAGTTCCAGCAAGCGGCGCGTCTGGCCAGGCGGCTGCGGACCGAGGGAACGCTCGCGACCGAGGAACTCGGCGGCCCGGCCTTCGTGCTCGGCGCGGCGGCGGCCTACGAGGCCGGGCATTTCCGCGGTCAGGCCCGACAAGGCCGGCTAATGCAGGCCGCCCGCGACCTGGAAGACGCCCGCAACCGCGGTTTCCCGCCGGATCGCCAGGGCGAGGGGCTTTGGCTCCTGGGAACCACGCTGCT
>JBBITL010000120.1:0-10039 GCA_037440765.1 Solibacteraceae bacterium
GAGTCATGCCGGCGATGCGGATGAACTCTTTGAAGTCCCGGGCAAGGAATTGCGGTCCGTTGTCGGAGATGATCCGCGGCCGGGCCTGCGGATTAGGGCGATGTGCTCCCCCATCAGCTCGGCCAGGGAAGATGGGATCGCCGGACGGATACTGATAGCACGCAGGCTTGGAACGGTGGATACCTTAGCGACGTCTATTGGGCCGTGGCCGATACCTGTAGCCCTGCGCAGGCGATGATTGGACTGCCTCTGCACGAGACGTTTGGCACGTTGCAGAACCCTGGGGTTGTGTCTGGCTGGCCGGACCCCAGCCGCAGGGAGCACCGACCTTCAACTACCCTCAAAACATGTAAATATTCCGGGACCACATCGGGGCTTGGGGCTCCTACAACCCAACTCCTGTCTTCACGCCCTCGAACCCGCCGTTCACGCACAACACCCTGCTGAAATATGCCCCACAGACCTATCGAGTCGGAACGGACACGGTCGGCTCCGGGGGAGGGACTCAGGTCTACTCTGGAACGATTGAATACTACCAGGATCACGGCAGGACACAATAGGACGGGCACCATGAGGAGTATGAACAGAGGCTTGCTGAGACTCGCTGGTTTGTGCCTGGTTCTCCAGGGATCTCTGTGGGCCGGCCTCTCCGGCCCGCTGTCAGTCCGGACAGTCGGTGACCACGCGGACCTCATCGTGGTCGCCTCGATCGAGGATGTTGCCAGCGCAACAAGGTCCGCCGTCGACATACGGTTAAGAATTGCCCGCACTATAAAGGGGGAGACGCCACCGTCGGTTCTCACCGTGGAACTGAAACCTTCCCCGATGATGTCGATCAACGCGCAGAGACCAGAGGACGTGCTGCCTGGAAGCATGGTGGACACGGCGGGTATTTGGTTCCTGCAGCGGCAGGGCGCTGGATTCCGGGTCTTGCCGCTGGCGACGGGTGACTTCGTTGACGACGAGGTGTTCCTGCGGCTCCGGTCACCTCAGATCCCAGAGCCGGCAGCCGTGATCCCGGATCTGCCTGCTGCCGGCGATCCCGTTCACCAGCGAGTCCTCGCGGCCCTGGTCGACATGTACCTCTCCACCCCGGAGCCGGCTGGCACGCTAAGAGATATGGTCGCGGCGAGCTTGGGCAAAGAGTGGCTCCAGGACTCGCTCGCGGCTGCGAGAGTTCTCCTTCGATCCGCATCAGCGCACCACCAGGTCCTGGGGTTGTTGACGATGCTGCGTTTGGGATCCGATGATGCTCTCCCCCTGCTTGCGGAAAGGGCAGCCGCGCTCCGGTCACACCGGATGTTCCCCGCTATCACATTCGCACTGGGGACGGAGTATAGGCCGAACGGCGAGTCCTCCATCGCGCCATTGCTGCAACTCACTTCGATGCACCTGGGGGCTACTGATTTCGACGCAGCGGTGGCGTCCGCGCTGCGGAAAATTGGGACGAAGGCCATCGTGCCGGCCATGATCGAATTCCTGGACAGTCAAGACCCCACGGCTCAACTTCACGCAGCGCGCTTCTTGAGCGACTACGCGTTGTTTGCGGACGCCCACGGCAATGTCCCTGTACTGAAGCCAGGCCAAGGGCGAACCTTCGGACCGTGGCGGACTGAGGCCGTGCACGAATACACGCCAATCCGGGATTCCACTAAGACTCCCCAGGAGTACGCGGCCTTCTGGAAGGGTTGGTGGGCGGAGAACAGGGCCAAGCTCGGCTTCGCCGGCCGTTGAGGCGCTTCGGCTGTCCGCTCGCTCACGCTCGCGGTTCCGTGGGGCCGTGCACGGGGGGCCACTCACCGCGGCATGTTGTAGAGGAAGACGAACTGGAGGCGGATGCTGTCGCCGCGGAAGTCGTCGGGCAGCGGAGGGAACGGATTGGTCGCGCTGATGCCCGCCACCGCGGCGCGGTCCAGCGCCTCGGTGCCTGAAGCCGACGCGATCACCAGCCTGGGCACGGAGCCATCCTTGTTGATGATGAACTGGAGCACCACGCGCCCGCGGCGGCCCAGCCTGGCGCTTTCCGGAATCACCGCCATCCAGTTGCGCTTCACCGACGCCAGAATGCGGACCAGGTAGGGCTTGAAGTCCACTCCGCGCGGGTCGCTCAGCAGCTCCAGGCTGCTCCCGGTCCGGGTCGGGGAAGGGGCCGCCGGCCAGCCAGGATCGAAGGCGCCCGGGGCCGGGCCGAAGTCCTCCACGACGAGAGGACTGGTCCCGCGGCCGCGCGCCAGGTCCCGAGCCAGTTCACCGACGGGGGCGCTCGGGGCCGGCAATGCTGCCGGAGGCTTCACCGCCCCCAGGCCAGCCTGCGAACCCGGAGGCTGGAGGGTTAGCTTGGGCTTCTCCACCGGCTGAATCTGAGGGGGCGGCAAGCGCACGCCCTCCGGCACTTCTCCGAAGGCCAGCAAGTCAGGGATGGACGCCTGGATCGGGGGAGGCTCGGGCAGGACAGCGACAACCGGCGGCGCGCCGGGCTTCTCCGCGGGCGGCGAAAAAAGGCGCGGCCGCGGCAGCAGACTCTCCAGGTTGAACTCCTTGCCAACCTTGCCCACGTTCGGGGCCGCCTGGGTCAGTTCCGAAGGCGGTGCGATCAGGGTGATCGGCTCCTTGAGATCGACCAGCACTCTGGTCACGTCCTGCACCGTCCCCCGACCCAGGGGCGTGAAGACCAGTAGCGCTGCCGCGAACAGGTGGAGCCCGACCGAAGCCAGTTGCGACCAGCGGGCGCGAGCCGCCGCCTCACGGGTCTGGCCGAGCGGCAGGAGGTTGATCTCCCCCCACACGGCCAGGTCCGGCTGGGCCTTCGTAGCCATCTACCCCCTCGAAGCCGCGGCCAGGGACTCCTTGACAATCCTGGAGTGCTCCTCGATCCTCGCTCCAATTGCGAGGGCGACCTCCAGCGCCCGGCAGGCATCTTCGCCGCTGACCCTTGGCGGCCGGCGCGTTTCGACACACTCGAAGAAGCTCTCCAACTCCAGACGCAAGGGTTCGTCCTTCTCCACC
Organism: Solibacteraceae bacterium; assembly: GCA_037440765.1. Classification (GTDB taxonomy): domain Bacteria; phylum Acidobacteriota; class Terriglobia; order Bryobacterales; family Bryobacteraceae; genus DTKY01. Next base: position 3,007 of record JBBITL010000120.1, read on the forward strand.
GGCAAAGGATTGGACGCGATACCCTGGCCGGGTGTTACGCAAAGCGAAAACAGGTCCTGCCGGGAATAGTCCACCGAAAGGTATTGATGCGGCTGGAAAAGCCTCAGCTTGCGCACCCGCTCTGTAGAGACGCGGCTGGCCGTCAGGTTCGCCACACAACCGCCGGGGAAGGCCAGCCGTACATTGGCGATGTCCACTTTGGGGCTCAGTATCGAGATCCCCGCGGCCCGGATCTCCTCCGGCATGGCGCCCACGAGCGACAGCACGATGTCGATATCGTGAATCATCAGGTCCAGCAGGACGTCCACGTCCAGGCTTCGGGGGGTGAAGGGGCTCAGCCGGTGGACCTCGAAGAACAGGGGAAGGCGAGCCACCTCCGCCAGGGCCCGGACGGCCGGGTTGAAACGTTCCAGGTGCCCCACCTGCAGTACACGGCCGCCGGACCTGGCGGTCTCGACCAGGCGGCGCGCTGAGGCGAGGTCGGGCGCGATGGGCTTCTCCACGAGGACGTCGATGCCGGCCTCAAGGAGCGCGCATGAGGTCTCCACGTGAGCCGTGGTGGGGACAGCCACTACGGCGGCGTCCACCAGGCCCCCCAGGGCGCGCAGGTCCTCGACGACCTCGCCGCCGTGTTCGGCCACGGCGGCCGCCGCGCGCGAGGAGTTGAGGTCATGGGCAGCCACCAGTTCGGCCCTCTCCGACTGCGCCACGACGCGCATGTGGCGCCGCCCGAACTCGCCCGTTCCCACCACGGCCACGCGAATCTTGTTCACAGCCAGTCAGTCCTCCGGAGCGAAACCGACAACACAGATTCCAGCGGTGTCGGCCGCGGCCAGCATCTCCTCGCGGTCCAGCAGCAGTGTGCGCGCTGCGTCCACGCCAAGGGCGGTCGTGCCGGTTTCCCGCATCACTTCGATGGTGGACGGGCCGGCCACGGGCACGTCGAACAGGAGGTGCTTTCTGCGCCGCGAGACCTTCACCAGGCACAGGGGGCTACCGTTCACCAGTCCGGCGGCGCGCCGCAGCATGGCGTCGGTGCCCTCCATGGCCTCCACCGCCACGCAGGCGCGGCCGGCGATGGCCACGCTCTGGCCGATGTCGAAGCCCGCGAGCGCGGAGGCCACGCGGCGGCCGTACGCCATGCCGGCCTGTTCCTCGGCCGACGGCTTGCGCCGGCTGAGGCATCCGGCGTCCGCCACGAGGGGTTTCAGCAGCGCCGTGGAATCGGCCAGTTGGATGCCCTCATCGGCGAGGACCTTGGCCACGCCGCCGATCAGCGAGTCGGTGTTCTTCGTCGTCAGCGAGGCGAGCAGCTTCACCAGCCTCCAGTCGGGACGGATGGCGGAGAAGATCTGCGCGTGCCTGACCTGGCCCGCCATGATGACCTCCCGGATTCCTTCCCGCTTCAGGATTTCGATCAGCCGGCTCAACTCTCCGAGCGAGATCCAGTAACAGCGGGAGGCCAGTGGTTCGATCTCCGGCGAGGCCTCTTCTTTGATGCCTACCGCCACCACCTCGTGGCCGAGCTTGCGGGCGGACTCCAGGGCCAGGATGGGGAAGCGGCCGTTGCCTGCGATAAGGGCGTATTTCATTCAGGCCCGGGCCGGGCGTGCCCGGCCCCTACTTTATTACGCCACGTCCGGAGGTCTGGATGAAAGCCAGAATCTCTTCGATTTCGGGCGTGGAGGGGATCTCGGCCCGGATGCGCTCGACGGCTTGGGCCGTGTTCAGGCCGGCGCGGGTCAGCAGCCGGAACGCCTTCTGGAGGCTGTCGATGGTCGCGGCGGGATAGGCGCGGCGCTCCAGACCGGTCCTGTTGGCGCCGAACACGCGTATGGGCCGTTCGCTGACAGTCATAGAGAAGGGGAGCACGTCCTGCGTGACGGCGCTGGCGGCGCCCACCATGGCGTGCCGGCCTATGCGGCAGAACTGGTGGACCCCGCTCAAGGCGGCGACAATTGCCCAGTCGCCCACGGTGACATGGCCGCCGATGGTGGCCCCGTTGGCCAGGATTACGTGGTTGCCGATTCGGGCGTCGTGCGCCACGTGCACGTAAGCCATCAGCAGGTTGTCGTCGCCGATCGACGTCAGCAGCCCCCCGCCCTCGGTGCCGCGGTGGATAGTGACGAACTCGCGGATTCTGTTGCGGCTCCCGATGCGGGTCTCGGCGCGCTCGCCTTTGTACTTGAGGTCCTGGTTGGCCACCCCGACCGTTGCATAGGGGAAGAAGACGTTGTCCTCGCCGATCCAGGTGGGGCCTTCGGCGAAGATGTGCGCCATCAGGCGGGTGCGTGCGCCGATCTCCACTTCCGGTCCTATGACACAGTAGGGACCGATGTCGGCGGATTCGGCGACGCGGGCCGCGGGGTCTACTATCGCGGTCGGGTGAATCGGCATGGGGGGCTACCCGGCGGTCTTGCCGGGGCGGTCGGCCAGCTTGCACATCACCTCGACCTCGGCCACCACCACGCCGTCCACGGTGGCCGTGCCCAGCATCTTGGCCACGCTGGCCTTCCTCTTGATCACCTTCATCTCGATGCGCAACTGGTCGCCCGGCAGCACGGGCTTCCGGAACCTGGCGTTGTCGACGCCCGCCAGCAGGGCCAGTTTGCTCGCGCGGTCCGGGATTCCCTTGAGAACCAGCACGCCTGCCACCTGGGCCATGGCCTCGACAATCAGCACGCCGGGCATAACGGGGAAGTCCGGGAAGTGGCCCTGGAAGAAGGGCTCGTTCACGGTGACGTTCTTGATGCCCACGATGCGTTCCGGCTCCAGTTCCAGGATGCGGTCCACCAGGAGCATCGGATAGCGGTGCGGGAGAATCTGACAGATTTCATCTATGTCCAGGATCGGCATGGAAACTGGTCATTATAGCAGGCGACGGAGAGGTGATCCCGCCGGCCCTATGCGAGAATGGGCTTGAAGATGGTCAAGGACGGCATTTACTATGCGGCGGCGCTGGCCGCGGCGGGGGCGCTGGTGTCGTGGCTGGCGCATCCGGCGGCGGGAGCGCCGCTCTGGCTGCTGGCCGCCTTCTGCCTGTACTTTTTCCGGGACCCGGAGCGGGTGATTCCAGCGGGCCCGGTGGCCGTCTCGCCCGCGGATGGGAAGGTCGTCGCCGTTCGGCCGGAGGGCGACGGGCGCAGCCGCGTCAGCATTTTTCTCAATGTCTTCAATGTGCACGTCAACCGGTCGCCCATCGGGGGCTTTATCACGAACGTCCAATATCGCCCTGGCCGTTTCCTGGCGGCCAACCGTGCGGAGGCTTCGATCGAGAACGAGCAGAATTCGGTGACTGTCGAGGGCGGCGGAACGCGCGTTGTCTTCAACCAGATCGCGGGACTGATCGCCCGGCGCGTGGTCTTCTACAAGAAGACCGGGGACACGGTGGCCGCCGGCGAGCGAGTCGGTCTGATCAAGTTCGGCTCGCGGGTGGACGTGCTGCTGGGCCCCGAGTGGGCGCTGGAAGTCCGAGAGGGCCAGAAAGTGAGGGCCGGCTCGACGGTGCTCGCGCGGCGCAGGGAACTGGGGGCCTGAGCAAATAGCATGGGACTGAGCCTGCGAGACCATTTGTATGAGCCCGGTCCCGACCGCCGGCCAAAGCGCGCGGCCTACGCTCTGCCCATGCTGTTCACGGCGGGAAACATCTTCCTGGGGTTTCTGGCGATCATCCGGTCCTTCGAGGGAGCGCTGCATGCCATGGGAGGGAACCTGGGCCACAACGATCATTTCGAGGTGGCGGCCAAGGCGATCGGGGTGGCGGTCGTGCTGGATGGCCTGGACGGCCGGATCGCCAGGCTTACCGGCACCACCAGCGACTTCGGCCGTGAGATGGACTCGCTCGCCGACGTGGTCAGTTTCGGTGTGGCGCCCGCCGTGCTGGCGCTGGCCTGGGGCGCGCAGTTTGTGGAGGGTCCAGCGAACCCCGTCCTTCAGGAGCACCTGCGCCGGGCGGCCTACTTCATCGGATTCCTGTTTCTGTTGTGCGGCGCCGTGCGGCTGGCCCGCTTTAACGTGCAGAAGAACCCGGTGCCCAAGAACCCCGGCCGGGCCGACCGCAAGTACTTCGTGGGACTGCCGATTCCCGCGGCGGCCGGCATGGTGGCAGCGGTGGTCTACGCCTGCGATTCGGCGCCGCTGGAGTACTGGCCCTTTTCGGTGGCGTGGCTGGCGCTGCTGGCGCTGCTCTCGTTCCTGATGGTGAGCACCTGGCGCTACCGGAGCCTGAAGGACATGCAACTGCTGCGCCCGCTGTCGCCGCTGACCGTGATTCTGTGGGGCGCGCTGTTCTACTTGATCTGGAATTTCTCTCAGCCTGTGCTGCTCGGGATAGCTGTGTTCTATGTGGGCAGCGGGATCGTGGTCCGGGTGGGGGGCGCGCTGCGGCGGTTGCATCGCCGCGGTCCAGAGCCGGAGGGACAGGCCGGGTGATCCAGTGAAGCGACGCGCAACCGTTTCGATCGTCGGCGGCGAGTCACTGCTGGGCCGCGAACTGCGCGACGTGTTCGCCCGAGAGCGTCCTGCGGTCAAAGTCAACCTGATCGGAGTGGACGAGGGTTCGGTAACGCTGACCGAACAGGACGGCGAGCCGATGGTGATCACGGCGCTCGACGAGGAGAACCTCAGCCGCTCTCGGATCGTGCTTCTGGCCGGCTCCAAGGCCAGCAGCGAAAGGGCGCTGGCGCTTGCCGGCGGGCCGGGCGGCGCGTTGGCGGTCGTGGACCTGACGTACGCCGCCGAGCAGGCCCCCGCGGCCCGCCTGCGCGCCCCGATGGTTGAGCCGCCCGGGCGCTCCGTTCCGGCGGGGACGGTTCACGTGATCGCCCACCCGGCGGCCGTAGCGCTGGCTCTGGCGCTGCTGCGCCTGGGGGCGGCGTTCCCGCTGCGACGCTCATGCGCGCACATCTTCGAGCCCGCCAGCGAGCGCGGGCAGAAAGGGCTGGACGAATTGCGCCAGCAGACCATCAGCCTGCTGTCGTTCAAGCCCATGCCCAAGGAGGTTTTCGACGCGCAGGCCGGATTCAGCATGCTGGCCCGGTATGGGGAAGACGCTCCGCTGGCCCTGGAGGCCGTCGAGCTTCGGATTGAGCAGCACCTGGCGAGCCTGCTGGGCGGCAGCGCCTCGGCGCCGATGCCTTCCCTCCGGCTGATACACGCGCCCGTCTTCCACGGCTACAGCATCTCCCTTTACGTTGAGTTCGAGACTCCGCCGGACCTGCGCGCCGTGGGCGAGGCGCTCAGTTGCGACCGGGTCGACGTGCGCGCGGGCGACCTGGAGCCGCCGAATCACGTCGGCATCGCCGGCCAGGGCGGTATCGCCGTGGGCGCGATCACGGCGGATCGCAACAATCCAGCCGCGTGCTGGTTTTGGATCGTGGCGGACAATTTCCGGCTCATGGCGGAGAATGCCGCGGCAGTGGTGCGCCCGCTGCTCGGCCCGCCGGGCGAGGACCAGTGAACAGGCCCTTGGTTTGCATGGCCGCGTGTGCGGCGCTGGCGGCCGCTCTGTGCGCGGGCTGCGGCTACCGGGCGGCGGGCCGCGCCGACGCGCTGCCGCGCTCCGTGCGCAGCATCGCCATCCCGGCCTTCGGCAACGCCACCACCCGTTACAAGCTCACCGAGCAGTTGCCCGCGGCCATCGCCCGCGAGTTCATCGCGCGCACGCGGTACCAGGTTGTTGCTGATGCGAATGCGGCTGACGCCGTTCTGACGGGCGCGGTCATAGGCTACAACGCCTACCCGACCACCTACGATCCGATGACCGGCCGCGCCAGCGCGGCGCAACTGAGCGTGCTGCTGGATCTCACTCTGCGCGAGCGGGCCACCGGCGCGGTGCTGTTCTCGCGCCAGAGGATGGAGTTCCGGGAGCGCTACGAGGTCAGTGTGGACGCGGACACGTATTTCGAGGAAAGCGACTCCGCGCTGGGGCGGCTGAGCCGCGACGTGGCGCGAAGCGTGGTCAGCGCCGTGCTGGAGAGGTTCTGAGGGAGTGACGCCGAAACAGTTTCTTGCGCAGATCAAGCGGCAGGACCCTGCTCCTGTCTGCCTGTTCGCCGGAGCGGAGCCCTACCGGCGCGCGCTGTGCCGGCGCGCCCTGGCCGACAAAGTGCTCGGCCCCGAGGAGCGTGAGCAGGGCCTGACGGTGCACGATCTCCACGGGGCGCCGCTCGCTGCGGTCATCGACGACGCCTGCTCACTGTCGCTTTTCGCGCCCCGGCGCCTCATCTGGGTTTCGAACGCCGAAGCTGCGCTGCCGCGCGGCCGCGCGGGGGCCGGGGCGGGCGAGGAGAAACCCGCGGCATCCGGCGCTCAGTCCCTGCTGGCCCGCTACGTGGAGCGCCCGTCGCCGGGCGTGGTCATGGTGCTGGATGCCAGCCGCTACGAGACGGAGGGCGAGGACAAGGCCAGGCTGGAGCGCGTGCTCAAGTTCTATGCCGGTGTTCCCTGGGTTGTGGAGTTCCCGCGATACACGGCCGGGGAGGCCCGCGAACTCGCCGCCGGCCTGGCGTCAGCCGCCGGCCTGGCGATGGATGCGGACGCAATTGAGGCGCTGGTGGACACGCTCGGGGCCGACGCCATGCGGGTCTCCACGGAGATCGAGAAACTGCGGCTCTGGGCCGGCTCGCGCGCCCGGATCGGCGTGGAGGATCTGGCGGCCCTGGTGCCCGACTCCAGCGTGGCGACGTTGTTTGAACTGGTGGATGCGCTTGGAAAGCGGGATCGCCTGCGGGCGTTCGGGCTGGTGGATATCCTGGTGCGGCAGGGGGAGTACATGCCGCTGGCGCTCAACTTTCTGGCCTCGCTGTTCAGGCTGGCTCTGGCCGCCAGGGAGAAGGGGCTGCGCACGCCGCAGCAGATCCAGCAGGAGCTCTCCAGGCCCGGCCGGCCGGTCTGGCGGGCGAAGGCCGAGCAGATTCACCAGACGGCGACGGTCTTCAGCAAGGCGCAACTGGAGGCGGGATTGAAGCAGGTCTTCTCTGCCGACTGGGGACTGCGCGACGCCCGCCCCAGCGACCGCATCGTCATGGAGAAG